>VGOU01000008.1 GCA_016875795.1 Chloroflexota bacterium | reverse complement strand
CCGTCGCCCCCGGCGACGACCACGGCGTCGTACCGCTCGTCGATCGCCCGGCGCGCGCACTCCTCGGCGCGCGGTCCGCTCTCGAGGCACTCGACCGACTCGAGGCGCATCGACGCCGCGAGGAGGGCGCGCGCACGCTCGAGGTCGTCCTCGCTCGCATGGCGCATTCCAGCGTTCGGATCGACGACGGGGAGCGCGCGCATCGGCCGGTCGTTGGGCATCGGGCGGCTCCTCAGAGCGAGCCGCGTCCCGCGCTAGGCGTCGGGCTCGAGCACCGTCGTGGCCGCGGGGTACGTCCCGAGCACGTGCACCCACGCGCAGGCGGTGCGCATGAGCGCGAGCGCCTCGGTCGCCGGCGACGACGCGGGGTCGCCCTCGAAGTCGAGGTAGAAGACGTAGTCCCAGGCCTGCTCGCGGCTCGGCCGCGACTCGATCTTCGTCAGCTGCAGGCCCGCCGTGGCGAACGGCTGCAGCGACCGTACGAGCGCGCCGGGCAGGTTCGCCGTGGCGTACGCGAGGCTCGTCTTCGGAGGTCCGGAGCGCAGCGCCGCGGGGATCCGCGCGGCGACGTCGGCGGAGCGCGCGAGCGCGAAGAAGCGCGTCATGTTGTCCGCGGCCGTCTCGATCGACCGCGCGAGGACAGCCAGGCCGTACCGCTCGGCCGCTCGCGCGCTCGCGACCGCGGCGACGCTCGCGTCGCCGAGCTGCGCGACCTCGGCGGCGGCGCCGGCCGTGTCGAACGCGACGGCGGAGCGGATCCCGCGATCGCGCAGCCACTCCGCGGACTGCGCGAGCGCCTGGGGGTGCGAGCGTGCCGTGCGCACGTCCTCGAGGCGCGCGCCCGGGACGCCGAGGAGGTGATGGCGCACGCGCACCTTCGCCTCGGCGACGATGAGCGCGTCGCGGTGCCGGCGCAGGAGGTCGTAGACGTCGACGACCGCGCCGGCCTGGCTGTTCTCCACGGGCACGACGGCGGCCTGCGCCGCGCCGCCTTCGAGAGCGTCGAAGACGTCGGCGAACGTCTCGCGCGGCAGCGCCTCGCACTCCGGGAAGAGCGACGCCACAGCGGCCTCGGAGAACGCGCCCGGGACGCCCTGGTACGCGACGCGCACGCCGGGCAGCCTATCGGTGCGGGTACGCTTCGACCATCGACGTGGTCGACCTGCACACGCGCATGGCGTTCGCGCTCGTCCTGTATCTGACCGCGCTCGGCCTGTGGGGGATCGCGCTCGGCTTCGCCTCGGGCCCGACGCCGTCGTTCCGCGGCGCGCTCGTCATCGCCGAGATCGCGATCGTCGCGCAGGGCCTGCTCGGCGTCGTTTCGGCGACGGCGCGCGGGCTGCCCGACTGGCAGCACATCCTCTACGGCCTCGCGCTCGTCGTCGCGATCCCGCTCGCCGCGACGATGGCGCGCCAGGGCTCGCCGCGCCGGACCGCGCTCACGCTCGGGCTCACCGCCCTGTTCGCCGCGGGCCTGGCGATCCGAGGGATCGCCACGGCATGAGCGACGCGCCGCCGGACCTCATCGAGGAGCGGCCCGATACGAGCGACCGCGCGCTGCAGGCGCTCGCGCCGGGCGCGCTGTACTGCAACGTCGCCGGCAGCGGCCCGACGTTCCCCGCCGCGCAGCGCGCCGCCGAGCGCGCCCGGACCTGGCTGAACGAGGTGGGGATGTTCGGGCACGTGGGATACGACGCGTACAACAGCTGGCTCGCCGACGCGCGCCGCGACATCGCGTCGTTCGTCGGCGACCCCGGCGGCGCGTCGCGCGTCGCGCTCATGACCTCGGCCACCGAGGGCCTGAACACCCTCGCGCTCGGCCTGCGCATCCCGGCGGGATCGCTCATCGTGACGACGGCCGAGGAGCACGGCTCGGCGCTCATGCCGGTCCACCGCCGCCGCGAGCGCGGCGATCGGCTGCGCATCCTGCGGCACGACTCCGACGACGCGCTGCTCGACGGCGTGCGCGCCGCGCTGCGGGACGGGGCGCGCGCGCTCCTCATGTCGCTCGTCTCGTGCAAGAGCGGCAACGTGCTGCCGGTGCGCGAGGCGTGCGCCCTCGCGCGCGACGCCGGCGCGGTCTCGATCGTCGACGCGGCGCAGGCCCTCGGGCAGGTCGCCGTCGACGTGCGCGACCTCGCGGCCGACGCCGTCGTCATGCTCGGGCACAAGTGGCTCCACGGGCCGCTCGCCACCGGCGCGGTGTGGGTGCGCGAGCCGGACCTCTTCGGCGCGGAGCGGCTCGGCTGGCGGTCGCAGATCGCGTTCGACATCGACGAGGGCTACGAGCTGCAGCCCGACGCCACGCGGTTCGAGACCGGCACCATCGACGCGCCGGCGTTCGTCGGCGTGCGCCAGGCGCTCGCCGTCCACCGCGCGCTCGGCGCGCGGGTGGGGGAGCGGATCCGCGCGCTGCGCGCGCGCCTCGTCGGCCGGCTCCGCGGGCTTCCCGTCGACCTGCGCTCGCGCGTCGACGCGCCCACGGGCATCGTCGTCATCGTGCCGAGGGGCGGCGACGCGGCCGGTATCGTGGCGCGCATGTGGTCCGACGACCGCGTCGTGGTGAAGCACCTCGCCGAGCGCGGCCTCGTGCCCGACGGGATGCGCCTCTCGTTCTGGGCGCTGCACACCGAGGCCGACATCGACCGGCTCGCGACGTCGCTCGCCGCGCGGATGGCGGTGCGGGCGTGAGGCCGCTCGAGGGGCAGACCGCCATCGTCACCGGCGGCGCGCGCGGGCTCGGCCGCGCCGCGGCCGAGGTCATGGCCGCCGCCGGCGCGAACGTCGTCATCTGCTCGCGGAACGCCCCCCAGCTCGACGACGTCGTCGCCGCCATCCGGGCGAAGGGCGGGAAGGCGCTCGCGTACGCGGCCGACGTGTCGGACGAGCGCCAGGTGCAGGAGCTCGTCCTCAGCACGGAGCGGTGGGTCGGCCCGGCCACGATCCTCGTGAACAACGCCGGCGTCGTGGAGCCCCTCGCCCCGCTCGCGCGCACCGACGCGACGGCCTGGCTGCGCCACATCGCCGTGAACGTCGGCGGCGTGTACCTCTGCGCGCGCGCCGTCGTCCCGGGGATGATCGAGCGCGGCTACGGCCGCGTCGTGAACATCTCCTCGAGCGCCGCGCGGCGGGCCCGCCCCGGATACACGGCCTACAACGCCTCGAAGGCGGCGGTGGACCACCTCACGCGCGCGCTCGCGCTCGAGCTCGAGGAGACGGGCGTCACGGCGTGCGCCTTCTACCCCGGCGACATGGACACGCCGATGCAGGAGCGCATCCGGCGCGCGTCGCCGGAGGATTTCCCGCTCGTCGAGGAGTACCGGGGGCTGCAGCGGCAGGGGAAGCTGCGCGACCCGCGCGAGCCCGCGCGGGTCGTCGCGTACCTCGCGTCACCGCAGTCGCAGCGGAACGGCCAGATCGTCGAGATCGCCGACGAGGAGCTCGCCCGCGAGGTCGACGCGTTCCTCGCCGCGGAGCCCGTCCGGGGCTAGCCCTCCCGCGCCCCCGCCCTCACCGGCTTGTACGCGCGCCGCCGCGCGATCTGCGTCCGCAGCAGCTTCTCCGCCCCCGCCGCGTCGCTCTGCGCGCGCTTCGCCACGTCCGCTTCCGGCCGGCCGATGATCCCGCAGCTCGGGCAATCGCCCCGCGGGTCCAGGCGCATGTGGCAGTTGCCGCAGTGGACCTCGAACGGCGCGTGCGCGCGGAACAGGCCCAGGCCGCGAGCCTCGTCGATGAGCGCCCGCACGTCTCCCACGGTCCTCTCCCTCCTTAGCCGCTGGCGAGCACGACGGACTTCTTCTCGAGGTACCCCTCGAGCGCCTCGACCCCGTGCTCCTTCCCGAACCCGGACTGCTTCGTGCCCCCGAACGGCAGCTGGTCGTACGCGACCTGGATGTCGTTCACCCAGGTGTACCCCGCCTCCAGCTGCTCGGCCGCTCGGCGGGCCTTGGCCATGTCCTTGGTGAAGATCGACGAGCCGAGGCCGTACACGGTGGCGTTCGCCTTCGCGATGGCCTCGTCGAGGTCCTTCACGATGAACACGGGCACCGCGGGCCCGAACACCTCCTCGGTGGCGACGCGGGAGTCGTACGGCACGTCGGCGAGGACGGTCGCCGGGTAGTACCAGCCGCGGTCGAGCCCGTCGCCCTTCGGGCGTTCTCCGCCCGCGAGGACGCGCGCGCCCCGCTTCACGGCGTCGGCGACCTGGCTCTCGACCTCCGCGCGCTGGTGCTCGGTGTGGAGCGGGCCCATCTTCGTGTCGGCGGCGAACTGGTCGCCAAGCTTCCACTCCTTCTGGGCGCGCTCGGCGAGCTTCGTCATGAACTCCTCGGCGACCTTCTCGAAGACGAAGATGCGCTTCACCGCCAGGCACGCCTGGCCGGCGTTGAAGAAGCGGCCGATCGCGGCGGCGGCGCTCGCGCGCCGGATGTCCGCGTCGTCGGCGACGATCATCGGGTCGCTGCCGCCGAGCTCGAGGGTGACGCGGGTCACGTTCTTGGCCGCGAGGGCCATGATCCGCTTGCCCGTCTCGGTCTGCCCGGTGAACGCGACCTTGTTCACGCGCGGGTGCGAGACGAGGAGGTCGCCGATCTCCGAGCCGCTCCCGTGCACGGTGTTGATGACGCCGGCGGGGAACCCCGCGCCGCTGATGGCCTCGATCGCGCGCTGGGTCGCGAGCGGCGTGGTGGAGGCCGGCTTCAGCACCACCGTGCAGCCGGCGGCGAGCGCGGGGCACAGCTTGTTCGCGAAGAGCGTGAGCGGGAAGTTCCACGGCGTGATCGCGGCGACGACCCCGACCGGGCGGCGCATCGTGATGCCGAACTTCGCCGGGTCGTCGAGCGGGATGTAGTCGCCGCGGAGCTTGTCGGCGAGGCCCGCGAAGTACTCGAGGTTCTCGGCGACGCGGCCCGCTTCGAGCTTCGCGTGCGCGAGCGGCTTGCCATGCTCCTGCGCGAGCAGCTTGGCGACCTCGTCGACCGCCTCGTGCATCCGCCGGGCGGCCTCGTGCATGAGCCGCGCGCGCTTCGTGCCCGGCGTCGCCGCCCAGCCCGGCAGCGCCTTCGCGGCGGCGGTGACCGCGGCGTCGACGTCCGCGCCGGCGCCGCGCGGCACCTCGCCGACGACCTCCCAGCTCGCGGGGTTGCGCACCTTGATGGTCGCCCCGCTCCGTGTTCCCACGAGCTCGCCGCCGATCAGCATCTGCGCCACGGGTCACCTCCTACGGTGCTGCGCCTATGGTCCTAGCATTCCGCCGACCGTGCAGGGGAGGATCCGCTGATGCCCGCAGTCCGTTACGAGCGGCGGGAGAACGTCGCCCACATCATCCTCGACCGGCCCCCCGCGAACTCCTACGACAAGGCGTTCCTCGACGACCTGTCCCTGGCGATCGACGAGGCCCGCTTCGACGGCGCCGCGAAGGCGATCGTCGTGCGCAGCGCCTCCGACCGGTTCTTCTCGGCCGGCGCGGACGTGAAGATGCTCGCGAGCACCGACCCCGACTTCCAGTTCGCCTTCGTCATCCACGCGAACGAGGTCATGTCCAAGTTCGAGCGCACGCCGAAGGTCGTCATCGCCGCCATCAACGGGCACTGCCTCGGCGGCGGGCTCGAGATCGCGCTCTGCGCCGACGCGCGCGTCGCGGCCGAGGGCACGTACGACATCGGCCTCCCCGAGGTGACGCTCGGGGTGCTGCCGGGGACCGGCGGGACGCAGCGCCTGCCGCGCCTCATCGGCCGGCAGAAGGCGTTCGACCTCATGATGCTCGGGGGGCCCGTCCCGCCGGCGCAGGCCAAGGAGATGGGGATCGTCGATGACGTCGTGGCTCCCGACAAGCTCATCGCGACCGCGCACTCCTGGGCGGCCGAATACGGCAGCGGGCCCACGCTCGCGCGCGGGCAGATCAAGCTCGCCGCGGTGCACGGCCTCGGCATGCCGTTCGCGAACGCGATGCTCTACGAGCACCAGGCCGTCGGCCGGCTCTTCGCCTCGGAGGACTTCAAGGAAGGCGTGAAGGCCTTCGCCGAGAAGCGCAAGCCGGACTACAAGGGGCGCTAGTGGCGAACGAGCTCCGCTCCCCCCTCGGGGACACCGCCGAAGGCATCGCCCCGGAGACCGACGGCTGCGGGGAGTGCCTGGACACGGGCGATGACTGGGCGCGCCCGCTCCTCTGCCTCACGTGCGGGAACGCGGGCTGCTGCGACGACCCGAAGAACGAGCACGCGACGAAGCGCCATCACGCGACGAAGCATCCGATCGTCCGGTCGCACGAGCCGGGGGAGAAGCGGCCGTGGTGCTACGTGGACAAGGTGGGCTTCGAGAGTTGAGCGCCGTCGTCGTCACGCGCGAGCCGCCCATCGCGGTGGTCCGGCTGAACAGGCCCGAGGTGCTGAACGCGCTCAGCGAGGAGCTCATGGACGAGCTCGTGAGCGCGCTCGAGGCCCTCGGCGACGACGGCGGGATCCGCTGCATCGTCGTGACCGGGAACGAGAAGGCGTTCGCCGCGGGCGCCGACATCAAGACGGCCTTCGTCGAAGCGACGCCGGTGACGATGCTCGAGCGGGATCTCACGACGCGCTGGGAGCGCATCCGCCGCATCCGCACGCCGATCATCGCCGCGGTGTCCGGCTACGCGCTCGGCGGCGGGTGCGAGCTCGCGATGGTGTGCGACATCATCGTCGCGTCCGAGAGCGCCCAGTTCGGGCAGCCCGAGGTGAACCTCGGGATCATCCCGGGCGCGGGCGGGACGCAGCGGCTGACGCGCACGGTGGGGAAATACGTCGCGATGGAGCTCATCCTCACCGGCCGGCGCATCAAGGCGGACGAGGCGAAGGCCATCGGGCTCGTCGCGCACGTGTACCCGCAGTCCACGTACCTCGACGACGCGAAGGCGCTCGCGCGGACGATCGCGGAGAAGCCGCCCATCGCGGTCCGGCTCGCGACCGAGGCCATCGACCTGGCCCTGAACAGCGGCCTCGACGCGGGGCTCGAGTTCGAGCGCAAGGCCTTCTACCTCCTCTTCGCGACGGAGGACAAGAAGGAAGGCGTCGACGCGTTCGTGAACAAGCGCAAGCCCGTCTTCAAGGGTCGGTGACGGTCACGCGCGCGCCCGTGCGCGCGGAGCGCGACGGCGCGCTCGCGGTCATCACCCTCGACCGCCCCGACGTCCTCAACGCGTTCGACGAGGCGACGACCGCGGCGCTCGCGGACGCCCTCGACGGCGCCGCGACGGACGCCGGCGTGCGCGCCGTCTTGCTCACCGGCGCCGGGCGCGCCTTCTCCGCCGGCCAGGACCTCCGCGACCGCCGCGCCGCGCTCGAGCGCGGCGAGGACCTGCACCTCGGGAACGAGCTGCGCCGCCGGTACCACCCGCTCGTGACCGCCATCCGAACGATGCGCAAGCCGGTCATCGCGGCCGTGAACGGCATCGTCGCCGGCGCCGGCATGGGGGTCGTCTGCGCGTGCGACCTCCGCGTCGCGTCGTCCTCCGCCGCCTTCCGCGCGGCGTGGGGGAAGGTCGGTCTCGTGCCGGACGCCTCATCGGCGTACTTCCTTCCGCGCATCGTCGGCTGGGGGCGGGCCATGGCCATGATCCTCACCGGCGAGCCCGTGGGCGCGGATGAGGCGCTGCGCATCGGCCTCGTCGGCCGCGTCTGGCCGGACGGCGAGTTCGCCGCGGGGTGGCGCGCGTTCGCGCGCGGGATCGCCGCGGGCGCGACGGAGGCGTACGCGCTGACGAAGGAAGGGATGAACGCCGCGCTCGAGCGCGACCTCGGGCCGTTCCTCGAGCTCGAGGCCGAGCTCCAGGACCGCGCCGGGCGCACCGCCGACTACGCCGAGGGCGTGCGCGCCTTCCTCGAGAAGCGCGCGGCCGCCTTCGAGGGCCGCTGATGCGTGCACGGGACGCGGTCGTCATCGGCTACGTCCGCACGCCCTTCGGCAGGTTCGGCGGCGCGCTCGCCCAGGTCCGGCCCGACGACCTCGCGGCGCACGTCATCCGATCGGTCCTCGAGCGCGCGGGGGTGAAGGGCGAGGACGTGGACGAGGTCGTCCTCGGCGCGTCGAACCAGGCCGGCGAGGACAACCGCAACGTCGGGCGCATGGCCGCCCTGCTCGCGGGCCTGCCGAAGGACACGCCGGGCGTCGCGGTGAACCGCCTCTGCGGCAGCGGCCTCGAGGCCGTGAACGACGCGGCGCGACGCATCCGCCTGGGCGAGGCGGACGTCGTCGTCGCCGGTGGGGTGGAGTCCATGTCGCGCGCGCCGTGGGTGATGCTGAAGCCGTCCGAGGCGTTCCCGCGCGGCGAGCGCGAGCTCGTGGACACCGTCCTCGGATGGCGCCTCGTGAACCCGCGCATGGTGGACCTCGGGTACCACCCCATCTCGCTCGGCGAGACCGCGGAGAACGTGTGCGTGCTCGAGGGGATCTCGCGCGAGGAGCAGGACGCCTACGCGGCGCGCTCGCAGGAGCGCTACGCGAGAGCGAAGGCCGACGGCTTCATCGGCGGCGAGATAGTGACCGTCCACTGCCCGAGCGGCGATGTGGTCGAGGACGAGCACCCGCGCCCGGGGACGACGGTGGAGCAGCTCGCGAAGCTGAGGCCGGCGTTCCGCGAGGGCGGCACGGTGACCGCCGGCAACTCGTCAGGCATCAACGACGGCGCGGCCGCGCTCGCCCTCGCGGCGCGCGAGGTCGCCGAGCGGATGGGGATCACGCCGCTCGGGCGCGTCGTCGCGTCGGCCACCGCGGGCGTCCATCCGGACGTCATGGGCCTCGGGCCGGTCCCGGCGGTGCGCAAGCTCGTCCAGCGGACGGGGATCTGGCCCGACCAGTGCGACGCGATCGAGCTGAACGAGGCGTTCGCTGCGCAGGTCATCCCGGTGATGCGGGATCTCGGGATGCCGGAGGACCGCACGAACCCGAACGGCGGCGCGATCGCGATAGGACACCCCATCGGGGCGACCGGCGCGCGCCTCGCCGGGACGCTGCTGCGCGAGCTCGAGCGGCGCGGGGGCCGCTACGGCCTCGCGACGGCGTGCATCGGCGTGGGGCAGGGGATCGCGGCGCTCTTCGAGCGCGAGGCGTGACCGAGGACGGCGCGCTCCCGCGCGTCACCGACGACGAGCGCCACATGGACGGGGCGCTCGCCGAGGCGCGCGCGGCGGCGGGGCACGGCGACGTCCCGATCGGCGCCGTCGTCGTGCGTGACGGAACGGTCATCTCGCGTGGCAGGAACCGGCGCGAGGCGGACGTGGGCAGCCGGCGCGCCGAGGTCGAGCGCCTGCTGGCCGAGTTCTTCGCCGAGCGCCGCGGTCCCCGCGACGTGGAGGGCTGATCCCCTCGGTATCCTCGTCGCCGTTCGGGGGTGAATGACATGACAGAGCTGTGGAAGGTGGCGCGCGATCTCGTCGCGCCGGGCAAGGGCATCCTCGCGGCCGACGAAAGCACCAGCACCATCAAGCGGCGCTTCGAGTCGATCGGTGTCGAGAACACCGAGCCGAACCGCCGCGCCTACCGCGAGCTGCTCTTCCGGACGCGCGGCGCGAACGAGTTCATCAGCGGTGTGATCCTCTACGACGAGACCATCCGGCAGAAGGCCGAGGACGGGACCCCGCTCGTGCGGCTGCTGCAGGAACAGGGGATCGCGCCCGGGATCAAGGTCGACATCGGCGCCAAGCCGCTCGCCGGCTCTCCGGACGAGACCATCACCGAGGGCCTCGACGGGATGCGCGAGCGCCTGAACGAGCACCGCGAGCTCGGCGCGGTCTTCACCAAGTGGCGCGCCGTCATCAACATCGGCGACGGTCTTCCCACCGACTACGCCATACGCGTGAACGCGCACGCCCTCGGGCGCTTCGCCGCGCTCAGCCAGGAGGCCGGCCTCGTCCCGATCGTCGAGCCCGAGGTGCTCATGGACGGCGACCACTCCATCGAGCGGTGCTTCGAGGCGACGCGCGCGACGCAGCTCGCGGTCTTCGACGAGCTCGCCGCGCAGCGCGTGCGCTTCGACGAGATGCTGCTGAAGCCGAACATGGTCCTCAGCGGCAAGAGCGCCGGGGAGCGCGCGCCCGCGGAGCAGGTCGCGCGAGCGACGCTGCACTGCTTCCTGCAGACCGTGCCCGCGGCGGTGCCCGGCATCGTCTTCCTCTCGGGCGGGCAGTCCGACGACGAGGCCACGCTGAACCTCGACGCGATCAACCGCCGGGCCGCCCAGATCGGCGGCGTGCCCTGGCAGCTGACGTTCTCGTACGGACGCGGGCTGCAGGCGGCGCCCCAGAGGGCCTGGTCGGGGAAGAAGGACAACGTCGTCGCCGCACAGCGCGCGTACTACCACCGCGCCAAGGTCACCGCGGCGGCGCGGATGGGGAAGTACTCGTCCGAGATGGAGAAGGGGCTCGTTCCGGCCTAGCTCGGGTCCTCGTCCCTCGGCCAGCGTGCCGGGGGACGTCAGGCGGGGATCGGCACCGCCGCCGCAGGCTTCGGCGGAGAGATGCGCAGCGCCAGGCCGACGGCGATGAAGCCCATCGCCGCGGCCGAGAGGAACGTCAGGTGGTAGTCGCCGAACCACAGCCGGAAGAGGCCGCCGGCGTACGCCGCGAGGGCCGCGCCGATCATGTGCGAGAACCAGATCCAGCCGTAGAGCGTCCCGATGGAGGCGCGGCCGAAGCGTGAGGCCGTGAGGCTGACCGTCGGCGGCACCGTCGCGATCCAGTCGAGGCCGTAGACGACCGAGAACAGCACGAGCCCCTGCACGTCGTACACGATCGGCAGCGCGAGGAGCGAGAGCGCGCGGAAGCCGTAGTACGCGGCGAGCAGCCTCCGCGGGTCGTAGCGGTCGGTGAGCCACCCCGACGCGAGGGTGCCGACGATGTTCAGCGACCCGAGCAGCGCGATCGCGCCCGCGGCGACGACCTCGGTGAAGCCGTGCTCGACCGCGTGCGGGATGAGGTGCGTCCCGATGAGGCCGTTCGAGGTGTAGCCGCAGACGAAGAAGGAGCCCGCGAGCAGCCAGAAATCCGCCGTGCGCACCGCGGCGCGCAGCGGCGTGCGCTGCGCGTCCATCGCGCGCTCCTGCGCCGCGGTCGCGGCGTCCTCGCCGTACGGCGCGAGGCCGACGTCGGCGGGGCGGTCGCGCATGAGGACGACGACGGGGACGAGCACGATCGCGGTCGCGCCGGCGATGAGCGTGAGGGCGGCGCGCCACCCGTCGGTGACCAGCACGCTGGCCATCGCCGGGATGAAGATGAGCTGGCCCGCCGAGATGGCGGCGCCGAACAGCGCGACGACGATGCCCTGGTGCTTGCGGAACCAGCGGTGGGCGACCGCGGCGCTCACGACGGCGCCGGTCGCGCCTGTGCCGAACCCGATCGCGAGGCCCCAGATCGCGTAGAACTGCCAGAGCTCGCGGACGTGCATGAGCGTCCAGGTGCCCGCGGAGATGACCGCGATGCCGGCGATGAGCACCCGGCGCGGTCCGAAGCGGTCGACCAGCCCGCCGCCGAGCGGCCCGCCGAGGCCGAAGGTGATGAGGCTCGCGGCGACCGCGAGCGAGATGCTCGCGCGGTCCCAGCCGAATTCCTTCTCGAGCGGCAGGATGATGAGGCCCGGCGTCGCGCGGATGGCCTGGGACACGAGGAGCGCGACGAAAGTGACCGCGACGACGACGAAGGCGTAGTGGAAGCGGGTCACACGGCCGAGTTTGACAGGGAGAAAGGTCGTCGGCAGGCGCGCACGCCGCTAAACTCGATGGCGGAGAGGTGTCCGAGTGGTTGATGGTGCCGCTCTCGAAAAGCGGTAGGCGAAAGCCTCGCGGGTTCGAATCCCGCCCTCTCCGCGGCTCCTAGGAGAGGTCGCCTAGTTGGCCTAGGGCGCGGACCTGGAAAGTCCGTAAGCGAAAGCTTCGTGGGTTCGAATCCCACCCTCTCCGCAGACAGCGCCCCGCGCGCTGTCCCCGGCCGGCGGCTGCGGCTACGTGGGGTGCCGCCGCGCGCGACGAGGCCGGCACGATCGCGCCCCGCGCCATCAGCGCCAGGAGGGCGTCGACGGCCTTCTCGTGCCGCTGCGTCCCGCGGCCCGCCTTCGGCTCGG
This sequence comes from Chloroflexota bacterium, assembly GCA_016875795.1. GTDB lineage: Bacteria > Chloroflexota > Limnocylindria > P2-11E > P2-11E > JACPOT01. Next base: position 16,868 of record VGOU01000008.1, on the reverse strand, counting down.
CCACGACCCGCTGGTAGGGCAGCGCATGGCGGTAGACGCGGTCGCTCGTCATCGCGTCGTAGGCGTCGCAGACCGCGATGAGCGATGCCTCGAGCGGGAGATCGATGCCCTTGGGGCCGCGGGGTAGCCCGTGCCGTCGACGCGCTCGTGGTGACTGAGCACGAGGTCCGCGCCTTCGAGGAGGTCGGGGATCCGCTGCAGGAAGTGGTGGCCGGCGTCGCAGCGCCGGTGCATCTCGTCCCACTCGCGCGCGTCGAGCGGTCCCGGCTCCTTGAGGACGTGGTCGGGCGTCGTCACCTTGCCGACGTCGTGCATGCGCGCGGCCTCGGTGATGACCTCGACGCGCTCGCTCGGGAGGCGCAGGTGCCGCGCCACGCGGGCGGCGTGCTCGGCGCCGCGAAGGCTGTGCCCGTAGGCGTAGGGGTCGCGCTGGTCGATGAGGTCCGCGAGCGCGACGATCGCGTCCTTGGTGTGCTGGCGGAGGCGCGTCGCCTCGCGCAGCGCGAGGAGGATGAGCGCCATCGGGACGAGGAAGAGCGCGAGCGACCATGTCTGCCGCTCCGCCGAGATGGCGGCGAGGATCCCCAGCAGGTAGGGCGCGGCGTGATGGAACACGTCGCGGCGGTGCTCGGGCCACCCGGCGCGGATCGGGTCGCGGCGCGTCTGGAGCGCGACGGCGATGTCCGTGACCGACGCGTTGAACAGGCGGTTGTAGAGCGGCTGCCTCGTCGCGAACGTCAGCCCGATGAAGGCGCTCAGCCCGCCGATGGCCATGGCCGCGGCCGGCTCGGCGGTGAGGACCGCGGCGAACACGGCGGCGCCGCCCACGGCGACCTTCGTCTTGGCGCTCACGCGCACGACCCGCAGGTTCGCGACGGTCGCGACGATGGACAGCGAGCCGAGGAGCCAGGGGTCGAGGCTGCCGCGCGTGGGCATGAGAGGAGCGAGGGCGAGGGCGGGGCCCGCGGCCGCGATCACCGCCGTGGCGTACAGGCGGACCGGGAGCCTCAGCTTGCGCACGCGGCTACCGCGTCGTGGCGGCGAGCTGAGCGCGGAGCGCCTTGTTGGTGCGGCCGTCGAAGCTCGCGGCGGTCACGCTCGGTACCGCGAGATCGAGGCGAACGTCGGTGTTCGCTGAGGCCGAGACCGCGACGCTCACGGAGACGTCGACCGTCCCGTCCGACGAGGACGCGCCGGAGCTCGACGGTGGCGGGCAGGCGGGGGCTGCGCGGGTAGCGGACGGAAGCGTCCGCATCGCCCGGTGAGGCCCATGGCCGTCACCAGGCTCGCCAGGACATCCCCCGACCGTCGCATCCTCGAGACCTCCCCGCTCGCTCGACCCACCCGGGTACTGCTCCCTCGGTACGAAACGGGCCGCCGGCCTGCTTGCGGAGCGAAACGGGCGACGGTGAGCGCTCCTTGACGCGGCTCCGTCTCCGGCCGGGTGGCCGCCGTGCGGGTGAACGTCCTCAGGAGGTACGATCGAAGCGGTCGTGCTAGGCGGGGAGCTAGCGGTGCCCTGTACCCGCGATCCGCTTTAGCGGGGCTGAACTCCCTCCCGAGGCCGGCCACCGCGGGTCCTGCTGGCGGTCAAGGCGTTGACGGCCGGGTCCTGTGCAGCAGCGGACCGCGAACCCCGTCAGATCCGGAAGGAAGCAGCGGTAAGCGGGTCCCGCTGGGTGCCGCAGGGAAGCCTGGTCCGAGCCGAGGCCGCTCGCGTGTTCGCGGTGGTCCGTGTCGACGGGGGGTGCACGGCCGCTTCGCTCACTCGGTGATCGTCGTCTTCGACGAGCCACCGTTGATCGCCAGATGCGTCATGCCCGTCCCGGGACGGGCGCCATGCCAGTGCTCTTCACCGGCGGGGATGTAGGCGACGTCGCCCACGGTCACCTCCCTCCGCTCGGCGCGCGAGGCGACCACGCCTTCGCCCTCCGTAACGACGAGGATCTGATCGGTCGTGTGCGTGTGCCACGTGTTGCGCGCGCCGTCCTTGAAGTGGACCTCGATGAGGCGCAGGTCCCGCTCGCCCACGTCCACGATCCGCTGGATCTCGACCGATCCCACGAAGATCGGACCGCTCTCGGCGCGGCGCTTGTCCTTCGCGACGCGGATCACGCGCATTCTTGGATCCCGCCTCTCGCTATCCTCACGTGCTGTGCCCGACCGGACCGCACTCTATCGCCGCTGGCGCCCGCAGAGGTTCGGGGAGGTGGTCGGTCAGCGGCACGTGACGCGCACGCTGCGCAACGCGATCGCGTCGGGACAGGTCGCGCACGCGTACCTCCTCGCCGGTCCGCGCGGCATCGGGAAGACGTCGATCGCGCGGCTCATCGCGAAGGCCGTGAACTGTCCGCGCGCGGCCGACGGCGAGCCGTGCGACACCTGCCCCGCGTGCGCGAGCATCCGCGAGGGCCGCTTCCTCGACCTCATCGAGATCGACGCCGCGAGCAACCGCGGGATCGACGAGATGCGCGACCTTCGCGACAAGGTGCGGTTCGCTCCCTCCGAAGGCCAATACAAGGTGTACGTCATCGACGAGGCGCACCAGCTCACGTCCGAGGCCTTCAACGCGCTCCTGAAGACGCTCGAGGAGCCGCCGGCGCACGCCATCTTCGTCCTCGCGACCACCGAGTCGCAGAAGATCCCGGCCACGATCGTCTCGCGCACGCAGCGCTTCGACCTGCGCCGCATCGCGCACCAGGAGATGGTGGCCCACCTCGCGAAGATCGCGACCGCGGAGAAGCTGACGGCGGAGGCGAAGGCCCTCGAGGCCATCGCCCGCCACGCGCAGGGCTCGCTCCGAGACGGCGAGAGCATCCTCGACCAGCTCGCCTCGTTCTCCGACGGCGGCAAGGTCTCGCTGAAGGACGTCGACGACCTGCTCGGCACCTCCGACTGGGAGGACGTCGCCGAGCTCTTCGACGCGTTCGCGGCGGACGACGGCATCCGCGCCGTGACGCTCGTCGGCCGCCTCGTCGACGAGGGCCGCGACCTCCACCTCTTCGCGCGCCGCGCCATCGAGCACGTCCGCGCGCTCGTCCTCGTCCGCTACACGGGCAAGGCCCCCGAGATCCTTGGCGAGGAGGCCGCGGCGCGGATCAAGGAGCAGGCGCCGAAGCTCGCGCCCGACCGCCTCGCGCGGATCGCGAAGCGGCTCGTCGAGGCGGAGCAGCAGCTGCGCACGGGCGAGGGCACGCCGCTGCCGCTCGAGCTGGCGGTCCTCGAGCTCACGGCTGCGGACGCGCCCGTCGGCGCTCGCGCGGGTGACGCACCCGCTGGGGGGCGGAGCCCCTCGCCCGCTCGGTCCTCGCTTCCCGCCTCTTCCGCTCCCGCAACGCCGAAGAGCGATGCGTCGGGGCGGGTCCCTGGCCCGCTCCCTCGCGTGCGGGGGGCTCCGCCCCCCGCGACATCGCCCGCGCTCGCGCCGACGCCTAGCGGCGCGGGGACTCCCCGGTCGGGTGCGTCAGCCGTCCGAGCCCCGATCACCGCCGGGACGTCACCGGCCCGGGCGGGCGCGGCGACCGCCACGGCGATCCGCATCGAGGCCGTGCGCCAGGCGTGGGAGGTCGTCCTCGAGCGCACGCGCGAGAAGAGCATGGGCAACGCCGCGCAGCTCCAGTGCGCCGAGCCCACGACCGTCGAGGGCGGGGTCATCGTGCTCGCGTTCGCGAACGAGTTCGCGCGCGGCTGGATGGACCAGCGGCGCACCGAGCTCGAGCGCGAGATGTCCAGCATCCTCGGGGCCGACGTGCGCGTCCGCTGCGTGAAGCAGACGCCACGGGAGGCTCCGCCGGCTACGGACGACCCGATGCTGCGGGCGGCGCTCGAGACGTTCCGCAGACCCGAACGCATCCTGGAGGTGGAGTGATGAAGGATCTGCGCCGGATCGCCCGCGAGATGCAGGCGAGCATGGAGCGCGCCCAATCGCAGCTCGCCGAGGAGACCGTCGAGGGCAAGGCCGGCGGCGGCGCGGTCGTCGTCACGATGACCGGCACGCAGGACGCGCGGTCCGTCAAGATCTCGCCGGATGCCGTGGACCCGAGCGACGTCGAGACCCTCCAGGACCTCGTCCTCGCCGCCCTGAAGGACGCCGTCGAGCGGTCGAAGCAGCTCGCCGCCGAGCGTCTCGGCGGCATCGCCGGGGGCCTCAAGCTGCAATAGGAGTGACCGAGCGACGAGCGGCCTTGCCGCGAGGAGCGAGTCAGCCTTGACCGAGCCGAGCGAGGCGCGGGGCCGAAGGCCCGCGCGCGAGAAGTAGTGCCCACCGCTCTCGCGCGGCCGCTGGCGCGTCTCATCGACGAGCTCTCCAAGCTGCCCGGCGTCGGTCCGAAGACGGCGCAGCGCCTCGCGTATCACATCCTCCGCGCGCCGGGCGCCGACGCCGAGTCGCTCGCGGCCGCGGTGCGCGCGGTGAAGACGGACCTCCGGTACTGCGGCGTGTGCTTCAACATCGCGGAGGCCGACCCCTGCGCGGTGTGCTCGTCGGACGAGCGCGATCAGCGGGTCGTGTGCGTCGTGGAGGAGCCCCTCGATGTGCTGGCGGTCGAGCGGACCGGGCGGTACAAGGGCGTCTACCACGTCCTCCACGGCGCGATCTCTCCCGTGAACGGGGTGCGGCCGGACGACCTACGCATCGCCGAGCTGGCCAGCCGGGTGAGGAGCGGGGCCGTGGACGAGGTCATCCTCGCCACGAACCCGAACCTCGAGGGCGAGGCGACCGCCATGTACATCGCGCAGCTGCTCGGGACGACCACCGCGCTGGTCACGCGCCTCGCGCGAGGCCTTCCGATGGGCGGCGATCTGGAGTACGCTGACGAGGTCACCGTGAGCCGGGCACTGGAGGGCCGCAGGGCGCTCTAGCGACCCGAATCGGCATCCCCAGAGTTGACGGCCCGAACACCCGATCGGTACGATGTGCGCCCGCGTCGGAGCCCGTGGCCAGATCCGCGAGGGAGGTCGAGGGCAGCACGATCCTTAACAGTTGAAAAGTGGTAGGAACGCGCGAATGCGCGGACCACTCGTCAAGACACAGGTAATGAGAGCCTGAATCAACCTTCGCGAGTAGAGGACCCTCGAGAGAGGGTCTGAATCTTTGTCGGAGAGTTTGATCCTGGCTCAGGACGAACGCTGGCGGCGTGCATAAAACATGCAAGTCGAACGGGGGTCAGCCGCAAGGCTGATCTCAGTGGCGAACGGCTGAGTAACACGTAGGTGACCTGCCCTGAAGTGGGGGACAACTCCTCGAAAGAGGGGCTAATACCGCATGTGACCACCGGTCCATTCCGGTGCTCAAAGGCGCAAGCCGCTTCAGGAGGGGCCTGCGGCGGATCAGCTAGTTGGTGGGGTAACGGCTCACCAAGGCGACGATCCGTAGCTGGTCTGAGAGGATGGCCAGCCAGACTGGGACTGAGACACGGCCCAGACTCCTACGGGAGGCAGCAGTTAGGGATCTTGTGCAATGGGGGAAACCCTGACACAGCAACGCCGCGTGAGGGATGAAGGCCTTCGGGTCGTAAACCTCTTTTCTGAGGGAAGAAACCTGACGGTACCTCAGGAATAAGCAACGGCTAACTACGTGCCAGCAGCCGCGGTAATACGTAGGTTGCGAGCGTTGTCCGGAATCACTGGGCGTAAAGCGCACGCAGGCGGCCTCGAAAGCCCGTGGTGAAAGCCCTCGGCCCAACCGAGGGATGCCCATGGGAACTCCGGGGCTCAGAAGACGGGAGAGGCGGATGGAATTTCCGGTGTAGCGGTAAAATGCGTAGATACCGGAAGGAACACCAGTGGCGAAAGCGATCCGCTGGCCCGCTCTTGACGCTCAGGTGCGAAAGCTAGGGTAGCGACCGGGATTAGATACCCCGTTAGTCCTAGCCGTAAACGATGGGCACTAGGTGTTGTCGGTATCGACCCCGGCAGTGCCGTAGCTAACGCATTAAGTGCCCCGCCTGGGGAGTACGGCCGCAAGGCTAAAACTCAAAGGAATTGACGGGGGCCCGCACAAGCAGCGGAGCGTGCGGTTCAATTCGATGGTACGCGAAGAACCTTACCCAGGCTTGACATGCAGGTGGTACCGACCCGAAAGGGAAGGGACCCGCAAGGGAGCCTGCAATGGTGTTGCACGGCTGTCGTCAGCTCGTGTCGTGAGATGTTGGGTTAAGTCCCGCAACGAGCGCAACCCTCGCCGCCTGTTGTATCCCTCAGGCGGGACTGCCGAGAGAAACTCGGAGGAAGGTGGGGATGACGTCAAGTCCGCGTGGCCCTTATGCCTGGGGCTACACGCACGCTACAATCGCCGGTCACAGCGGGTCGCAACTGCGCGAGCAGGAGCTAATCCCTCAAAACCGGCGTCAGTTCAGATCGGAGGCTGAAACTCGCCTCCGTGAAGTCGGAGTTGCTAGTAACCGCGGGTCAGCACACCGCGGTGAATATGTTCCCGGGCCTTGTACACACCGCCCGTCACGTCATGGGAGTCGGTAACACCCGAAGCCGGTGGGCCAACCGCAAGGAGGCAGCCGTCGAAGGTGGGACCGGCGACTGGGACGAAGTCGTAACAAGGTAGCCGTACCGGAAGGTGCGGCTGGATCACCTCCTTTCTAGGGAAGACGTCAGGACCCTTCGGGGCCTCTGACCACTCCCAGGTCGATCGTCGAGCGCGAGCTCGATGGTCCTTCCGTTCAACGGAAGTGATCTCGGCATCCGTGGGTGTCACGACCCCTCATTGCGGATGCAGCGATGTCCCGCATACGTGTCGTTCCTGCCACTTTTCAGCGGTCAAGGGTCGTGTCCCGACGCCTTGCGCCCGCGCGTCTCGTCGAAGTCCCCCGAAGCGATGCCCAAACGGGTCCATCGGTAAGATGGTGTCCGGACGGGCGTTTAGCTCAGCTGGTTAGAGCACTGCCCTGATAAGGCAGAGGTCTCTGGTTCGAGTCCAGAAACGCCCACTGCCTGGCGGATCCAACTCGAAGCAGCCAAGTGAGCGGCCCGGCGTCAAACGAAGGGGACGTAGCTCAGCTGGTAGAGCGCCTCCTTTGCAAGGAGGAAGTCAGGAGTTCGAGTCTCCTCGTCTCCACAGAAGGGCTACCATCGGCGGTCGCGCAGGCGCTATGGGGAGCGATCCCGGACAAGCTGTTCTCTCGGGCGTGGTCACACGCCGTGCGGGCACGCCCGAGCGAACAGTGCACCTTTACAAGTGAAGAGGAAGAACCAAGTAACGAGTTTCGCCAATGGCGAACCGTACCCGATCACACCAATTGTTGTGATCCGGCATCCGCCGGCCCGCGAGGGTCGGGCTGGATGCTGGAAGTAGGTCAAGCTACGAAGGGCGCGCGGTGGATGCCTTGGCGCAAGAGGCCGATGAAGGACGCGGTCACCTGCGAAAAGGTCCGGGGAGCTGGTAGCAAGCGTCGATCCGGACATATCCGAATGGGGGAACCCCGCTCAGTGGACCTGAGCGACCCGCATCTGAATACATAGGATGCGTGGAGGGCACCGAGGGAACTGAAACATCTCAGTACCTCGAGGAAAGGAAAGCATTCCCTTAGTAGTGGCGAGCGAAACGGGAATAGCCCAAACCCGATCCGTGCGATAGCCGGCAGGCGTTGCGGATCGGGGGTCGTGAGGCGCGACATGCGGATCTGCCGATCCGCGACGGAGTCACAAACGCATGCGTCAGCGGAACGGTCCTGGAACGGCCGGCCGTAGACGGTGAGAGCCCAGTACGCGAAAGCGCATGCGCTCCGGTCGCTGTCCTCGAGTACCACCCGGAACGTCTCCAGGGTGGGAAGCCGGGCAGACCACTGTCCAAGGCTAAGTACCTCTTGCGACCGATAGTGCACAAGTACCGTGAGGGAAAGGTGAAAAGCACCCCGGGAGGGGAGTGAAATAGGAACTGAAACCGTGCGCCTACAAGCAGTCGAAGCGTGTTGCCGGCGCAAGCCGGTAGCGTGACGGCGTGCCTATTGAAGAATGATCCGGCGAGTTAGCTGTTTGCGGCGAGGTTAAGGCCTTACGGCCGGAGCCGAAGCGAAAGCGAGTCTGAACAGGGCGTGGCGCGCAAGCGCCGTAGTCGCAAGCACTAGACCCGAAACCGTGTGAGCTACCCATGGCCAGGCTGAAGCGGGGGTAATGCCTCGTGGAGGGCCGAACGCTTCAACGTTGAAAAGTTGTGCGATGAGCTGTGGGTAGAGGTGAAATGCCAAACGAACACGGAGATAGCTGGTTCTCCCCGAAATAGCTTTAGGGCTAGCGTCGAGAGATCAGTCAGAGAGGTAGAGCACTGGATGGGCTAGGGGGCTTATCGCTTACCAAACCCAACCAAACTCCGAATGCTCTGACTCGCAACTCGGCAGTCAGTCTCCGGGGGCTAAGCTCCAGAGACAAAAGGGAAACAGCCCAGACCGTCAGCTAAGGTCCCTCAATCCAGGCTAAGTGGAAAAGGATGTTGGATCGCTCAGACAACCAGGATGTTGGCTTAGAAGCAGCCATCATTGAAAGAGTGCGTAACAGCTCACTGGTCGAGTGGTCCAGCGCCGAAAATCCAACGGGGCTCAAGCCTGGTACCGAAGCTACGGGTCCGCGCCACCCTCGTGGTGGCCGTGGGCGGTAGGGGAGCGTTCCACGCGCAGTGAAGGTCGAGCGTGAGCACGGCTGGAGCGCGTGGAAGTGAGAATGCCGGAACGAGTAGCGAAATGCGTGTGAGAAGCATGCACACCGAATGCCTAAGGTTTCCTGAGGAAGGTTAATCCGCTCAGGGTCAGTCGGGCCTAAGCCGAGGCCGAAAGGCGTAGGCGATGGACAGCAGGTCTACATTCCTGCACCGCTCAAGGTCGTCATCAGCGAAGGGGTGACGCGGTCTGGTAGCTCCAGCGCACTTTGGCTATGTGCGTCCAAGCCCGTAACCGTCCGTCGATAGGCAAATCCGTCGACGGGTCAAGGTGAAAGGCGAGCGCGAGACGCAGCGATGCGTCGAGTGGGGTGATCCAAGCCGCCGAGAAAAGCCTCTAGCGAGACCACGAGCGTCCGTACCGCAAACCGACGCAGGTAGGCGAGGAGAGCATCCAAAGGTGATCGGGAGAACCCTCCTAAAGGAACTCTGCAAAATGTCCCCGTAACTTCGGGAGAAGGGGAGCCTCGCGCGCCTTCGCAAGAAGGGAAGCGATCGAGGCCACAGATGAACGGGCTAAGCGACTGTTTAACAAAAACACAGGTCTCTGCGAAGGGGAAACCCTACGTATAGGGGCTGACGCCTGCCCAGTGCCGGAAGGTCAATGGGAGGACTGAAAGGTCCGAACTGAAGCCCCGGTGAACGGCGGCCGTAACTATAACGGTCCTAAGGTAGCGAAATTCCTAGTCGGGTAAGTTCCGACCCGCACGAAAGGCGTAACGACTTAGCCGCTGTCTCTAGGAGGGACCCGGCGAAACTGAGATACCCGTGAAGACGCGGGTTACCCACACTTGGACAAAAAGACCCCGTGGAGCTTTACTGCATCTTGGCATTGAGCTGGGGTTTCGCATGTGTAGCATAGGTGGGAGACTTTGAAGCCGGCGCGCTAGCGTCGGTGGAGTCGCCAGTGAAATACCACCCTTGCGGGACCTCGGTCCTAACGGCCGTCCGTGATCCGGTGGCCGGACCGTGCCAGGTGGGCAGTTTGACTGGGGCGGTCGCCTCCCAAAAGGTAACGGAGGCGCCCAAAGGTACCCTCAGGCTGGATGGAAATCAGCCACAGAGTGCAAAGGCATAAGGGTGCTTGACTGTGAGGCTTACTCGCCGAGCAGGGACGAAAGTCGGGCTTAGTGACCTTCTGGTCCCGCGTGGAAGGGCCAGGAATCATCGGATAAAAGCTACCCCGGGGATAACAGGCTTATCACGCCCAAGCGTTCACAGCGACGGCGTGGTTTGGCACCTCAACTATCGGGGTGGGATCGTGGCAACACGATCTGTGTTCCGGCTTATAACGGTGGACTCCTTGAGAGAGGACGACACCGTGGGAAGTCCGCCGCGAGGCGTGACCCCGTAACGACTGATCCGCTCGAGAGAGCGGTGAGATGGCGATCGTGATCGCAAGATCGAAACTGTGGTCCCCATCAGACGCCGGCCCCTCTTCTCTTCTCTTGCGAAGAGGGTGGAGAGATAGTCTGCGCCGCCGGTAACGGCGGATCACGTGCGATGTCGGCTCGTCGCATCCTGGGGGGGCAGTACCTCCCAAGGGTTAGGCTGTTCGCCTATCAAAGCGGTACGCGAGCTGGGTTCAGAACGTTGTGAAACAGTTCGGTCTCTATCCAGTGTGGGCGCAGGTGAGCTGAGAGGAGCTACCCCCAGTACGAGAGGACCGGGGTGGGCGGACCGCTGGTGTACGAGTCGTCCTGCCAAGGGCGCCGCTCGGTAGCTATGTCCGTTCGCGATAACCGCTGAAAGCATCTAAGTGGGAAGCGCACCTCAAGATGGGCTCACCCTCTGCGAAAGCAGGTAAGGCCGCAGGTAGAGAACCTGTTCGATAGGCGTCAGGTGGAAGGACCGTGAGGTCTGGAGCTGAGACGTACTAACGGCCGAGAGGCTTGACCTAACTTCTAGCATCCAGCCGGACCATCGCGTCCGGCGGGGATCCGGTACGGACTCGTCGCTCGGTCTTCCTCTTCACCCGCGCTGTTCGCGAAGGCCCCGCAGCGATGCGGGGCCTTTCCTTTTCCGGCCGGCACCCCTTAGAGTGAGGGCCTCGGTCCTCGGAGCGGCGGGGTCACACCCGTTCCCATCCCGAACACGGAAGTTAAGCCCGCCAGCGCCGAAGATACTTGGGGCGTAGGCCCTCGGGAAAATAGGTCAGGGCCGGGATCGAACGACCTCCCTCGTGGAGGTCGTTTCGTTTTGAGGACCCGGCCGGGGTCCCGACCGCCCCCGCCGCCCTCGTCGGCCGGCGCATCCCGGTGAAGGTCATCGAGGCCGATCCGCGGCGGAACCGGCTCAGCCTCTCGGAGAAGGCGGCGGCGCAGGTGCTGCGCCGGCGGCGGAAGGCGGAGGCGGCGGCCGAGCTGCGGGAGGGCGACGTCCTCGAGGGCACGGTGACGCGGGTCGCCGGGTTCGGCCTGTTCGTGGACGTCGGCAAGGCCGAGGGCCTCGTCCACCGCTCCGAGGTCACCTGGGACAAGGGCGCCAACCCGCTCTCGGTGCACCGCGCGGGTGACAGGGCGCGCGTGAAGGTCACCGGCATCGACCGCGAGCGCGATCGGATCTCGCTCCCGATCCGGCAGCTCGCCGACGACCCGTGGTCGCGCGTCGGCACCGCCGTACGGATGGGCGACGACGTCGACGCGACGATCACGGAGCTCATGCCGTTCGGCGCGTTCGCCCGCATCGCCGACGGTCTCGGGGGTCTCATCCACGTGAGCGAGCTCTCCGCGGAGCGGGTCGCGATCCGGCCGAGGCCGTGAAGGTGGATGACGTCGTGCGCGTGCGCGTCGTCGGTATCGATCCCGAGCGCCGGCGCCTGTCGCTGTCGATCCGCCAGGCCGGCCGCTGATCGATACGGCAGCTAGGCCGTCAGCGTACGTGTCCTCCAGCCCGCCCCAGCGGTCCCGCGGCTATATCATGTGAACAAGATGCGGTTCCGCACCGTACGAGTGGGTAAGGGCTAGCAGATGGGTCCGTTCGACCGGTTCAACGATCGCGCGAAGAGAGTGCTGGCCCTCGCCCAGGACGAGGCGATCCGCTTCAACCACAACTACATCGGCACCGAGCACCTCCTGCTCGGCCTCGTCCGCGAAGGCGAAGGCGTCGCGGCCCGCGTCCTCGACTCCCTGGGCGTGGAGCTGTCGAAGGTGCGCACCGCCGTCGAATTCATCATCGGCCGGGGCGACTCCACGACCGCGCCGAGCGACATCACGCTGTCGCCGCGCACGAAGAAGGTCATCGAGCTCGCCATCGACGAGGCCCGGAAGCTCGGGCACAGCCACGTCGGCACCGAGCACCTGCTGCTCGGCCTCGTCCGGGAGGGCGAGGGCATCGCCTCCGGCGTCCTCGAGTCGCTCGGCGTCTCGCTCGAGAAGGTGCGCCACCAGGTCATCGCCACGCTCGGCCAGCAGCACCCGCAGCAGGCCGAGGCGGCGGCGTCCGGCAAGGCGTCGGGCTCGAAGACGCCCACGCTCGACCAGCTCGGCGTGAACCTCACGGCGATGGCGAAGGCGCAGCAGCTCGACCCCGTCATCGGCCGCGAGAAGGAGCTCGAGCGGGTCATCCAGATCCTGTCGCGGCGCACGAAGAACAACCCGGCGCTCATCGGCGAGCCCGGCGTCGGCAAGACGGCGATCGCCGAGGGGCTCGCGCACCGCATCGTGAAGGCCGACGTGCCCGAGACGCTCCAGGGCAAGCGCGTCCTCACGCTCGACATCGGATCGCTCGTCGCCGGCACGAAGTACCGCGGCGAGTTCGAGGAGCGCCTCAAGAAGATCATCGAGGAGCTGCGCCACGCCCACGACGTCATCCTGTTCATCGACGAGCTGCACACGCTCGTCGGGGCGGGCGCGGCCGAGGGCGCGGTCGACGCGGCGAACATCCTCAAGCCGTCGCTCGCGCGCGGCGAGCTCCAGTGCATCGGCGCGACGACGCTCGACGAGTTCCGCAAGTACGTCGAGCGCGACGCCGCTCTCGAGCGCCGCTTCCAGCCGGTCATGGTCGAGGAGCCCACGATCGAGGAGACCGTGGAGATCCTCATGGGGATCCGCTCGCGCTACGAGGAGCACCACAAGGTCGCGATCAGCGACGACGCCGTGAAGGCGGCGTCCGAGCTGTCGTCGCGCTACATCACCGACCGCTTCCTGCCGGACAAGGCGATCGACCTCATGGACGAGGCCGCGAGCCGGGTCCGCCTGCGCTACTCGACCCTCCCCGCGGAGGTGAAGGAGGCGCAGAAGGAGCTCGAGCGCATCCAGACCGAGAAGGAAGCGGCCATGGAGGCGCAGCAGTACGAGAGCGCGTCGGGGCTCCGCCAGGTCGAGCGCACGCAGCAGGACAAGCTGCAGCAGGCCAAGGCCGACTGGCTCCTCGCGCAGTCGCAGAAGCGTCCCGAGGTGACCGACGAGGACATCGCCGAGGTCGTCTCGATGTGGACCGGCATCCCGGTGCGGAAGATCGCCGAGGAGGAGACGCAGAAGCTCCTGCGCATGGAGGAGTCGCTCTCCGAGAAGGTCATCGGGCAGAAGGACGCGATCCGCACGATCTCACGCGCGGTCCGCCGCGCGCGCGCCGGCCTGAAGGACCCGCGCCGCCCGATCGGCGTGTTCTTCTTCGTCGGTCCCACGGGCACCGGCAAGACGTATCTCGCGAAGAACCTCGCCGAGTTCATGTTCGGCAGCCCCGACAACATCGTGAAGATCGACATGTCCGACTACATGGAGCGGCACAACGTGTCGCGCCTCGTCGGGTCGCCGCCGGGCTACGTGGGCTACGAAGAGGGCGGCCAGCTCACCGAGACGGTCCGCCGCAAGTCGTACTGCGTCATCCTGCTCGACGAGATCGAGAAGGCCCACCCCGAGGTCTTCAACATCCTCCTGCAGATCTTCGACGAGGGCCGCCTGACGGACGCGAAGGGCCGCGTCGTCGACTTCCGCAACACGATCATCATCATGACGAGCAACCTCGCGCAGAAGATGCTGAAGAGCGAGTCCGCGCTCGGCTTCCGACAGCACGGCACCGGTGACGACGCCGACGTCCAGGCCGCGTACGAGCGCATGAAGGAGCGCGTCCAGGACGAGATGAAGCGCTTCTTCAGGCCGGAGTTCCTCAACCGGATCGACGCGACGGTCGTGTTCCAGCCGCTCATGAAGGAGGAGATCCGCTCCATCGTGGACCTCGAGCTCGTGCGCGTGCGCAAGTCGCTTTCCTCGCAGGAGATCACCCTCGAGGTGACGGACGCCGCGAAGGACCAGATCGCGAGCGTGGGCTACGACTCCAACTTCGGCGCGCGCCCGCTCGGGCGCACCATCCAGAACCAGATCGAGGACCAGCTGTCCGAGATGCTGCTCCAGGGCGTGTTCAAGGCCGGCGACACCGTCCGCGTGGACGCCAGGGACGGCAAGCTCGAGATCGCGAAGGCCGAGGAGAAGACGCCCGAACCGGTGGGATCGGCCAGCTAGCTCCGCGCGCCGCCAGCGACCGCCGATACTGACCGCGTGCCTCCGGCCAAGCCCTCGCGCACCGCCTTCGTCTGCCAGCAGTGCGGCTTCGACTCGCCGAAGTGGCTCGGCCGCTGCCCGCAGTGCCAGGGCTTCAGCACGTTCGTCGAGGAGCGCGTCGCGCCGGCCCTGAAGGGGCGCGACGGGGTCGCGCGCGAGCCCCGCGTCGCGATCCCGCTCGATGAGGTGCCGCCCTCGGCGGAGGAGCGCGTCCCCACCGGCATCGGCGAGCTCGACCGCGTCCTCGGCGGCGGGATCGTCCCGGGCTCCCTCGTCCTCCTCGGCGGCGACCCCGGGATCGGCAAGAGCAGCCTCCTCATGCAGGCGTCCGCGCGCGTGCGCGACCGCGGGCCCGTCCTCTACGTGAGCGGGGAGGAATCCGCGGCGCAGGTGAAGATGCGCGCGCGCCGCTTCGGCATCGACGGCAGCGGCATCCTCCTCCTCGCCGAGACCGACGTCGGCACGGTCATCGAGCAGATCCGCCGCGCGCGGCCCGTCCTCACGGTCGTCGACTCGATCCAGACGATGTCGTCGGAGACCGTCGGGTCCGCCGCGGGCGGCGTCTCCCAGCTGCGCGAGTGCGCGGCGCGCCTCCTCGAGGTCGCGAAGGGCGAGAACGTCCCAGTCTTCCTCATCGGCCACGTCACGAAGGAGGGCGCCGTCGCCGGTCCGCGCGTGCTCGAGCACATCGTCGATGCCGTCCTGTACCTCGAGGGGGAGCGCTTCCACTCCTTCCGCATCCTGCGCGCGACGAAGAACCGGTTCGGCTCGACCGACGAGGTCGGGGTCTTCGAGATGGGGGAGAGCGGCCTCGACGAGGTCGCCGACCCGTCGGGCGTGTTCCTCGAGGAGCGCGGCCGGGGCGTGCCCGGCAGCGTCGTCGTCCCCACGCTCGAGGGGACGCGGCCGCTCCTCGTCGAGGTGCAGGCGCTCGTGACACCCACCTCGTTCGGCCTCCCGCGCCGCACCGCGAACGGCGCCGACCTGCAGCGGGTGCTCCTCCTGCTGGCGGTCCTGCAGAAGCGCGCGGGCCTCTCGCTCGGGCAGCACGACGTGTACGTCAACCTCGTCGGCGGGCTGCGCGTGCGCGAGCCGGCGACGGACCTCGCGCTCGCGGTGGCGATGGCGTCGGCGCTGCGCGACCGCGCCGCGGACCCGCGCGCGGTCTTCCTCGGCGAGATCGGGCTCGGCGGCGAGGTGCGGCGGGTGCAGCGCCTCCCGGCGCGCCTGCGCGAGGCCGAGCGACTGGGTTTCGAGCGCGCGATCGTGCCCGCGGCGAGCGCACGGGACGCGAACGGCGCCGCCCTCGAGGTCGTGCCGGTGAAGGACCTGAAGGAGGCGGTGCTCCGCTCCGGGATCGTCGAGCGGTAACGCCGAGGTTTAGGCTTCGCGACACGATGGGTCTGTCGCTCATCCGCACCTTCGGCGCGGTCGCGGGCTTCCTCTTCGGGTCCTACCTCGGAGCGGCGCTGCTCCAGGTGACCGATGTGACGCCCGTGGACGACCGCTTCCGCGTGGTGTTCCTCATGGGCGTGCTCTGCGCGATCCTCGGCTGGCTCGGCGCGCCGTACGCGACGGTCGTGCCCGCGCGGTGGCTCGAGCGCCTCATCCGGCAGACGTCGTTCGGCGACCTCGTCGGCGCCTCGGCGGGCGCGAGCGTCGGCCTCCTCATCGCCGTCCTCCTCACGCTCCCGCTGTCGCTCCTGCCCGGCGACTACGGCCGGTTCGCACCCTTCGTCGCGGCGGTCGCCCTCGGCACGGTGGGGGCCATGGCCGGAGCGCTGAAGCGCGCGGACCTCGCCTTCGTCGTGCGCGAGATGCGTTCGGGCAAGCGCGAGCGGGAGTCCGGCCAGCGCGTGCTCCTCGATACGTCCGTGATCATCGACGGGCGCGTCGCCGACGTCGCGAAGGCGGGATTCGTCCGGGGCACGCTCCTGCTCCCGCTGTTCATCCTCGCCGAGCTGCAGACGTTCGCGGACTCGTCCGATCCGTCCCGCCGCGAGCGCGGCCGCCGCGGCCTCGAGATGCTGCAGCGCATGCAGAAGGGGACCGAGGTGGGCGTGGAGATCGTCGATCACGACCCGCCGGAGCAGGGCGCCGACGCGAAGCTCGTGGCGCTCGGGCGCTCGCTCGGCGTCGCGATCATGACGAACGACTACGGGCTGAACCGCGTCGCCGAGCTGCAGGGCGTCACCGTGCTGAACATGAACGACCTCGCGAAGGCGGTCCGCCCCGTCGTGCTCCCCGGCGAGGAGATCGCCGTCCGCATCATCCAGCAGGGCAGGGAGTCCGACCAGGGCGTCGGGTACCTCGAGGACGGGACGATGGTCGTCGTCGATGGCGGCGTCCGCCACATCGGCACGGACCTGTCGGTGATGGTGATGCGCGTCCTCCAGACGGCTGGCGGCCGCATGATCTTCGCGCAGCCGAAGAGCGAGGCCGACTCGGCGCGGCGCGTTCGGGCGATCTCGCACTGACGCCCCGCGCGTGCGCGGCGATCCTCGCCGCGGGCAGCTCGCAGCGTCTCGGCGAGGACAAGGTCATCGCGGACCTCGGCGGCGTCCCGGTCGTCTGCTGGTCGATCGCCGCGGCCGAGGCGAGCGGCGCGTTCGACGAGGTCGTCGTCGTCGCCGCGCCGGCGCGCCTCGCGGCGGTGACCGCCGCGGCGCTCCGGCGCTTCGGCGCGGTGCGGGTCGTGGCAGGCG
>VGOU01000007.1 GCA_016875795.1 Chloroflexota bacterium | reverse complement strand
CGCACGTCGAGGGCGGCGAGCGCGAGCGCCGCGGCGGCCAGGAGCGCGCTCAGCCCGATGAACAGCGGCGACGTCCCGGCGAAGGCGAGCGGGACGACCGCGACGAGCGCGAGCGCCAGGAGGCGCGGCCGCGGGGACGGCAGCGCGCTAGCGAGGGACGTCAAGGCGGGCGAGGACGCGGCGGACCGCGCTGTCGCTGTCGAGCCCCTCGATCTCGGCCTCCAGGACGACGAGGCTCACGCCGATCGCGGCCACCGCGACGATCGCGACGAACGCGAGGAGCGGGCCGAGCAGCTGGAGGAGGCGCGCCGGGTCGGGGCGCTCGGGGTCGACGTTGCCGCTGAGGAACGGCGCGAGAGCGACGATCGCGCCGGCCGCGAACGTCGCCGTGAGCACACCGACGATGAGGACGAGGACGAGGACGAGGAACGGGATCGCGGCGACCGCGAGGAACATGAGCGGGCGCTGGCGGTACGTGCCGAACACGCGGTCCACGATGTCGCCGACGCCGAGCGGGCGGAGCGTCCCCTCCACGCCGCCATGTCTACCTAGCCATCGTCCCTCTGGCGCGCAGACCGAGGCGAAGACGAGGTCGAGCACCAGGGCCCGAGCGAGGGTTCAATCCGAGCGAGGGTCGGAGGAGGCGACGACGATCGGTCGCATGCGCGCGGCCTCGGCCTCGCCGAGCGCGAGCCGGCGGTACAGGCGGGCGAGCGGGCCCGGCGCCCACCAGTTCACGTTGCCGAGGAGGCGCATCGTCGCGGGGACGACGAGCGCGCGGACGAGCGTGGCGTCGATGGCGACCGCGAGCGCCATCCCGAGGCCGATGGCCTTGATGATCACGACCTCGGCGAGCGCGAAGGCGCCGAAGACGCCGACCATGATCGCCGCGGCGCCGGTGATGAGGCGGCCGCTGCGCTCGAGGCCCTCGGCGACGGCGCGCGTGTTGTCCCCCGTGCGCGCGTACTCCTCCTGTATGCGGCTGAGGAGCAGGACCTCGTAGTCCATCGAGAGCCCGAACACGGTGCAGAAGAGGATCACCGGGAGCGTGGGGTCGAGCGGCGCCGGCGTGAAGCCGAGCTGCTGCGACAGGTTCCCCTGCTGGAAGATCCACACGAGCGCGCCGAACGACGTCGCGATCGACAGCAGGTTCATGACGACCGCCTTCAGCGGCAGGACGACCGACCCGAGGAGGAGGAAGAGGACGCCGTACGTCGCGATCATCACGAACGCCACCGCTACCGGGGTACGCCCCACGATGAACTCGACGACGTCGATGTCGAACGCGGTGAGGCCGGTGACGAGGAGCTCCTGCGCGCCGGCGGGCCGCGCCACGGCGCGGATGTCGCGCACGAGCTGCTGCGCGCGATCGGACAGCTTCGGCTCGGCCGTGAGGACGCTGAAGACGGCGATGTTCTTGCCGACGGCCTGCTCGAGGGCGGACCTGAGCGGCGGCGGCAGCTGGTCGCGTAAGGCGTAGATCTGCTTGTACTGCTGCGCGGTGATCGGCCCCGCCGCCGGGAGGCCGAGCGCGCGCGGGTCGAGCCCGAACGGGCTCTCGACGGTGAGGACGTGCGGCATCTTCGCGAGCTGCTCGTGGAGCGCGACGAGACCGGGGATGCGGTCGCCCGCGAGCGGGTCGCCCGCGTAGCGGACGACGACGGTGACCTGGTTCTTGTCGTACTCCGCGAAGTCGGCGACGAGCATGTCGTACCCGCGGCGCGACTCGGCGTGCTTAGGCAGCATCGTGACGTCGCCGTTCGCCATCCGGATGCTGAGGAACGGCGTCGCCGTGATGAGGATCGCCGCCATCACCGGCACGAGGACCGTCGCCGGGCGGCGCATCACCCACGTCGCTATGTCGTGCCAGAGCCCCGCGCCCTCACGCCCCTGCGGCAGCGGCACCCGCCAGATGTCCACCCTGCGGCCGAGCACCGACAAGAGCGCCGGCAGGAACGTCAGCCCGTAGACGACCGCGAACGCGACGACGACCGCGCCGGCCTGGCCCATCGACGAGAGGAACGTCCCCTCGTAGAAGAGCATCCCCGAGAGGCCGATCGCGACGGTGAGGCCGGAGAACGCGATCGCTCGGCCGGTCGTCGCCATCGCGCGCGCGAGCGCGTCCTCGGTGCTCGAGCCGCGGCGCAGCTCCTCGCGGAAGCGGTTCACGATGAAGAGCGAGTAGTCGATCGCGACGCCGAGGCCGATGAGCGTCACGACGTTGAGCGCGTACTGCGAAACGTCGGTGTAGCGGCTGAGGACGAACGTGCCGGCCACGCCGCCGACGACCGCGAGGATGCCGACGCCGAGCGGGATGAGCGCCGCGACGACGGTGGCGAAGACGAGCACGAGCAGGGCGAGCGCGAGCGGGAGCGAGACGATCTCGGCCCGCTGCAGGTCGCTCTCGAGGATGTCGTTGAAGTCCTTGGTGATCGCGATGTTCCCGGTCGCGGTGACCTCGAGGCTCGAGCTGCGGACCTTGCCGCGCAGCTCCTCGTAGTACTTCTGCGCCTCGCTGATGGGGTCCGGCACGGCGACGACGGCGAGCGCGCGGCGCCCGTCGTTCGAGATGAGCCGCGTCGACGGCGGCGTCGTCTCGTACGGCGTGCGGAGGCTGCGCACGCGCGGGTCCTTCGCGAGGTCGGCGAGGGCGCGCTCGACCTCCGCCTTGAACGCGGCGTCGGTCGCGCGGAGCGTGGGGCTCGAGAAGATGAGGGTGAAGCTCGAGCCGCTCGACTGCGGCAGCTCGTCGCGCATGATCCTCAGCGCGCGGCCGGACTCCGAGGTCTCGATGATCCCGCCGCCCTTGAGCGTGCCGCCCTGCGCCGCGACGTACCCCGTCCCGACGAGGAACGCGAACGAGATCGCGAGCACGGGCCACCGGAAGCGGTGGACGAAGCTTCCCCAGCGAGCGAACACGGACATCCCCCAGCGCGAGCGGCTGTCGGGGTGGAGAGATTCGAACTCTCGACTTTCGCCTCCCAAAGGCGACGCGCTACCAGGCTGCGCTACACCCCGTGCTCGGGCATTGTCTCACCCGACCGCGCCGTCAGTGCGGTCTTCCGCCCGCCCTCTTCCCGTTCCCGCGCTCGGCGGCCTTGTGCTTCGGCGGCGCGGGATCGGCCGCGGCGACGATCTCCTTCTCGCGGAGGATCTCGTCGAGGTCCTCTTCCTCCGCCTCCATGAACTCCTCGCGCGCGCGGGGCACCGCGCGCAGGAGCTCGTCGAGCTTCAGGTTGACCGCCTCCGTCTCCCGCGCCTGCGTGTTCTGGATGACGAAGACCATGACGAAGGTCACGACCGTGGTGACCGTGTTGATGATGAGCATGTGCGTGTCGCTCCAGCCGAGCACCGGCCCGAGCGCGGCCCACACCGCGATGACCAGCGCGGCGGCGGCGATCGCCCAGGGCGATCCGAACCGGTCGGAGGCCCAGCCGGCGAAGCGCGTGAGCGCCTTCCGGACGGGACCGGGTTCGACCTTGCCCGCCCGGAACGAGCCGAAGCGCGCTGACTGGCGGTCGTGGCGGTCGGTCGGCACGCGACGTCCAAGAGCAACGCGCGTGCCGACCGTCACTCCGTCGAGATCGCCTGGTCCACCACCTCGCCCACGGGCCTGATCGCGCGGAACGCGTCGGGCGCGGCGAGCAGCGCGCGCACCTCGTGCGCGGCATCCGCCTGGCCGCTCGCGTCGAGGGCCGCGGCGTACGCGCCGAGGAGCTCGGCGAGGACCACGCGGTCCTCGTCGGCGACGGGCCGGACCGCGACCTTCGCGCCCTTCGCGACGCGGTCGCGGATGGCGGTGTCGTCGAGGCCGCGCGCCGGATCGTGCCGCACGAACACGACGCCGCCCGACATCCCCGAGCAGATCCAGCGGCCCGGGTCACCGAGGATGACCGCGCGGCCGCCGGTCATGTACTCGAACGCGAAGCCGCGGACATCTTCGCCGATCACCACGTCCGCGCCCGACAGTCGGATCCCCGCGCGCGCGTCGGCCCCGCCCTGCACGAGGAAGCGGCCGCGCTGCGCACCGTAGGCGAAGCACTTCCCCACCGAGCCGTCCACCCAGCGCCCCGCGGCGTTGCGCGCCTTCAGCACCGCGACGCTCCCGCCGAGCGCGGTCTTCGCCGCGCCGTCCTGCGCGCCGCCGCTGACCGTGAGCGTGAGTCCCTGCGCGACGTACGCCGCGGCGCCGTTCCCCGCGACGCCGCTCGCCGTGACGGTGTGCTCGTCCGCGGTGGGTCCCTTGAAGATGCGCGTGCGCGCCATCTCGCCCGACGCCGATGTCCCGACGAAGCGGTCGCGCGCGTCGACCTCGGGTCGGGCGCCGTGCACGGGGGCGTGATGTGTTTCCGTGCCAATTTGGTACGGAACCGTGCCGATCTGGTACGGGAACACATCAGCCTCCCGGGAGGATCCCCCGGCCTCCGCGCCGTGGACGGCGCCGACCGAGGCGAGCGCCATGCGCCAGGCACCCTCTTCGAAGGACGTCCCGGCCTCCGTGAGCTCCGCGAGCGCCACCCGGTCGAGACCGCGCGCCTGCACGAGCAGCTCCGCCCGGCCCACGAGGTCCGCGGTCCGCCCGACCCCGAGCTGCGCGGCGATCGCCGCGAGCTCCACGCGCATCGCCTCGAACGCCCGCATGAGGCTCGCGACGGCGCGCTCGAGCTCCTGGGGCTCGAACTTCTTCAGCCCGCGCGCCTGCGCCTCGGCGACGCTCTCGATCTGCGTCGTGATGCCGACGTGGCAGGTGTCGAGCTGGCAGCCGCGGCAGATCGTGCAGCCGAGCGCGACCATCGCGAACGTCGCGAAGCCGCAGCGGTCGGCGCCGAGGCACATGAGCTTCGCCACGTCGAGGGCGCTCTTCACGCCGCCGTCGCACCACAGCTCGACCCGCCCGCGCAGGCCCGACGCGACGAGCGCGCGGTGCGCCTCGGCGACGCCGATCTCCACCGGCAGCCCGGCGCGCCGCAGCGCGTGCATGCGCGCGGCGCCGGTGCCGCCGTCGTAGCCCGACACCGTGACGACGTCGGCACCCGATTTCGCCACCCCGACCGCGATGATCCCGACCTCCGGGGTGACGGGGATCTTCACGATGACCTTCGCACGCGGGTTCACCGTCTTCAGCTCGTGCACGACCTGCGCGAGGTCCTCGATCGAGTAGATGTCGTGGTTGTTCGAGGGCGAGATGAGGTCGATCCCGGGCTTCGCGTTGCGCGCGAGGGCGACCTTCGCCGAGACCTTGCGCGCCGGGAGGTGGCCGCCCTCGCCCGGCTTCGCGCCCTGGCCGATCTTGATCTCGAGCCAGTCGCTCGAGTTCGCGAGCATCGCCGACACGCCGAAGCGGCCGGACGCGATCTGCTGCCCGCGGTTCCGCGGGTACCGCCCGAGGAGGTCGGGCAGCTCGCCGCCCTCGCCGTTGATGCACAGCATGTCCATGCGGTACGCGGCCTCGGGGTACGCGCGGTACGCCGTCTCGCCCTGCGAGCCGAACGACATCGACGAGATGTACATGGGCATCGAGTGCCCGCCCGCGCGGGTGTCGGCGAGCGCGTCCGTCCCGTCCGCGACGCCGCCCTCGAGCCCGCGCAGGTCCCAGAGGTGGCGGAGCGACACGGGGTGCTCGAGCTCGATCTCGAGGAGGCGCTCGGCGTACGCACGGTACGGCGCCTCGCCGTTCGCCACGGCGAGCGCGGCCTTCCACACGCGCGGGTAGATGCGGAACGGCGGCTCGAGCCGCGCCGGCGCGCGCTCGCGCAGCATGGACGCGCGCGCCAGCCCGTCCTCCGCGATGCGCTCCCACGTGAGGCCGGTGCCGGCCTCGGCGCAGAAGGTGCGGATGCCGAGGAGGCGCGCCACGTCGGGCGCGACGCCGATGGCGGAGAAGAGGCGACCGTAGCCGCGCGCCTCGTGGATGCCGAGCGTGGAGATGACCTTCTCGATCCCCTTGCGCAGCGCCTCGACGAGGTTCGGGAGCGCGTCGGGGTCCTCCTGCGCGAGCGCGTGCTCGAGGAGGAGGTACGGATGCGCGGCGTCGGCCCCGAGCCCGAGCGCGACGACGACGTCGTGCAGGTTGCGCAGGCTCCCCGCCGACACGATGAGCGCGCACTCGCGCCGCAGCGCGTCGCCGCCCGCCGACGCCTCGACGAGCGCGCGATGGACGGCGGCGACGACGAGGAGCGGGTCGATCCACGCGCGGCCTTCCGCCACGACGCCGCGGTCCTGGACGATCACGAGCTTCGCGCCGCGCCGCACGCCGCGGCACGCCGACGCCGCGATCCGGGCGAGCGCGTCGCGGGGGTGCTCCTCCCAGTCGCGGTCCGCCTCGAGCACCACCGGCCCGCGCGCGTAGCGGTCGCCGAACCACGCGGCCACGTCCTCGAGGATCCACGTCCCCTGCTTCCGCGCGGTCTCGCGGTGGTCGGCGCCGCGGAGCCCCGTCTCCGGCGCGTGCCCGCCGAGGAGGATCGGCTGCCGCAGCTCGATCCACTCGCGCGGCGCGGCGCGGCCGCCGAGCGACGGCCGCGGCCCGAGGAGCGCGCGCGTGGAGAAGTGCTCGATCTCGCGCTCGCGGTCGATCGCGGGGTTCGTGACGACGGCGACGGTCTCGTGGATGTGGTCGGCGAGGTTCGCGCGCCGCTCCGAGAGCGCCCCGAGCGGTCCGTCGTAGCCGAGCGAGCCGATCGGCTCGTTCGCCGTCTCGGTCATGGCCTTCGCCATGCGCACGTCGTCGGGCTCCCAGCCGAACGCCGCGAACTGCGCCTCGCGACGGAGCGTGACGTCCTCGAGCTCGTCGGGCGGCGTGCCGACCTCCCATCGCCCGATGCCCCGGCCGCGGCGGCCCAGCGGCGGCGCGTCGGCCGGCCCGCCCGTCTCGATGCGGTCGCGCAGTCCCGCGGCGCGGATGCCGCGCTCACGCCGTGCCTCGAGGAAGCGCTCCCGGACCGCGTCGTGGTCGAGGAGCAGCCATCCCTCGGGCGTGCGCCGCAGCGCGGCGCGCTCGCCGGGACCGAGGGGACGCGGGTCGCGCACGTACCTCGCGAGCGGCACGAAGCCGCGCTCGCTCGCGAACACGTGCTCGTCGGGCGTCTCGACGTGCCACAGCGGGCGGAGACCGAGCGCGTCGACGCTGAAGAGGCACGTGTCCCCCACCCGGGCGAGGATCGCCGCGGGCCCCTGCGCGAACGGCCCGAACGCTGCGCGCGCGTGCATGTACGCGTCCTGGGCCTCGCCGGGCATGCGCTTCACCTCGTTCACGATCGGCGGGAACAGCAGCTCGATCGCTTCGACGAGCGTGAGGCCGAAGCGGTTCACGAGGCCGCGCACGATCGCGTCGACGTCCTGCGAGTCGCTGCCGTCGCGCGACAGCGGCAGCCGGAGCATCCGCGCCTCGCCGCGGAGGCGCTCGATCGTGTTGATCTCGCCGTTGTGCGCGATCGCGGCGAACGGCTGGACGCGCTCGAACGACGTGGCCGTGTTCGTCGCATAGCGGTTGTGCCCGAAGGCCATCGACGTCGCGAAGCGCGGATCGGCGAGATCCTCGAACGCGGACGCGAGCTGTTGCGCGTCGCCGCGCAGCTTGTACACGGCGCTGCGCCGCGAGAGGCTCACGACCGTCGCCGTCGTCGTGCGCTCGACGTCGTACCACGCCTGGTGCAGCCGGCTCGCGCCCGAGGACTGCGACCCGCCGACCCACAGGCCGATCTGCCAGAACCGCGGCGCGCCTGCACGACCGCGCGGTCCGAGCGCGGAGGGATCGAGGCCGCTGTGCCGCTCCGCGAGGATCCGCAGCCCGTGGCGCCGCAGGATCCGGCGCACGGCCTCTTCCTCGATCTCGTCGCCCTGCGGCGGCACGAACAGGTGCGCGACCCCGAAGTGCGGATCGTGCGCGCGGTCATCGACGTGGTCGGCCCAGAGCGCCCGCGGGATGTCGGTCAGGAGGCCGGCGCCGTCACCCTCCCCGTCGACGGTCCCCGACCGGTGATGAAGGCACACCAGGCCGTGGATCGCGAGGTCGAGCAGGTCGCGCGTGGGCCGCCCGTCCTTGCGGGCCATTGCCACGAGCGCGCAGGCGTCGTGCTCCTCGACCACGCTCGACCTCTTTTCCTCTCGGCAGTCGCGCTTCGCGCGCTGCCTCTAGCCGCCGGAGCCCGGAAACGCGAAAGCCTCCGGTCCTTCTCTCCGGAGGCTTGTCGGATCGCCCTGGGATCCTGCGACCGCGACCTAGCCTCGTACCTCCGCTGCTGCGGCGGTCGCGATGGCCCGGGTAGCGGCTGCGGCGTTCACCCGGGCGGAACGTAGCGGCAGCCGTGGGTCCCGCACAAGTGGCGGGACCGTTGCGGTTCGGTGCCGGGCTAGGAGACGGCGGCCGGCGTCGCGATCTCGACACGGTCGCCGACGCGCGCGGGGGCGTCTGCGGTGACGACGGTGCAATCCGCACCGCGCCGGCCGAGGAGCGACTGCCGGAAGACCTCGACGTCCTCCGCCCCGTTCAGATCGCCGATGTGCGTGCACGGCTGCGCCTCGCCGTTGACGCGCAGGGTGATGCCACCGATGCGCAAGTGCGTGCCGGGCTCGAGCGTCGTCACGCTGCGCACGCCCTCGATCGTGATCTGCTCGCGCAGGTCGCCTGGCGCGAGACCGAGGTCGTCGAGCGTGGACCGGTCGACCACGAGGACGGACCGCGTCTCCTTGTCGACGTGGCGGTCGCCTTCGATCCCCCCGCCGACGCGTCCGGTGACGGCGTCGACCGGCTTCGGCCGGGAGCCGCGAGCGCCCTTGAGGTGGAGTGCGATCACCTTCGCCGTCATGCGGCGCCAGTCTCCCACACTGGCGTGACGCGCATCTGGCCGGATCGTCGGCGGCGAGGAGCTCGCGCCGCGTCGGACGGCGAAGAGCGTGCGCAAGGTGAACGGGAACGCCACCGTGACGGATGGCCCGTTCATCGAGGCGAAGGAGACGATCGGCGGGTTCGCGCTGCTCGACGTGCCTGACGAGGCGACCGCGCTCCGGATGCTGAAGGAGTGTCCGTTCCGGGCGCTCGAGCTGCGGCGCGTCGTGCAGGAGGGAGAGCGGCCGTGAGGTGCACGCTCATGTTCGTCGGCGACGAGAGCGCGGAGGCGGCCCTCGACCCCGCCGAGCGCCGTCGGATGTACGAGGCCATCGGCACGTGGTGGGGGGAGCGCGCGGCCGCCGGACGGATCCTGGACGGCAAGGAGCTCGGGCCGACCGCGACCGCAACGACGATCCGGAAGCGCGGCGGGAAGGTCACCGTGAGCGACGGTCCGTTCATCGAGTCCAAGGAGGCGCTCGGCGGCTTCGCGATCGTCGACGTGCCCGACCTCGATGCCGCGATCGAGCTGGCGAAGGGCTGGCCCGTGCTCGAGACGATCGAGGTCCGTCCCGTCGTCGAGGAGCGCGACGAGAGCAGCCAGCCGGAGGGCTGACGACCGCAACGAGCGGGACCGCTTCCGCGATCGACCGCGCGTTCCGCGAGGAGGAGGCGATCGTCGCGGCGCTGGATCGCTGGCCGCGCGAAGGCATCCCCGACGCTCCCGGGGCATGGCTGCTGACGGTCGCGCGGCGGAAGGGCATCGACCGCATGCGGCGCGAGGCGCGCTACCAGGACAAGCTCGCGCTGCTCGAGGAGGCGCCGACGCGGATGCCGACCGCGAGGGACGAGCGTCTCGACCTCATCTTCATGTGCTGCCATCCGGCGCTCGCCCGCGACGCGCGGATCGCGCTCACGCTCCGGTCCGTCCTCGGCCTGACGACCGCGGAGATCGCTCGCGCGTTCCTCACGTCCGAGTCGACGCTGGCACAGCGGATCGTGCGCGCGAAGCGCAAGATCGTGGACGCGCGGATCGCGCTGCGGCGACCCGAGCCGACGGAGCTCGTCGACCGTCTCGACCAGGCGCTCGCGGTCGTGTACCTCGTCTTCAACGAGGGCTACCTCGCGACCGGCGGACCGGGGCCGGCCCGACGTGACCTCATGCTCGAGGCGGACCGGCTCGCGTCCGAGTTCGCGCGCGCGCTGCCGGATCAGCCGGACGCGCTCGGCCTCCTCGCGATGATCCACCTGCACCTGGCGCGGGCCGATTCGCGCTTCGACGAGCGCGGCCGGATGATCCTGCTCGAGGATCAGGACCGCTCACGCTGGGACCGCGCGCGGATCGCCGATGCCGTCCGGCTGCTGGATCGCGCCGGCGCGATGAAGCAGCCTGGGCCGTATCAGGTCCAGGCCGCGATCGCCGCGCTCCACGCGGAAGCGCCCTCGTGGTCCGCGACCGACTGGCCGCGGATCCGGCGCCTCTACGACGCGCTCGTCGCCATGACCGGCTCGCCGGTGGTCCGGCTCAACCGCGCGATCGCGCTGCGCGAGGTCGCGGGCGCGGAAGCCGCGCTACGGGAGGCCGACGGGCTCGCGGCCGGCCTCGACCGGTACCACCTCCTCCACGCGACGCGCGCGGAGCTCCTGCGCGACCTCGGCCGCCGCGACGAGGCGCACGAGGCCGATCGCCGCGCGCTCGAGCTGACGGAGAACCCCGCGGAGCGGGCGCTGCTCGAGGAGCGGATCGCGTCGGCGGAGACCTAGCGCGGCTCCGCGCCGAGGTGCGCGCGGAGCTTCGCGACGGCGAGGCCGCGGTGCGAGAGCGCGTCCTTCTCCTCCGGCGAGAGCTCGGCCATCGTGCGGCCGTCGCCGCCGACGACGAACACGGGGTCGTAGCCGAAGCCCCACCCCTCATGCCCGTACCGCGGGGCCCGCGCGATCTCGCCGCGCACGATCCCCTCGAACAGCTCGGTCGGCCCGCCCGGGTGCGCGAGCGCGAGGACGCACACGAAGCGCGCGTCGCGCTGCGGCGCCTCCTCGAGGAGCGCGAGGAGCTTCGCGTTGCGGTCCTCCGCCGTCGCGCGCTCGCCGAGGTAGCGGCGGCTGCGAACGCCGGGCGCGCCGCCGAGGGCGTCGACCTCGAGCCCGGAGTCGTCGGCGATCGTCGCGAGGCCGGTGGCCGCGGCGTACGCCTCGGCCTTGGCGCGCGCGTTCGCGGCGTACGTGTCGTGGTCCTCGGCGGGCTCGGGCGGGACGGGGACGAGCTCGTCCGCGCCGATGACGCGCAGCGGGAGCCCCGCGAGCATCCGCCGGTACTCCGCGATCTTGCCCGCGTTCCCGCTGCCGATGAGGAGGGTGCGGATCAAAAGGTGGAGACGGCCTGCTTCTGCGCCTCGACGAGGTCGGCGATGCCCTTCATCGAGAGCGCGAGGATGCGGTCGAAGTCCTCGCGCGAGAACGGGCGCTGCTCGGCCGTGCCCTGCACCTCGATGAGCGCGCCCGCGTCGGTCGCGACGACGTTCACGTCGGCGTCGGCGATCGAGTCCTCGGCGTACGGGAGGTCGAGGACGAGCGCGCCGTTCACGAACCCGGCCGACACCGCGGCGACGTGGCGCCGCACCGGCCGCGGCGTGAAGTGGCGGAGGGCGTGCTGCAGCGCGACCCACCCGCCGGTGATCGCGGCGGTGCGCGTGCCGCCGTCGGCCTGGATGACCTCGCAGTCGACGATGACGCCGCGCGAGCCGAGCAGCTTCAGGTCGACCGCCGCGCGCAGCGCGCGGCCGACGAGGCGCTGGATCTCGAACGTGCGACCGCCGGGCCGTCCCGAGAGGCTCTCGCGCTGGCTGCGCTCGGGCGTCGAGCGCGGCAGCATCGCGTACTCCGCGGTCACCCAGCCCGTGCCCTTCCCCTCGAGGTGCCGCGGGACGCGGTCCTCGACGGTCGCGAGGCAGAGGACCTGCGTGTCGCCGAACGAGATGCGGCACGAGCCCTCGGCGAACTTCGACACGCCGACCTCGATGCGCGCCGGCCGCAGCGCGTCGTACGCGCGGCCGTCGGGACGCTGGTACGGCTTGCTCATGGCTTCCCCTCCCCGCGCGTCTCGCCGTCCTTGACGCGCTCCCACTGCGCGAGCACCTGCTCGGTCGTCAGACCGCGCGGCCCCGCCGGGTCGAACACGTGGGGGTGGCGGCGCACAAGCTTCTCCGCGAGCCCCCGCGCGACGTCGGCGAGGTCGAACCGGCCGCCTTCGCGCGCGAGCTGCGCGTGGATGACGACCTGGAAGAGGAGGTCGCCGAGCTCCTCGCGGAGCTTCGCCGCGTCACCCGAGTCGATCGCCTCGGCCACCTCGTTCGCCTCCTCGATGGCGAACGGCCGGAGCGACGCGTGCGTCTGCTCGCGGTCCCACGGGCATCCGCCCGGCGCGCGGAGGCGGCCGGCCACGCGCGCGACCTCGGCGACCGCTTCGCCCATGCGGGCGAAGTCGTCGCTAATCGATCCCAAGGCCGGGGAGGAGCTTCCGGACCTCGTACGCCTTCTTCTGGCGCACGAGCCAGTACTGGTAGGCGTTCTGCTTCATCTTCGTCTTCTGGTCCTCGGTGACCTCGCGCGCGGCGTCCTTCTCGAGCACCTTGAAGATCGTCCAGTCCTTCGCCGACGCGACCGGCTCGGTGAGCTTGCCGACCTCGGCCCCGAACACCGCCTTCTCGGCCTCGACGTTCACGAGCATCCCGCGCGTGAACCAGCCGAGCTCGCCGCCCTTCTCGCGTGTCTCGATGTCGTCGCTGTACGTCTCCACGACCTCGGCGAAGTCCTTGCCCTTGTCGAGCTCGTCGCGGACCTGTGACTGCTTCTTGATCGCGTCGCTGAATCCCTGGAAGTTGCCGCTCGTGAGCGACGGGACGAGCACGAGCACGTGCGCGATGCGGACCTGCTCCGCCCTGCCCGTCGCGAGCGCGTCGACCTGGCGGCGCTCGAGCTCCTTGCGCAGGACCTCGTAGCGCGCCTGGCGGCGGAGCTCCTCAGCGGTGAAGCCGTACGAGCGGTAGCGCTTCACGACGTCGGTGTCCGCGGGCGCGCGCTTCTCGGTCACCTGGACGACGTGGAAGCCGAACCGCGTGCGCACGGGGTCCGAGATCTGGCCGATCGCGAGCGTGCGGATGGCCGTCTCGAACTCGGTGACGTACGAGCCGCGGCCGGCGTAGCCGAGCTCGCCGCCCGAGTCCTTCGTGCCGGGGTCGTCGGAGCGCTCCGCGGCGATGCGGTTCCAGAGCGCCTGGTCCATCGGCGCCTCGCGCAGCTCGTTGGCGATCGCGCGCGCCTTCGCGCGCGCGGTCGCCTCGGCCGCGTCCTTCTCCTCGTCCTTCAGGCCGTCGGGGAGCTTCACGAGGACGTGGCGCACCTTGAACTCGCCGAACTCGATCTCGTACTGCTGGTCGATCTGCGCCCGCGAGACGGTGATGCCCGCCTCGCGCGCCGCGCGGTCGAGCACGTGCTGCTCGACGACGCGCTCGAGCGCGAGCTCCTGGTAGCTGTTCTTCACGCGCTCGAGCTGCGGGTCGTTCTCGAAGCCCGGCGGTACGCCGTAGTCGACGTACAGCCGGACGTACTCGTAGTTCAGCTGGCCCTGGTACTCGCGGCGCGGGATCTGGAGGCCGGAGACCTCGGCGACGCGCGTGAGGTTCGCCTGGTAGTAGCGGTCCGACATCGCCCAGGCCGCGAGGCCGAGGACGAACACCAGGACCGCGGTGAAGATCGTGACGATGACCGCCTGCTGGCGGCGCTCGCGCTGCGAGCGCGACATGCGCTGCCGGTATGTGAGGCGCGGAAGCGGGACGCGCCGAGCCAAAGAGCGATCCTCCGTGGAGTTGTCTCGACCGCGGGTGCGGTCGCTGGGTCCCTCTGAGGAAGTCTAGGGCGCGCGCAGGGCCCGGTGGCCGTCCCCCGGTGTGTGCTCGGGAGCGGGATGTGAATCCGTCGCTCTTCGCGTCACCGCTGTCGCGAGAACAGACGGACCCGCATACCGACCCCGGAGGACCCCCGGCACGGCTCTCCCGCCTCGGCGCTCAGGTGACGCTGCGGTACACCACCAGCGTCTCCCGCGCCGCGCGGTCCCAGGAGAACAGCGAAGAACGGTGTGGGGCGCGCGACCGCAGCTCGGTCGCGACCGCCGGTGACGAGAGGTACGTGACGAGCGCGTCGCCGAGCGCGTCGGGCTCGCTCGCTTCGACGAGCAGGCCGGCGTCCCCCACCACCTCCTCGACGGCGCCCGCGCGGTATCCGACCACCGGGGTCCCCGCCGCGAGCGACTCGAGCGGCGTGAGCCCGAAGCCCTCGAGCAGCGCGGCGTGCAGCAGGCACTCGGCCCCCGCGTACAGCGCCGCGAGCGTGGCGTCGTCCACGAACCCGGTCACGACGGCGCGGTCGCGCGGGGCGCGGGTCCGCGCGAGCGCGTTGCGCAGGTACGCCGCGAGCTTGCCCATGTCGCCGGCGATGACGAGGCG
Organism: Chloroflexota bacterium; assembly: GCA_016875795.1. GTDB lineage: Bacteria > Chloroflexota > Limnocylindria > P2-11E > P2-11E > JACPOT01. The sequence continues at coordinate 18,780 of VGOU01000007.1, read as the reverse complement.
CAGCGCGGGGTCGCTCTCCGCCGCGCGCGCGAACGCCGCGAGGAGCCCGTCCATGTTCTTGCGCGGGTCGAACTGGCCCACGTACAGGACGTAGCGCTCGGGCACGGCGAAGCGATCGCGCACGATGCGCCTCGCCTCGTCGCGCGGCGGGGCCGCGAATGACATGTCGACCGCCTCCGGGATCACGTGGACGCGCTCCGGCCGGATGCGCAGCCGCTCGACCGCGTCGCGCGCGGTCGCGTGCGACGGCGCGATGACCGCGTCGGCGCGCTGCGCGAGCGCGTACTGCCACATGTGCCCGACGCGCGCGTGCGGCAGGCGGAGGTAGTGCTCGGGCCAGCGCAGGGGCGCGAGGTCGTGCAGCGTCACGACGGTCCGCGCGCGCGCGGCGAGGGGCAGCCCGAGCTGCACCGAGTGGTACACGTCGGCCCCGCGCCAGCCGATCTCGAGCGGCAGCAGGAGCGCGTCGAGCGCGAGCATCGAGAGCTCGGGCCGGCGCAGGCGCGCGACCGCGACCTCGCGGTGCGGCGGGAGCGGCTGCGCGTCCGCGCGCGGGAACGTCGCGAGGCGCAGGAGCGTCCAGTCCACCTCGCGCGGCGCGATGCGCGCGAACGCGGCCAGGAGGTTGCGCGAGTAGCGGCCGATGCCGCGGGTCCGGCTGACGGTCTGCAGGTGCCTGGCGTCGAAGATGACACGCATCGCGCACGTACTATCCGCCCTGCGTGATCTCGGTCGTCGTACCCACGTACAACGAGGCCGCGACGATCCCGAAGCTCGCCGACCGGCTCGCCCGGGCGATGGGCCCGCGCCCGTGGGAGCTGGTGGTCGTCGATGACGGATCGCCCGACGGCACCGCGGACGTCGCGCAGGCGCTCGCGCCCGCCGTTCCCGTCCGCGTCGTGCGCCGCAGCGGCAAGCTCGGCCTCGCGACGGCGGTCATGGCGGGCTTCGACGCCGCGCGGGGCGACACCCTCGTCGTCATGGACGCCGACCTCTCGCATCCGCCCGAGGTCGTGCCGCGCCTGGTCGACGCGGTCCGCGACGACGGCGAGCTCGCCGTCGGCAGCCGGTACGTGAGCGGGGGCGGCACGGCGGACTGGCCGCTGCGCCGGCGCATCGTCTCGCGCGTCGCGTGCCTCATGGGCAGCGCGCTCGTCCCGGTCCGCGACGCGACGAGCGGGTTCTTCGCGCTGCGGCGCTCGGTCATCGACGGCGTGCGCCTCGACCCCATCGGGTTCAAGATCGGCTTCGAGGTCGTCGCGCGCGGCCGCTACACGCGGGTCGTCGAGGTGCCGTACACGTTCCGGGACCGCGAGGCGGGCCAGTCGAAGTTCGGGAAGCGTGAGGTGCTGAGCTACCTCATCCAGCTCGCGAAGGTCGCGCGCGACAGGGTCGCGGGGAAGCTCCGGTGAGCGAGAGAGGGCAGATCGGGCTCCAGTTCGGGATCGTGCTGCTCGTCGTCGCCGCGGCGGTGTACGGGATCGTCTCGAGCGCGCAGGCGCGGCCCCCCGAGATCGTCACCGTCCCGGCCGGGCCGGACCCGAGCCTCGTCGCGCAGACGGTGCGGAGCGCGCGCCCCGCGCCCACGCCGACCGAGGCGCCGACCCCCGTCGCGACCGCGTCCCCCGCGCCGACGCCCACGCGGAAGCCGATGACCATCACCCCGTACACCTGCATCGACCGCCCGTGCACCGGCGTGCACCTCGGCGCGGGGTGGACCGTCCTCGCCCCGTTCGACGGCCGCGTCGAGATCCACGTCTACCAGTTCCTCGACGGGCAGCCGCGGGAGTTCACCGACATCGCGGGGGTCGCGAAGTACCCCTACGTCGAGGTGTACGCCCCCGACGGCCGCCGCATGCGCTACCGCCCCGGAGCGCTCGGCACGGCGACGGAGCTCGTCGCGAAGGAGGGCTCGATCCGCGCGGGCGATGACCTCTTCCGCGTCGCGAGCGAGGGCCCGGCGTCGTGGCGCGAGTTCTACGACCGGAACGTCACCTTCGACATCGTCGTGTCGCTCACGAGCGCGGCGGGCGCCGACCTCGACGCGTCGCCGCTCATCAAGGTGCGCTGATCAGCCCGATCGCCATCCAGTAGGGCACGGCCGCCGCGATGGCGGCGAGCCTGACGGCCGCGAGGGCGATCCCCATCCGCATCCCCTGCGCGTCGGTGAACGACTCGCCGCGCGTCGCGTCCCGGAGCAGCAGGTACTCGAGGCCCTGGTACGGGAACACCCACGTGTTCGCCGCGAGGAGGACGGTGACGCCGGCGACCCACGGCGAGATGCCGAGCGCGGGCGCCGCGGGCATCGCGACGAGGCTCATGAGGAGCATCGCCGGCCGGCTCGGCAGGACGAAGCGCACGAGGAACACGGCGACGGCGAGGCCGACGACGACCACGCCGGGATGTCCCGCCGCCGGTGCGAGCGGCGCGAGGGTCGCGCCGAGCCAGCGGCCGACGCCGGCCTGCTGCAGCACCGGGCCGGAGCCGAGGAGCACGCCGAGGAAGAGGAGGAACGGCCAGTCCACCGACTCGCGGAAGCCGTCGCGGCCGAGCACGCCCGCGACGACGACGAGCGTCGACGTCGCGAGCCACGCGGCTTCGATGCGCAGCAGCGCTGGAGGAGGAGGCCCGCGACGAGGACGGCGACCGCGACGAGCGTCGCGCGCTCCGGCCGCGAGAGCCCGCCCATGACGCGCAGCTGCCGCTGCAGCGCCTCGCCCGAGAACGCCGCGCCGCGCTCGGCCGGGAAGAGGACCCGCACCGCGAGCAGGCCGCCGGCGGCGGACACCGCGAGCGGGACGAGCGACGCCGCGAGCCACCCCGTCCACGCGAACGCCCCGCGCTCGTCCGGAGGCAGGAGCTCGTAGACGAAGGAGTTCGTGGCGAAGCCGGTGAGGAAGTGGTTCGAGAAGTACCAGGAGCCGATGAGACCGGCGAACGCGATGGCGGCGCTGCCCGCGCTGCGCTGTGCCTGGCCGAGCGCGACGCGCAGCTCCGCCGTCACCGGCGCGATCGCGGCGACGCGCGCGACGCTCTGCGGGACGAACGGGGTGAGGACGAGGCCGCCGACGATGAGCGCGACGACCTGGCCCGCGTGCGTCGCCGGGAACGCGCGCAGGAGGAAGAGGCCCGCGCGGAAGAGCAGCCCGGTCCGCGCCATCGCGCCGGCGATCGAGAGCGCGGCGAGCGCGAGGATCCACGTGGACGTCGCGAAGCCGCCGAACGCGGCGGCGAGCGTGCCCGCGCCGGCGATCCCCCACGCCGTCGCGAGCGCGAAGGCGACGACGAGGTCGGGGACGGGGTCGAACAGCCACGCGATCGTCGCGCCGAGGGTCGTCAGGAGCGCGTGCCACCCGCGCTCGTCGAGCCCCGCCGGCGGCGGGATCCACCACAGCGCGAGCGGGACCGCGAGCGCGAGGGCCACGCCGAGCGCTCGGGGGGCGCGGCCGGGCGCGCGCGTCTCGCCGCGCTCGAGCGTGAGCGGCCGCGCCTCGGCCTCGAGCTCGGGCACGCCGACGAGCGCGCGCTGCCGCTGGTCGAAGCGGTCGGCCACGGCGGTCGCGACCGCGAGCGCGAGCTGCGGCTGCTCTCGGACGAGCCGCTCGAACGGCTCGCGCGGGAGGCGCAGCACGCTCACCTCCGTGGCGGCCCGGACGGTCGCCGTGCGCCGCGCGAGGAGCAGGCCGAGGTCGCCGAAGTGGCCCGGCGCGCCCATGCGGCCGACCTCGGTGTCCCCGACGGTGATGGTGACGTCGCCGCGCTCGAGGAGGTAGAGCCCGTTCGCGTCCGCGCCCTCGCGGAGGATGACCTCGCCCCGGCGGAACGTGCGGCGCTCGAGCGCGCCGACGAGCCGCGCGAGGCTCACCCGGTCGAGGTCGCGGAAGAATGGGACGCCGCGGAGGAGCTCCTCGGCGGCCTGCGCGTCGATGCGCGGAACGGTACTAGGCCGGGCCGAGCTCCTCGCGCAGCGCTTCGATGACGTACGTCTGCTCGTCCTCGGTCATCGTCGCGTACAGCGGGAGGAGCATCGTCGTCCGTGCGACCTCCTCGGTCACCGGGAGCGGCACCTTCCCGTAGCGCGACGTGTACGTCCTCTCGAGGTGCGAGGCCATGATCCCGCGCCGCGTCGCGATCCCGCGCTGCAGGAGACGCGTCATGAGCTCCTCGCGCTCGAGCCGGCAGTCCTTCGTGAGCGTGACCATGTACGACTGGTACGTGTGCGGCGCGCCGTACGCCGGCACGAACGGCGGCTCGATGCCGCGGATGGTGCGGAGCTCCGTCTCGTAGCGCGCCGCGCGCGCGCGCCGAGCGGCGAGGAGGTCGTCGAGCTTGCCCACCTGGATGATGCCGATCGACGCCTGGATGTCGTTCATGCGGTAGTTGAAGCCGAGCTCGGGGTACTCCTCGACGATGACCCGGTCGGCCTGGTGGCGCGCGACGTCCGACACGCTCATCGCGTGCTGGCGCAGCGTGCGCAGCCGCGCCGCGAGCGCGTCGTCGCTCGTCGTGATCATCCCGCCCTCGCCGGTGGTGATGACCTTGCGCGGGTGGAAGCTGAAGACGACCTGCTCGGCGAACGCGCCGACCTTGCCCTGCTTGTACGGGGCGCCGATCGCCGGCGCGGCGTCCTCGACGACGCGCAGGCCGCTTCGCCTCGCGATGTCGTTGATCGCCTCGACGTCGCACGCGAGCCCGATCTGGTCGATCGGCATGATCGCCTTCGTCCGCTTCGTGATGCGCCGCTCGACGTCGTTCGGGTCGATGTCGAAGGTTCGCCGGTCGACCTCGCAGAAGACGACGTCGGCACCCGTGTAGAGGACGCTGTTCGGGCTCGCGATGAACGTGAGCGACGGGACGATGACCTCGTCGCCCGGGCCGACGCCGATCGCGTGGAGCGCGAGGTGCAGCCCGGTGGTGCACGACGACGTCGCGACCCCGTGCTTCGCGCCCACGTAGGCCGCGACCTGCCGCTCGAACTCGGCCACCTTGGGGCCCTGCGTCACCCAGCCGCTCGCGATCGAGGCCATCGGCGCGCGCGCCTCTTCCTCGCCGAGCGTGGGCTTCGTGATCGGGACGGACATCTTCTTCTTCGCTTCGACCGTCATGCTCGTACCGCTCCCAACGCGTTCTTGCGCCACTCGACCAGCTTCCGCAGACCCTCGCGGAGATCCACCTCCGCCCGGAACCCCAGCACCTCCGCCGCGCGAAGCGGGTCGCCGTAGCGGCGCTGCGGCAGCTGTCCCGGCGGCTGCGGCTTGAACTCCATGCCCACGTCGCTGCCGGCGAGCTCGAGGAGGGTCTGCGCGAGGTCGCGCATGCGTGTCTCGACCCCGCTGCAGACGTTGACGATAGCGTCGCGCGCGTCCGACGTCGCGGCGAGGATGTTCGCGCCCGCGACGTCCCCGACGTACACGAAGTCCGCCGACGCCGACCCGTCGCCGAACAGCGTGAGCGGCGTGCCCTCGTCGATGGCGTTCAGCCAGCGGACCATCACCTCGACGAAGCGCGAGCGCACGTCCATGCGCGGGCCGTAGACGTTGAAGTAGCGCAGGGACACCACCGGCAGGTCGTGGAGGCGCGCGTACGCGCGGCCGAGGAGCTCGTTCGCGGCCTTCGCGGCGGCGTACACCGTCCCGCCGTTCGTGGGGTGGTCCTCGTCGAACGGGAGGCGCACCGGATCGCCGTACACGACGGCGCTGGAGGCGAGGACCACCTTCTTCACCTTGGCCGCCGCGGCGGCCTCGAGCACGTTGAAGGTGCCGTCGACCATGACCTCCTGGCACTCGCGCGGCGCCTCCTGGCACCGCGTCCAGCGCAGCGCGGCCTGATGGAAGACGAGGTCGGCGCCCGCGAGCGCCGCGGCGACGGCCTCGCGGTCGCGGACGTCGAGCTCGACGAGGCGCGCCCTGCCGGTGGCGAGCGCGGGCGCGAGGTTCTCCGGCACGCCGCGGACGAGCGCGTCGAGCGCGACGACCTCGCGCGCGCCCGCGGCGACCGCGGCGTCGACGATGTGGGAGCCGACGGTGCCCGCGCCGCCGGTGACGACGACGCGGGCACCACTGAGGACGCTCAAAACGGTGTTGAGCCTAGGGCTTCCGGTCCTCGCGCACCCCCTGGGCGAGCCTCCCGGTCACGGATGCCCGGCCAGAGGCAGCCGGTCCAGGACCGGTCGCCGATGACGACGTTCACGAACTTGTCGAGGCCCTCGGCGGCGGCCGCCCGCTCGATGCGGTGGACCCGCTCGTCCTTCCGCAGCGCCATCCGTATCTCCTCCTCCTTCCAGAGGTCTCGATGCGGATGCCCGCACGCCGATCGCTGCTACCCGGTCGTCACGGCCCCGTCACGCTGATGCAGCACGCGCGCGGGGACCCCCGCGGCCACGGCGTAGGCCGGCACGTCCTTCGTCACGACCGCGCCCGCGCCGACGAGGGCGCCCTCCCCCACGGTGACGCCGGGGAGGAGCACCGCGTTCACCCCGATGTCCGCCCACTTCCCCACGCGAACGGGCTTGATGACGAGGTCGGTCTGGATGACCGGCACGTCGGTGGGCTCGCCGGTGTGCTCGCTGCCGAGCACCTTCGCGCCCGGCCCCCACCCGACGTATTCGCCGAGCTCCATGTCGCGGCAGTCGAAGTACGACTGCGGCCCGATCCACGTGTGCGCGCCGATGACGCAGTGGCCGTCGTGGCGGCCCTGGAGGAACGTCTGATCGCCGAGGAACACCGCGTCGCCGATCTCGAACGTCCGCGGGTGCAGCACGAGCACGCCGAGCCCGACGCGCACGCCGTTCCCGAAGCTCTTGCACATCGCGCGCAGCAGCGTGCGGCGCTCGCGGTGCCCCGTCGGGCTGTCGCGGAAGAGCACGCGGCTGTAGATCTCCCGCAGCTCCTCGAGCGACCGCTCCTTCCGGAGGTGCTCGGCCTGCTCGACCTCCTCGGCCGGGTCCGGCTCGACCGCGCGGACGCCGTGGACCGCCTTGACGACGCGCTCCGTGCCGAAGCTCACCGCGCCATGAACGCTTTCACGCCGTCCGCGACGTGCTCGATCTGCTCGTCGGTGAGCTCGGGGTACATCGGCAGCGAGAGGACCTCGCCCGCGACGCGCTCGGTCGCCGGCAGCTCGCCGCTGCGGTAGCCCAGGAACTGCGCGGCCTCCTGGAGGTGGATCGGCACCGGGTAGTGGATGCCCGCGCCGATGCCGCGCTCCCACAGGAACTCCTTCATCGCGTCGCGCTCCCCGCCGGGCACGCGGATCGCGTACACGTGCCAGACGTGGCTGTCGCCCGGGTCCTCGGGCGTGACGACGCCGGATCCCGAGAGGAGCGCGTTGTACTTGCGCGCCGCCGCGCGGCGCTTCGCGTTCCAGCCGTCGAGGTGGCGGAGCTTGATGCGCAGCACCGCGGCCTGGATCTCGTCGAGCCGCGCGTTGTACCCGACGATGGGGTGGTAGTAGCGCGTCACCTGGCCGTGCTCGCGCAGCTGGCGGAGCGCCTCGGCGAGGTCGTCGTCGTTCGTCGTGATGCTGCCGGCCTCGCCGTACGCGCCGAGGTTCTTGCTGCAGTAGAAGGAGAAGCACCCCAGCCGGCCCGCGGTGCCGGCCTTGCCGCCGGTGTCCATCCGCGCGCCGTGCGCCTGCGCCGCGTCCTCGATGACCGCGACGCTGTGGTCGCGCGCGATGGCGAGGAGGCGCTTCATCTCGGCGGTGCGCCCGTAGAGGTGCACCGGGATGATCGCCTTCGTGCGCGGCGTGATGCGGTCGGCGACCTGCGCGACGTCGATGCAATACGTGCGCTCGTCGATGTCCACGAAGATCGGGCGCGCGCCGGAGTAGAAGACCGCCTCCGCCGTGGCGAAGAACGAGAACGACACGGTGATGACCTCGTCGCCCGGCGCGATCCCGAGCGCGCGGATCGCGAGCTGCAGCGCGTCGGTCCCCGAGCCCACGCCGACCGCATGCTTCGTCCCGCAGTAGGCGGCCCACTCCTGGTCGAACGCCTTCACGTTCGGCCCGATCGTGAGCTGCATGCCCTCGAGGATCTCGTCGATCGCGGCGCGCACCTCGTCCCTGATCGCCCGGTGGTTCGCGCGCAGGTCCACGAGCGGGACCTGCACCTTCGTCGTCGTCAGGCTCATCGGTCGTCCACTCCGTTCATCGTCGTTCGCCGTCCGAGCACCGCGCGCAGCGGAGCTCCTCGCCCGTCCGCGGGCCGGCGGGCGCCCGCTCGCGCCCGCACGCGCACACCCATCCCACCACGCGCGCCGGGTTGCCGACCACGAGAGCGTGCGCCGGCACGTCGCGCGTCACCACCGCGCCGGCGCCCACCATCGCGTAGCGGCCGATCTCGAGGCCGGGGATGACGACCGCGCCCGCGCCGATGGAGGCGCCGCGGCGCACCGTCGTCCGGCCCATCTCCCAGTCGTCGGCGGTCTGCAGCGTGCCGTCGGGGTTCGTCGCGCGCGGCCGGCGGTCGTTCGTGAAGACCACGTGCGGGCCGATGAACACGCCGTCCTCGACGGTGAGCCCCTCGAAGAGCGAGGCGCTGTTCTCGATCTTGCAGCGGTCCCCCACGACGACGTCCGCGCCGATGTACGCGCCCTTCCCGACGCTGCACTGGTCGCCGATGCGCGCGCGCTCGCGGACCTGGGCGAAGTGCCAGACGCGCGTGCCCGGGCCGATGGCCGCGGTCTCGTCCACGACCGCGGTCTCCGCGATGCGCGGCTTGATGAGGCTCGTCACTTCGCGGAGGGCGCCGCCGCGCGCTCGCGCTCGGCTCCGTACGCGACGCGCACCCCGCCGAGGCGGAGCGACCGCGAGCCCGCCTCGAGGACGCGGACGACGCGCAGGCCGGCCGCGCCGCCGGAGAGCGGCGCCTTCCCCGTGCGGACGGCGTCGATGAAGTGGCGCGCCTCGACCTGCAGCGCCTCGGTGACCGGGACGCGCGGGCTGTGGATGTCGCCGGCGCGGTACGCGCGGCGCAGCTCGTCGGGCTCGAGCCGCTCGACGCCGTGGTCGAAGACCTTGACCTTCTCGACCGCGGTGACGTCGTCGTACGCCGCCATCTTCTTCGCGCCGACGACGGTCATCGTGCGGATCTTCCCCGGCGCGAGCCACGAGAGGTGCGCGTGCGCGATCGCGCCCGAGGGGAAGCCCATCGTCAGCCACACGACGTCCTCGATATCCGCCTGCACGAAGCACCCGCCGGTGGCCTGCACCCACGTGGGCTCCTCGTCGAGCCAGTAGAGCGTGATCGAGACGTCGTGCGGGCCGAGGTCCCAGAGCACGTTGAAGTCGAACTGGTGCAGGCCGAGGTTCACGCGCTGGCTGTCGATGTACTGGATCTTCCCGAGCTCGCCGCGTTCGATGAGCCCGCGCACCGCGGAGACCGCGGGGTTGTACACGAACGTGTGGCCGACCATGAGCGTGCGCCCGCTGCGCTCGGCCGCGCGCACGATCGCCTCGGCGTCCGCGGCCGTCCCGGCGAGGGGCTTCTCGACGAGCACGTGCTTCCCGGCGGCGAGCGCCTCCTCGCACAGGCGGCGGTGCGTGTTGATCGGCGTCGCGATGGCGACGGCGTCGATGGCCGGGTCGGCGAGGATCTCCCGGTGGTCGCTCGTCACGCTCACGGCGGGGTAGCGCTTGCGGATCGGCGTGAGGCGCTCGGCGGAGAGGTCCGCCACCGCGGCGACCTCCGACCCCGGCGCCTCGTGGAAGTTGCGGATGAGGTTCGGTCCCCAGTACCCGGCTCCGATGACGCCGACGCGCAGGGTCTCGCTCACGCGAAGACACGGTCCTCGTAGGGGATAGTGGCGATCGCTTCCTGCTTCGTGCTTCCGGAGAGGAGGTGGTCGGCCATCGACAGGCCCATCTCGGACGCGATGTCCATGTCGACGTACTTATACAGGCCCTGTCGACCGCCGGTGACCACGTTCTCGAGGCGCATGAGCTCGCGCATGAGCGTGTCGATGGCCTGCTCGTAGCCGACGACGTACACCGGGTAGCCGAACGTCGTGCGCAGCACGACGCACTCGGCGACCTCGTCGGCCTTCAGGAACCCCTCCTCCTCGAGCTCGCGCGCGCAGCGCCGGCCGATGTCGCCGGGGTCGGCGGTCCAGACCGCGTCGCCGACGTCGCAGGTGATGTCGCAGAGGAGCACCGTCTCGTCGGGGGCGCACAGCTCCGAGCCGCCGTAGTTGCGGGTCTCGGAGAGGCGGTTGAACGTCTTGTCCTGGAAGTAGATCGACTGCGCGGGGAGCGCGTTCGGTCGCTTCACGCGCAGGCCGACGATCGAGAGCGCGCGGAAGCGCAGGAGGTCCGCCGCGCCGCGCGCCTCGGGCGAGACCGCCTCGCCGAGGAGCTTCATGAAGTGCGGGAGCGGGATCGTGTTCACCAGCTCGTCGCACTCGATGCGCTCCTCGGGCCCGGGCCGGCCGTTCACGGTGTACGGGTCGACGTTCCCCTCGACGCCCGTGGCCATGAGGCAGAGCTGCCCGCCGTCGTCGGTGCGCGGGACGCGGCGGAAGCGCACGGCGACGGCGCGGCCGTCCCGCATCTCGACACCGGTGACGAGCGCGCCGGTCTCCACGCGCCCGCCCTTCGCGCGGATGCGCTCGGCCATGCGGTCGCTGATGAGCCCCGCGCCCTTCGGCGGGTAGAAGAGCTCGATGACGAGCGGCGCGTAGCGGTGCTCGGTCCCGCTGATCTTCGCGTGGCCCTTGCGCAGCGAGGTCTGGATGACCTTCCACAGCGAGATGTGCGGGATGCGGTGCTGCGCGAACGACGCCGCGAGCCGCGAGGGTGGGATGCCCCACACCTTCTGCGTGTACGGGCCGAAGAAGAGGCCGTACAGCGTGCGGCCCATCGCCTGCGTCACCCAGTCCTCGGCGCTGACGAGCTTGCGCGGGAAGACCTTTCGGCGGACGACCTCGGAGAGGTAGTCGAGGAACGCGCGCGCCGCGAGGAGCGGGTCCATGCTGCGCGCGATGTCGACGGCCTCGAGCGGGTACTTGTAGTAGCGGCCGCGGAACTTGATGCGGACGTTCTTCGGGCGCGCGGGGAACCCGTCGTGCGCGATCGCCTTGAACATGTCGAGCACGCGCTGGTTGCGCGCGTGGTACGCGTGCGGGCCGAAGTCGAACCCCGCCCCCGTCCGCCCGCGAAGGGTCGTGGCGAGGCCGCCCAGGAAGTGCTGCGCCTCGAGGACCGTGACCTGCCGACCGCCGCCCGCGAGCTGCATGCCCGCCGCGAGTCCGCAGATCCCACCGCCGAGGATCACGACGTGGGACATCCGGCTCCATTGTCGCGGTGCGGGGCGATGCCTGCTTCGGTGTACGATCCAGGTCCGCGGCGCCATCCCGCCAGGGGGTCGCCATGCCACACGACAACGCGCTGATGACGACCATCACGCTGGCCCTGGGATTCGCGGTCATCGGCGGATTCCTCGCCACGAAGCTCCGGCTTCCGGCCATCGTGGGCTACCTGCTGGCTGGAGTCGCCCTCGGCCCGTTCACGCCGGGCTTCGTGGCCGATCCCGGCATCGCGGGCCAGCTCGCCGAGCTCGGCGTGATCCTCCTCATGTTCGGCGTGGGCATCCACTTCTCCCTGCGCGACCTGCTGGCCGTCCGGAAGATCGCGATCCCCGGCGCGCTCTTCCAGATCGCCCTGGCCACGGGACTGACGATGCTGACCACGAATCTGCTGGGGTGGTCGCTCGGCGCCGGGCTCGTGCTCGGTCTGGCCGTGTCCGTCGCGAGCACGGTCGTCCTCCTGCGGGCCCTCATCGAGCGCGGCGCGCTGGAGTCGCCATACGGACGCATCGCCATCGGCTGGCTGATCGTCGAGGACCTCTTCGTCGTCTTCGCTCTCGTCCTGCTGCCGGGCATGTCCGATGTCCTCAGTGGCAAGGGGAGTGGGATCGGAGGCGAGCTCCTCGCATCCCTCGCGCTCGTGATGGTGAAGGTCGTGGTGTTCGGCGCGATCATGGCGTTCGTCGGAGTGCGCGTCGTGCCGTGGGTGCTCGGCCACGTCGCGCGCACGGGCACGCGCGAGCTGTTCACCCTCTCGGTGCTGGCGCTCGCGCTCGGCGTCGCGGTGGGTGCGGCGGCGGTCTTCGACGTGTCGCTCGCGCTCGGCGCGTTCCTAGCGGGCGCTGCGGTCAGCGACTCCGATCTCAGCCACCAGGCGGCCGCGGATGCGCTGCCCCTCCGCGAGGCGTTCGCGGTCCTCTTCTTCGTGTCGGTGGGGATGCTGTTCGATCCGAGCTTCCTGCTCACCGCGACGGCCGGCGTCGTCGGCATACTCGCGCTGATCGTCATCGGCAAGGGCCTCGCGGCCCTCACGATCGTGCTCGTCTTCGGGCATCCCATCCGCACGGCGCTGACGGTCGCGATCGGGCTCGCTCAGATCGGGGAGTTCTCGTTCGTCCTGTCCGATCTGGGACGCGACCTCGGGATCCTGCCCAGCGCGGCGCACGACCTGATCATCGCGGGCGCGCTCCTATCCATCACGCTGAACCCTCTGCTCTTCAAGGCGATCGATCCGCTGGAGCGCTGGCTGGCCGATCGCGCATGGATGCGGGCGCTCCTCACCCGCCAGGCCGGCGATCTGGGTCGCCCGGCACGTCAGACGGAGCTCCTCCGCAATCACATCGTCCTCTGCGGTCATGGGCGCGTCGGCGGGGTCGTCGGCGAAGCGCTGCGACGGCGCGGATTCCGCTACGTCGCGATCGAGCAGGATCGCCGGATCGTCGAGTCGCTGCGACGTCAGGGGATCCCCGCGCTGTACGGCGACGCGGCGAACGCGTCGCTCCTGGCGCAGGCACGGCTGGGCGACGCGCGTCTCCTCGTCGTCGCGATCCCGGACGCGGCCGCCGCGCGGCAGATCGTGATGCACGCGCGTCGCGTCAAGCCGGGCCTCGACATCGTCGTCCGTACCCACAGCGAGGAGGAGTGGCGGTACCTGACGGCGGGCCGCGCCGATGCGGCGATCCTGGGCGAGCGCGAGATCGCGATCCAGATGGCGAGCTATGCGCTGCGCCGGTTCGGCGTCACCGCGCTCGAGATCGCGAACATCACGCAGGGCCTCCGCCGGCGCTAGAGGGCTCAACGCACCGTAAGACGTGCCGTCGCCGGTCTGTTGCCGCGATCGCGCAGCCAGCAGATGCCTTCCCAGACGACGTCGATCTCGATCGTGTATTCGCCGGGCCGCTCGGGCACCTGGACCTGGACGTCCATCAGGCGCTCCTGGCCTTCGGCGAGCGCGGGCTCGAACCACACGCGCGCGTTCTCGTAGCGCTCGATCGGACCGGTCACGTGGTACGAGAGCCCGAACGGCGAGTCGCTCCACTCGAGCGGCACGTTCGACCGATTGCGGACGCGCACCCGCAGCGGCACGGTCGTGCCGGGCGACGCGATGAGCCGGTCGACATGCGGCTCGAGGTCGACACGCAGCCGCAGCTCGCGCGGGCGCAGCTCGCCCACGCTCGACGCGCCGATGTCGACGTAGTGCGCGAGCCCCGACCCGAACACGAGGACCTCGCTGCCGGCGAACACGGCGCGCGTCCGCGGGATGAAGGGGTATCGCTCGCCGAGGCGCGCGTTCAGGTCGCCCGCGGCGCCCCTCCGGAACAGCACCTTGTTCGCGCCGATCGCGAGCGGCGCGAGGTCGCCGGGACGCTCGATGAGGTGGCGGACCGTGCCTTCCGAGACGCCGGGGAACGACGGGTTGAAGTAGTCGTCGAGCGCGACGAGGCCGCCCCCGCGGCAGACCGCGCTCGCGAGCGCGAGGTCGCTGCGCGTCTCCTCGGCGCTGTGGCCGCCGTCGATGTGGCAGAAGCTGAACCCCGCGCCGAGATCGCCCGGGGCGACCGCGCGCGAGTCCGCCGCGATCACGCGCACGAAGGACGTGTCGCCGTGGAAGCGCTCCATCGACGCGCGGAAGGTGCGCTCGTCGGCGGACATGCCGCCCGAGGCGGTCGCGCTGCCGCTCGCGCCGAAGGTGTCGAGCGCGACCATGCGCGCGCCCTCGCCGCGCAGCGCCGCGACGGCGATGGCCGAGAGGCCGTGGTGCACACCGATCTCCATCACGTGGCCGCGCTCGCCCGCGAGCGAGGCGTAGGCGAAGAAGAGCAGCGCCGCGTCCATGGTGAACGCGCCGTGGATGCGGCCGAAGGCCTGCGCGTATCCGGCGAGGTCGAGCTCACGCATCCGGCGCGGCCTCGCCGGGGGTGTCGATGAGCACGAGCCCCGCCGCGGCGATGGTCGCGGCGTAGACGTAGTAGCTCTGCGTCGTCCACTTCGCGAGGAGCAGCGGCACGACGAGGATGGCCGCGCCGATGAGCGCAGCGGATCCGATCGTCGCGATGCGCGAGCGCAGCGCCAGCCACACCAGCGCGCCCGTCGCCGCGAGCTCGAGCCACAGGAACAGGCCGAGGACGCCCTCGACCGGCCACCGCTGCGACAGCGTGTTCAGGAGGTTCGCGCCCCACACCTGGTCGTGGAAGGTCAGCGCGCCAAGCTGCTGGCGCAGGAACGCCGGCGGCGACCACAGCAGGAACGGCAGGATCATCGCCGCGGCGAGGCCGCCGGAGATCAAGGCGTAGCGGCGCCAGGGGGCGCCGGCGACGGCGAGGTGGCGCAGCACCATCGGCCAGACGATCACGGCGAACTGCTTGAAGGCGAGCGACCACCCGAGGGCGACCGCCGAGACGACGAACGCGATCCGCCCGCGCGGCCGCTCGAGCGACGCGAACGCGAGCGCGACGAGCCCGATGACGACGAGGAGCGCGGCGGCGACGTCGTTGCCGCCGTCGGTCGTGCGGAACGCGGCGATGCCCCACACCGCGTACAGCATGGCGATGAGCGCGGCGCGGCCCGCGCCGACGCGCGCGCCAGCGACGACGAACGCCGCGATCGTGAGGATCCCCGCCCACGTCTCGACCCGGCCGATGTCGCCCGTGCCGCGGTACGGCAGCAGGTAGAAGAGGAACGCGCCCGGCGGATACACGAACGGCGAGCCGTAAGGGTTCGTCGACGTCATGACGTGGTCGTACGGGTTGCGGCCGCTCATGAGCACGTCGATCGCCTCCGCCGTCGCGGGGAGCACGTCGCTCCCGCTCTCGAGGAGGTCGCGCTGGATGCGCTCGACGCCGCCGACGGCGATCGCGTACAGCCCGGCGCCGAGGCCGACGTCGCGCCCGAGCGCGCCGGCGGCACCGAGGGCGATCCCGACGAGGAGCAGTCCCATGCGCTCGAACGACGGCCGCATGAGGTCGATCGCGCCCACGGACCACATGATCCCCGCGAGGATCGCGACGAGAGCGAGGTGGCGGTCGCTGAGGCCGGGGCTACTGGCCCGTGACAGCGCGAAGCCTCGCGAGCGTGTCCTGGAGCTGTGCGATGCGACGACCGTACTCCGCGAAGTCACCGCTGCGCAGCGCGGCCTGCGCCGCGTCGAAGTGCTGCGACGCCTCGCGCACGAGCTGCGCGACCGTGGCGCTCGGCGCCGGTGTGCCCGCGGGGGTCGCGGTCGGCGACACGGGCGGGCGCGGCGAGGCGCCGGGAGACGCCGCCGGCGCGGGCTGAGTCGGAGGGATCCCCGCCGCGGTCTCGGTGAAGAGCCGCGCGAGCGCTTTCTCGAACGTGTCCTCCATGACGATGCGCTCCTGCGTCGCAAGGATCACGCGGCGCAGCTCCGGGATGCGGCCCTGGCTCGCCTGGACGAAGAGCGGCTTCACGTACAGGAACGAGTTCCCGGCGGGCAGCACGAGCAGGTTGCCGCGGATGACGTTCGCGCCCGCGCCGGCGGAGAGCAGCGTCAGCTGCTGCCGGATGGATGAGTCCGAGTCGATGCGGGCCTCGATCTGCAGCGGGCCGAAGATCACGCGCTCCTTGGGGAAGCGGAGCACGCGGAGCTTCCCGTACTCGGGCGGATCCGCGCGTCCCGCGACCCAGGCGACCATGTTGTCGCGGTCGCGCCCCGCGGGGGTCATCGGCACGAAGAGGACGAACTCGCTCCGCGTGGACCCGGGCAGCGTCGTCGTGACGTAGTACGGCTCGATCGGCGCGGGCTGCCCTCCCTGCTGGAGGATCTCGGTCGCGATCCGCCACGCGTCAGCGCGGTTATAGAACTCCGCGGGGTCGGTCATGTGGTACGTCGCGAACAGCTCGACCTGCGCGCGGAAGAGGTCTTCCGGGTAGCGGACGTGCGCGCGCAGCGACACCGGCATCTGCTCGATGTCGCGCACGAAGAGGTCCGGGTAGATCGACCGCAGCGTGCGCAGGACCGGATCGCTGTCGTCGACGACGTAGAACGTGATGCTGCCGTCGTAGGCGTTCGTCACGACCTTCACGCTGTTCCGGATGTAGTTGACCGCGCCGCGGAGCTGCGAGTAGGGGTAGCCGCTGCTTGTGGTGTACGCGTCGTGCATCCACCACAGCTGCCCGTCCGCGATGACGAGGTACGGGTCGCGGTCGAACGCGAGGAACGGCGCGATGAGCCGCACGCGCTCGGCGATGTCCCGGTGGAACAGGATCCGGCTGTCGCTCGACAGCTGCGGGGTGACGAGCAGGTTCCCGTCGCCGAAGCGCATCGCGAAGAGCAGCCGGTCCCACAGCGTCCCGAGCGAGACCCCGCCGCCGCCCGTGAAGCGATAGGCCTGATCCGCCCCGTCGAACTCGTCCTGCGTCGTGCCGACGATCACGTACTGGTCGGTCGACTCGCCGTAGTAGATGCGCGGCTGGTCGATCCTGGGCTCGCCCTGCGGCGGGATGTCGCGCAGCTCCATCCGCGGCAGCCCCTCCGGCGTGACCGCGTTCACCGGCGTGAGCACCGCGCCGAAGCCGTGGGTGTAGACGAGATGCACGTTCTGCCACGTGCGGGCCTCGCGAGGCAGCCGCGTCTGCTCGAGCTCGCGCGCCGCGAGCATCACCGGCCGCTCGGCGCCCCGGATCGTGTAGCGGTCGACGTCGACGTCGTTGAACGCGTAGTACTGCCGCAGCGCCTGCAGCTGCTGGTACGTGTCGAGGAGCGGGCGCCAGTCCCAGAGGCGCACCGTCGTCGTGTCCGTGTACGCCTGCAGGTCCGCGGGCTGTGGGTTCGGCGCGACGTCGAACGCGGACTCCTCCACGTTCGCGAGCCCCCACGCCGTGCGCGTCGCCTGGATGTGGCGCTCGAGGTACGGCCGCTCGCGGTTGATCGGGTCCGGGTTCACGAAGAACGTCTGCACGATCCCCGGGTACACGCCGAGGAGGATCACGGTGGCGACGAGCCAGAGCGCGACCGCGCCGCCGACGAGCCACACCGTTCGCGCGAACGCGTTCACGAACGCGAGGAGCGCCGCGAGCGCGACGATGCCGCTGAGGACGGTGAGCGCCGGGAGGCGCGCGTTCGCGCTCGTGTAGCCCGCGCCGGTGAGGACGGGCTCCTCACGGAAGAGGAGGTCGAACTGGTCGAGGACGTACCCGCCGGCGAGGAGCAGGAGGAAGAGGCCCGCGAGGATCGAGAGGTGCGCGCGCGCGGGCGTCGCGAACGTGCGCGCGAGCGACCCGACCTGCTGGAGGTCGGTGGGCGTCTCGATCTGCCCGAGCGCGACGCCGGCGATGCCGCGCGCGCTGTACACGAAGAACACGCCGACCGCGATGAGCAGGATCGCGACGATCAGCCAGCCGCGGACGAACTGCAGGAACGGCAGCGTGAAGAAGTAGAAGCCGATGTCGCGCCCGAAGAGCGGGTCGGTCGCGGCGAAGGGGGCGCCGTTCAGCCAGCGGAGGATCGTGTCCCACTCGGCACCGCCGGCGAGCCCGAAGAAGAGCGACGGGATGAGGAGGACCGGGAGGAGCCGCAGCGTGAGCGCCAGCGCGCCCGCCGGCCGCCCGCCGCCCTCCACGACCGCCGCGCGCACCTTCGGCCGGAGCGCGAAGTAGAGGTTGATCGCGGCGAAGACGAAGAAGGCCGTGAAGAAGGCGACGAAGGCCCAGAAGCCGGCCTGGTAGCGGATGAGGTAGACGCTCTCGAGCCCGAGGCTGCGGAACCACAGCAGGTCCGTGAGGAACCGGATGAGCGGGCCGACGACGAACGGCAGGACGACGAAGAGGACCGCAAGGACCGTGAGGACGACGATGAGGCCGCCCGGGGGCTGGCTGCGGTGCCGGCGGCCGAAGGTCGAGAAGTCGATGTTCGACCAGTCGATCTCGAAGCCGCCCCGCTCTTCCCCGTCGCCGCCGCGGCCGCCGCCGCGCGGTGGATACCCCATCGCTGATCAGAATAGATGGGGTCCAGGCGAGCAAGGTCCGTACACTTCGGTCACTACGCAGGGAAAGGGTTCAAAGGGATGAAGAGACGGCTGTTCGGCACGTCCGCGCTCGTCGCCGTCGCACTCGTGCTGACGGCGTGTCCGACCGGGACGCAGACGCCGGCCGCGTCGCCCGCCGCGAAGGCGGACGTGAGCACCGGAACGAACGTCACGAAGCAGCTCGCCGCCGACCCGGCGACCGGCACGAAGGCGGTGACGGTCACCTTCGGCAACGTCACGACGGCGGGCACCGTCGAGATCAGGACGACGACGTTGCCGCAGGCGCTGCCGAGCGGCTTCAAGCTCTCGACCGGCTCGGTCGTCTTCGACGTCACGACGACGGCGAAGTTCGACAAGGCGAACCTGTGCTTCGAGAACGACAAGGTCACCGCCAAGTCGAAGCTCCTCCACTTCACCGACAGCAGGTGGAACGACCGCACCACCGCGGTCCGGCCGCCGAAGATCTGCGGCGACTTCCCGTCGTTCTCGCCGGT
>VGOU01000006.1 GCA_016875795.1 Chloroflexota bacterium | reverse complement strand
GGGGGGGCGGTGCCGCGGCGAGGCGCTCCGACGCGTCGAGGACCGTCGCGCGCGCGTCGAGGTCGACGATCGTGCGCGTCACGCGATCTCCGCCGCGAGCGCCGCGGCGCCGCACGCGACGAGGTCGTCGGCGTGCAGCGGCTCCGGCGCGACGACGCGCGAGGCGAGCGCGGGCCGGAGCGGCTCCATCTCGACCTCGCCGCCGCGCTCCTGCGCCACCGCGTCGGCCAGCGCGCGCGGCAGCGCGACGAGCTCCTCCGGCACGCCGACGAAGAGCCACCGCGACGGCAGGAGGCCGTCCATCCCGGGGATCGGCGACGTCACGCACCGCGCCCAGACCGCGGCGTCCCGCTCGACGCGGTCCGTGCGCGCGAGGAGCGCGTCGCGGCCGAGGCCGAACGCCCGCGTGGCCACCACGCGCGAGCCGCGTATGACGGCGAACGCGGTGACGTCGGCGCCGAGGCTCAGGATCCCTCCCTCAACGATCCCGCACGCCGCGAGGAGGCGCGCGAGCGCGTACGCCCCGGGCGTCACCGTCCCGCGCCGCTTCCCGGACTCGAGCGCGCCGCTCGCGGCGCTCGCGAGGACGAGCGGGGCGAGCGAGACGTCGGTGCGCACCTCCACGTAGCGGCCCTGGAACCCGACGAGCGAGGAGAGCGGCCGGCCGTCGAGCGCGAGGCCGGCGACGTCGTCGCGGAGCTGGACGGTCGCGATGCCGCGGAGGGCCGCGTCGTTCACCGACGCCTCGCGCGCGCTGCGCTCGGCCTCGGCCCGCGCCTCCTGCACCGCGCGCGTCACCTCCCCGTGGCTCATCGGCTCGTTCAGCGCCTCGCGCTCGAACGTCGTAGCGAGGTGGTACGTGCGCACGTCGTCGCCGTCGATCGCCGCGATGAGCTTCGCCGCCTTGTCGCGGGCCTCGGCGACGGAGAGCGCGCTCGCGACCGCCCCGCCCACCGCTTCGCGGTCGACGACGAGGCCGCCGGCCATCGCGCCCGGGCGCAGCGGCGCCTGCGCGGCGCCGGTGATCCGCAGCAGGACGTCCTGGCGCCGGGCGACGATGACGCGGATGCGGTCAGCCGCGAGCTCGACGCCAGCGACCGCCGGTCCGCGCTCGACCTTCGCCCTAAGCCCCGCCACGGCCCCCACTGGTCTGCTCTCGGACGATGCGCCGCGCGGCGTCGAGCGCATCGCCGAGGCGGGCGATGTCCTTCCCACCGCCGGTGGCGCTGTGCGGCTGGCCGCCGCCGCTGCCCCCGACGATGGAGGAGATCTGCTTCGCCACCGTGCCGGCGTGCACCTTCGTCGTGAGGTCCTTCGTCACCGCGACCGCGAACGCGGCGCGGTCGGCGCGGACGGCGCCGAGCACCACGACGCCCGATGGCAGCTGGTCCCGCACGCGGTCCGACAGCTCGCGCAGCTGCT
The DNA here is from genome assembly GCA_016875795.1 of Chloroflexota bacterium. Taxonomy (GTDB): domain Bacteria; phylum Chloroflexota; class Limnocylindria; order P2-11E; family P2-11E; genus JACPOT01. Next base: position 34,042 of record VGOU01000006.1, on the reverse strand, counting down.
TGTCGTCCGCGTCGCCGACGTTCGCGACGACGAGGCGCATGCCGTCGAGCGCTTCCGCCTTCGCCACGAGCCCCGTCGCCGACGTGTCCATCCCCGCGCGGCGAGCGCTCGCGAGGTCCTTCTCCAGCCGGTCGCGCTGGTCCGCGAGCTGCTCGACGGCCTCGACCACGCGCGCGCCCTGCACCCGCAGGCGCTGCGCGATGCGGTCGCTGCGCTCGCGCATCGCGCGCACCTCGGCGAGCGCGCCCTGGCCGGTGACCGCCTCGATGCGCCGCAGCCCCGCCCCGATCGAGCCCTCGCTCGTGACCAGGAAGAGGCCGATGTCGCCGGTGCAGTGGCAGTGCGTGCCGCCGCACAGCTCGCGGCTCGGCCCCGCCTGGACGACGCGGACCTCGCCGCCGTACTTCTCGTCGAAGAGGTGGAGCGCTCCGGACGCGAGCGCGTCCTGGAGCGGCATCGTCTCGGCGACGACCGACACGTTGTCGAGGATCGCTTGGTTCACCTCGTCCTCGAGGCGCCGGATCTCCTCCGGGGTGAGGGCGCGGCCGAAGGTGAAGTCGAACCGCAGGTTCGGCGCGTGCACGAGCGAGCCCGCCTGGTGCACCTCCTCGCCGAGGACGCGGCGCAGCGTCGCGTGCAGGAGGTGCGTGGCCGTGTGGTTGCGCATCGTGTGGCGGCGCAGGTCGGCGTCCACCTCGGCGCGCGCGAGGTCGCCGCTGCGCAGGACGCCGTCCACCACCGTGCCGATCATGACGACGACCTCGGGCGCCGCCGTCTGCGTGTCGGCGACCATCACCCGCCCGCCGCCGGTCGTGACGTGGCCGCGGTCGCCCACCTGACCGCCGCCCTCGGGATAGAAGGGCGTGCGGTCGAGCACGACCTCCACCTCGCTCCCCTCGCGCGCCTCGTCGACGCGCCGCCCGCCGATCGCGAGGGAGACGATGCGCCCCTCCGTCGCGAGCTCGTGGTACCCGGTGAACTCGCTCCGCAGGCCGTCGCGCTCGCGCAGGTCCGAATAGAACTGGCCGAAGCGCATCGCGTCCTGGGAGAAGCGCGCGCTCGCGCGGCTGCGCGCGCGCTGCTGCTCGAGGAGCTCGCGGAAGCGGCGCTCGTCGAGCTCGAGCTCGGCGGCGCCCGCGATCTCGCGCGTCATCTCGATCGGGAAGCCGAACGTGTCGTACAGGCTGAAAGCCGTGTCGCCGTCGATGCCCCGGCGCCCCGCAGAGCGCGCCGTCGTGATCGCCGCGTTCAGCTGGTCGAGCCCGCTCGAGAGCGTCTGCTCGAACTTGCGCTCCTCCGCCTCGAGGATCTCGTTGATGCGCTCGCGCCTCTCGCCGAGCTCGTGGTAGTGCGGCTGGAGGACGCGCGTGGCGAGGACGCCGAGCTGCGCGATCGTCCCGGTGCGGAGGCCGAGCTTGCGCGCGTGGAGCGCCGCGCGGCGGATGAGCCGCCGCAGCACGTAGCCGCGGTTCTCGTTCGAGGGCTGGATTCCGTCGCCGATGAGGACGGTCGCGGCGCGCGAGTGCTCGGCCACGATCCGGATGCTCCGGTCGACCGCCGCGTCGCCGTAGCGAACGCCCGCGAGCTGCTCGATGCGCTCGACGATCGGCCTGAAGAGGTCGGTGCGGAACGCGTCGCCGGGGACGTTCTGCAGCACCGTCGTGATCCGCTCGAGGCCCGCTCCCGTGTCGATGTTCTTCTTCGGGAGCGGCACGAGCGAGCCGTCCGGCTGGCGGTCGTACTGCTGGAAGACGTTGTTCCAGATCTCGACGTAGCGGCCGCAGTCCTCACCGGGGCCGCAGTCGTGCGGCGCGACGCCCGGCTGCGGGCCGCGGTCGATGAAGATCTCGCTGTCGGGGCCGCACAGTCCCGTGGGCCCCGGCGCCCAGAAGTTCTTGTCGTCGCCGAGGCGCCGGACCTTCTCCGGCGGGAGGAGCTTCAGCTCCTTCGTCCAGACGTCGTAGGCCTCGTCGTCGCTCGTGTGGACGGTGGCGACGAGCCGGTCGCCGTCGAAGCCGAACCCATCCGTGAGGAGCTGCCAGCTCCAGAGGAGCGACTCGCTCTTCCAGTAGTCGCCGATCGAGAAGTTCCCGAGCATCTCGAAGAAGGTCTGGTGGTACCCGTCGTTCCCCACCTCGTCGATGTCGGTCGTCCGCAGGCACTTCTGGACGGTCACGATCCGCTTGGCGGGAGCCTGCTTGGTCCCCGTGAAGTAGGGCACGAGCGGCTGCATGCCCGCGCTCGTGAACAGCACGCTCGGGTCGTCCTTCAGGGCGAGCGGGGCGCTCGGCAGCCGCACGTGGCCACGCTTCTCGAAGAACGCGAAGAAGGTCTCGCGGATCTGCCCGCTCTCCATCTGTTCAATGATGAGGCAGATGCCGCCCGCGGTCGTGCCGCTACTGCTCGTCGCGCTCGGGGTCCCCGCCGCGTTCCGCGCGGCGATCGGGCGTCCGCGCGCGCTCGGCACGGCCTGGCTCGCGGCGATCGCGGCATCCGCCGTCGCGCAGGTGGTCGGCGAGCTCACCGGCTCGCGCGTCGGCGTCCTCGGCGACGCGCACCTGCTCTACGCCGCGCTCGCCTCGGCCCTCACCTCGGGCGTGCTCGCCCTGCGGGAGCGGGCAGCGCGAGGACGGTGAGCGCGCCGGCCGCGCGCCACCCGTGCTCGGCGGCGGCCTGGATGACGTAGAACGCCGCGAGCAGCCCGGTGAGGACGAACGGCCGCGTGCCCGCGGGTGCGCGGACGAGGACGAGCGCCATGGCCGCGAGCAGGCACAGGACGCAGAGGACGTTCGCGCCCCAGCCGAGCGCGATCCACGGGAGGATGAGCACGACCGAGAGGGCCGGGTACGAGAGGCGCGACACGAACTCGTCGCCGCGCCGCGCACTCGTTCAGGGCGATCGCGTCGCCGTGGTACGGGGTCGAGTCGTGCACGGGGGGATGCGCGATGCCGCGCAGCCACGCGAGGCCGATGAGGGCGCTGAACGACATGAAGAGGAACGTCGCGCGCATCGCCGTGACGAGCTCGGGTGACGGCGGCACGGCGGCGTCACCGCGGCCCGTGCCGGTGAGCGCCATCGCCATGAGCGCGAGGGCGGCCGCCACCGCGAGCGCGGTGAAGAGGCCGGCGACGGCTCGAGCTGGACGAGGCCGTCACGGTGCCGGCCCCGAAGAGCGCGGCACCGGAGACGGCGATGGCGGCGATGCGCAGGAGGAGCCTCAGGCCGCGAGCGCCTCCCGCACGGTGCCGCCGCCGAGGACCTCGTCGCCCTCATACAGCACGGCCGCCTGTCCGGGCGCCACGAGCGCCGGCTCGGCGAGCCTGATGAGCGCCGACCCTCGCTCGAGCGCCTCCACCTCGCAGGCGACCGGCGCCGCGCGGTAGCGCAGCGCGACCGTCGACGCGAAGCGCTGGCCCGGCGGCTCGCTGAACGTGAACTGGACGTCGCGCAGGGCGTACGCGCGCGACGCGACCTCCGCGCGCGTGCCGACCACGGCCGCGTTGCGCTCGAGGTCGAGCCGCAGCACGTACAGCCGCTCGCCCGCCGCGACGCCGACGCCGCGGCGCTGGCCCACCGTGAGCGAGGCGAGCCCGTCGTGGCGGCCGACGACGGTGCCGTCCGACCGCTCGACGGGTCCGGACACGAACGCCTCCGGCGCCCGGCCGCGCACGAGGTCGCGGTGGTCGCCGGGCACGAAGCAGATGTCCATGCTCTCGGCCTTCGCCGCGTTCGGCAGCCCGTAGCGCGCGGCGAGCGCGCGTGTCTCCTCCTTCGCGCGCAGCTCCCCGATGGGGAACAGGACCCGCGCGAGCTCGCGCTGGCCGAGCATGTACAGCGCGTACGACTGGTCCTTCGACGCGTCGAGCGCGCGCAGCAGGCGGTGCCGCCCGCTCGCGTCGGTGACGACGCGGGCGTAGTGGCCCGTCGCGAGGAAAGCCGCGCCGAACTTCGCGACGACGTCGCGCAGCAGCGCCTCGAACTTCACGTACGCGTTGCACGCGACGCACGGGTTCGGCGTCTCGCCGTGCGCGTACGCGTCGACGAACCGGTCGACGACGTCGCGGCCGAACACGTCGGCGTAGTCGAGCGCGTAGAAGGGGATGCCCAGGTGCGCCGCCGCGCGGCGCGCCTCCTCCCCCGCCTCGTCGGTGCCGCAGCAGCGCGGCGCGTCGTTCGCCACGCCCTCCTTCGAGAGGCGCATCCACACGCCGACGACGTCGTACCCGCGGTCGGCGAGGATCGCGGCCGTGACCGAGGAGTCCACGCCACCGCTCATTGCGACGAAGACGCGCTCGCTCATGCCCCCGAGCCCACGTGAGCGTCGACGAGCGCGGCGCGCAGCGCGCCGACGGCCATCACGGCGCAGGCCTCCTTCCGTGCGGGGAGCCCGCCGAGCGCGGCGATCACGTCGGCTGGCTCGACCGCGCGCGCCTCGGCCACGGCGCGGCCCCTCACGAGCTCGGTGAGCGCGGACGCGGACGCGATCGCCGCGACGCACCCGAACGTGCGGAAGCGCGCGTCCTCGATCCGCCCGTCGCGGAGCCGCACCGTGATCGTCGTCCGGTCGCCGCACGCCGGGTTCGTATCCGAGCCCTTCCCGTCCGGATCGTCCACCCCGCCCACGTTGCGCGGGCTCGTGAAGTGATCGACCGCGGCGGGCGGATAGAGGTCCTCGGCCGCGCCGAACCGCTCCTGCCCCATATCAGGCCTGACGGCCAGATAGCCGCTCCGCTCTGTCGGACTCGCTCGGACCGGCGAAGCCGGATCCTCGCTCGATCTCTTGCTCACGTCGCGACCGGCTCGCGCGACACCGCGCGGATCCGCTCCACGACGCGCGGCAGGACCTCGAGCAGCCGGTCCACGTGCGCGTCCGTCGTGTCGCGCCCCACCGTGATGCGCAGGGAGCCCTGGGCCGCGTCCCGGGCGACGCCGATGGCGGTGAGGACGTGCGACGGCTCCGTGCTGCCGGACGTGCACGCCGACCCGCTCGAGACCGAGATGCCCTCGAGATCGAGCGCGACGATGAGCGACTCGCCCTGCGCGCCCGGGAAGCAGAACGACGCGCTGTTCGGGAGGCGCCGCGTGGGGTGACCGGTGAGCACGGCAGCCGGGATGCGGCTGCGCACGCCGTCGATGATCCGGTCGCGCAGCGCGGAGAGGCGCGCGGCGTCGCGCTCGCGGCGCTCGGCCGCGATGCGCATGGCGACGCCGAGCGCGACGATGCCGGCGACGTTCTCCGTCCCGGTGCGCCGGCCCTTCTCCTGGCCGCCGCCCGTCTGCATCGTCGCGATGCGCGTGCCACCGCGCACGTAGAGCGCGCCGACGCCCTTCGGCCCGTACAGCTTGTGCGCGTTGATCGAGGCGAGGTCGGCGGGCAGCTCGCGCACGTCGAACGGGAGCACGCCGACGGTCTGGACCGCGTCGGTGTGGAACGGCACGCCCTTCGCCCGGCAGACCCGGCCGATCGCGTCGATCGGCTCCACCGTCCCGACCTCGTTGTTCGCGTGCATGATCGAGACGAGGGCGGTGCGCCCGTCGATCGCGCGCTCGACGGCCAGCGGGTCCACGAGCCCGTCGCGATCCACCGGCACGCGCGTCACCCGCACGTGCGCGTGCCGCTCGAGGTCCTCGGCCGTGTCGAGCACCGCGTGGTGCTCGATGGCGCTGATGACCAGGCCGTCCCGCTCGCCGCGGTACGCCTTCAGCACGCCGCGGAGCGCGAGGTTGTCGGCCTCGGTGCCGCCGCTCGTGAAGACGATCTCGCCGGGCTGCGCGCCGATCGCGGCCGCGACCTCCGCCCGGGAGCGGTCGACGAGCGCGCGGGCGCGCCGGCCCTCGGCGTAGATGCTCGAGGGGTTCCCCGGGACCTCCGAGAGCACGCGGACCATCGCCTCGGCGACCTCCGGGTCGACCGGCGTCGTCGCCGCGTGGTCGAGGTAGATGCGCTCCGTCACGTGGAAAGTGTAGGTGCCGCTATCCCCCGCTCGGCCGCTTCTCCTGGGGCTTCCCCACCACCCGCAGGCCGAGCTCGTCGAGCTCGCCCGGCGTGATCGGCGCGGGCGCGTCGAGGAGCGGGTCGTACCCGGTCTGCGTCTTCGGGAAGGCCTGCACCTCGCGGATGTTCTCGGTCCCCGCGATGGTCATGACGAGCCGCTCGATCCCGCCGGCGAAGCCGCCCTCGGGCGGCGCGCCGTACTCGAGGGCGTCGAGGATGGCGCCGAAGCGCTGCTGGGCCTCGGCCTTCGGGATGCCCATGAACTCGAGGATGCGCTCCTGCACCGGGCGCTGGTGGATGCGGATGCTCCCGCCCGCGGTCTCGCGCCCGTCGAGCGCGAAGTCGTACTGCGACGAGCGCGCGCGGCTCGGGTCGGTGCCGAGCCACGCCAGCTCGTCGGGCGTGAGCGGCCCCGAGAACGGGTTGTGCGAGAACGTCCACCCGCCGGCGGGCGTGCGCTCGAGGAGCGGGAAGTCGTAGATGAGCACCGCGGCGTGCTTCGAGGCGTCGATGAGACCGAGCGTCTCGCCGAGCTGCTGGCGCAGCGTGCCGACGGCTTCGCTCGCGTGGCGCTCGCCGTCCGCCACCGCGAGGACCATGTCGCCGTCCCGCGCGCCGCTGCGCCCGCGGATGGCCGCGAGCTCCGCCGCCGACAGGAACTTCGCCACGGGCGAGCGCACCTCGCTCCCGGCGAAGCCGAACGTCAGCAGGCCCTTCGCGCCCTTGCGCTTGGCGACCTCCGCCCAGCCGTCGATCTCCTTGCGCGCCGCGTCGGCCTTGCCCGGCGCGACGATGCCGCGCACGACGCCGCCCTTCGCGATCGCCTCACGCACGACGGCGAACGCGCTGTCCGGGAACGCGCCGGTGAGGTCGACGAGCTCCGTCCCGAACCGCAGGTCCGGCTTGTCCGACCCGTAGCGGCGCATCGCGTCGGCGAAGGTGAGGCGCGGCCACGGCTTCGCCATGAGCGGCTTCGCCGAGAAGCGCTCGATGACCTTCGTGTACACGTCCTCGATGAGCGCCATGACGTCCTCGCGCTCGACGAAGGACATCTCGACGTCGAGCTGCGAGTGCTCGTACACGCGGTCGGCGCGCGGGTCCTCGTCGCGGTACGCGCGCGCGATCTGGAAGTACTTGTCGATGCCGCCGTACATGAGGATCTGCTTCAGCTGCTGCGGCGACTGCGGCAGCGCCCAGAACTTCCCCGGGTGGTAGCGCGACGGCACGACGAAGTCGCGCGCGCCGGTGGGGTCGCCGCGGATCATGTTCGTCGTCTCGATCTCCCAGAAGCCCCGCTCGATGAAGTACGCGCGGATCCAGGCGACGACCTCGTGCCGCAGGCGCATGATCTCGCGCGAGCGTTCGCGCCGCAGGTCGATGTACCGGTACTTCCACCGCAGCGTCTCGTCGACCTGGCCCTCCTCGTTCACATAGAAGGGAGGGGTCTTCGCGGCGTTGAGCACCTCGACGGCCGACGCGAGGACCTCGACGTCGCCCGTCGCCAGCTTCGGGTTGCGCGTGCCCTCCGGGCGCGGGCGCACGGTGCCGCGCACCCGCAGCACCCACTCGCTGCGGGCGTCCTTCAAGGCGGCGTGGACCTCCGCGCGGTCCTGCGCCGTCGCCACGATCTGGGTGATCCCGTAGCGGTCGCGCAGGTCGATGAAGGTGAGATCGCCGTGGTCGCGGCGCGTGTGCACCCAGCCGCAGAGGGTGACCTCGCTGCCGGCGTGCTCGGCACGGACGTCGCCGCACGTGCGCGTTCGCAGCATCGCTAGCCTCCTGCCCCGTCGGCGAGCGACGGCTTCGGGTACGTCGGCGCGTGCCGGCCCACCTCGGTCACGACCGCCGCGAGCCGCGTCACGCGCTGCTCCTTGGCCACGAGGTCCCGGACGATGACGTTGCCGCCGCGCGCCTCCTCCATCCCGCGGATGACGGCCACCTTCGCGCCGTGCTTCACGGCGTTCTCGAGCTGGCGATCGAGGGGGCGCGTGCTGTACTCGGTGGCGACGCGGAAGCCGGCCTCGCGCAGGCCCGAGGCGAGCTGGATCCGGTCGGCGACGTCGTCCGGCTGCCCCGACAGGACCCACACCTCCGCGAGCGGCTCGCCCGGCAGCGCCACGCCCTGCTGCTTCAGCGCGGCGAGGAGCACGTCCACGCCCCCGGCGATGCCGGTGCCCGGCATCGGCGGACCGCCGAGCGTCTCGACGAGGCCGTCGTACCGCCCGCCCCCCGCGACCGCGATGTCGCCGGCCTTCGTGAACTCGGGATCGGTGAGGACGAACTCGCACACGGTGCGCGCGTAGTAGTCGAGGCCGCGCACGAGCGTCGGCACGACCGTGTGCCGGATGCCGAGGCGGTCGAGGCCGCCGACGACCGCGCCGAAGTGCGCGCGGTCGTCCGCGCAGAGGAGCGAGTGCAGGTCGGGCGCGCCGGCGATGACCTCGCGATCCCTGGGGTCCTTCGAGTCGAGGATGCGCAGGACGTTCGTCTCGAGCCGACGTTGCGACGGCTCGCTGAGCGCGTCGCGGTGCTGCCGGAAATGCGCCGCGAGCGCCTCGCGGAGCTTCGGTCGGCACGCCGCGTCGCCGATGGTGTTCAGCTGCAGGTCGTACGCGGTGAGGCCGAGCTCGGCGAAGAGCGACGCCGAGAACTCCATGATCTCGACGTCGGCGCTCGCCTCCTCCGCCCCGAAGCACTCGAGGCCCCACTGCCAGAACTGCCGGTAGCGGAGCAGCTGCGGCCGCTGGCCGCGGAACATCGGCATGAAGTAGGAGTACCGGATCGGACGGGCGCTGCGATGCTGGCCGTGCTCGAGGAGCGCGCGGGCGACCGCCGGCGTGCCTTCCGGGCGGAGCGCGAGCCCGCCCCTGCCGCGCAGGCTCGCCTCGTACATCTCGTAGCCGACGATGTCGCTCGACTCGCCGGTGCCCGTGATGAAGACCTGCGCGTCCTCCATGAGCGGCGTCTCGAGGCGCGGGAAGCCGTAGCGCTTCGCTCGGCCGATGACGACCGCCTGCAGGCGGTCGAACGCCTCGGCCTCCGCGGGCAGGAGGTCACGCATCCCCCTCGGGGCCTGGTACTGCGGCACGTCCGGGAGCCTAAACGGATACGCTGGCCGCGTGCGTGTGACATCGCTCCTCATCCTCGCCGCGCTCGTCGTCTCGGCGTGCGGCGGCGCGGGCGACCGTGTCGTCCGTCCGGCGACGCCGTCACCCACGGCCACCCCAAGACCGACTACCGGAGGTGCTGCCACGTCAGCCGCAACGCCAGCGTCAGGACCCGCGACCACCGCCGTCGTCGAGCTCGAGAAGGGCGGCTCGTTCACCATCGCCCTCCGCCCCGACAAGGCCCCGAAGACGGTCGAGCGCTTCGTCACGAAGGCCCGCGAGGGCTTCTACAACGGCCTCAAGTTCCATCGGGTCGAGGACTGGGTCGCCCAGGGCGGCGACCCGCTCGGCACCGGCACGGGCGGCGGGCGCGTCCCGAGCGAGTACAACGACCTTCCGTTCGCGCTCGGCGCGGTCGGCATCGCGCGCGGCCAGGACGCAGCGTTCAACAACGACAGCCAGTGGTTCGTCGTGAAGAAGGATGCGTCCTGGCTGGACAAGCAGTACACGAACTTCGGCATGGTCACCTCGGGCATGGACGTCGTCCAGAAGGTCGCCATCGGGGACAAGATCAAGACGATCCGCGTCCAGTAGCGCCGTGTCCGTACCAGCGCTTCAGCCGAGCACCTCGCGCGCCGTCGCCTCCCAGAGCTCGGTCATCAGCCGCAGCGAGGTCTGATCCACGCGCTCGTTGCGGCCGTGGAACATCGCCGCGAACTCGTTGAAGGGGATCCGCTCGCTGAAGAGCCCGTAGCCGTAGCAGTTCACGCCCTTGCGGCGGAAGAACCGCGCGTCCGTCGCCCCGACGACGAGGAAGGGCACGGTGGTCCCGCCCGGGACGAGACGCTCCGTCGCGCGCGTGAGCGCGTGCCACAGCGGCGTGTCCGTGGGCGACTCGGTCGCGAGGTTGTCGCCCTCCTCCGCGATCTCGACGCTGCCCCAGAGGTCGCCGACCGCGTCCTTCAGCATCCCGCGCACGGCGTCCCCGTCCACGCCGGGGAGCGTGCGGACGTCCACGTGTGCCTCGGCGGTGTCGGGGACGACGTTCGTCTTCACGCCGCCGTGGAAGATGTTCGGCGAGAAGGTCGTGTGCGTCGCGGCATGCATCATCCGCGCGACGCCGATCGGCATGCCGCCGAGCGCCGCCTCGAGCCCGGGACCGGTGCAGAGGAGGGCGCGCTGCACGAGCGGTAGGTCGAGCCCGTCGATGAAGCGGATCCAGACGTCGTGCAGGACGGCAGGCGGACGGTACGACGCGATGCGGCGCACGACCTCCGCCATCGTCACGACGGCGTTCTCCGTCCGGTAGGGCATCGAGCCGTGGCCGGGCACGCCGCGCACGCGCAGGCGCACCCAGTGCGAGCCCTTCTCGGCGACCATGATCGGGAGCTTCGCGCTCTCGCCGAACGGCACGCGCGCGCCGCCGAACTCGGTGATGAGATGATCGCACCGCACGGCGTCCCACTGCTCGTCGACCATCCACTTCGCGCCGTACGTCCCGAGCGCCTCCTCGTCCGCGACCGCGAGGTAGATGAGCGTGCCGCGCGAGCGCCAGCCCTCGCGCAGGAGCCGCTTCGCCGCGACGGCCATCGTCGCGGTGATGCCGAGCATGTCGATCGCGCCGCGGCCCCACACCTCGCCGTCGACGAGCTCGCCGCCGAAGGGGTCGCGCCGCCAGCCCTCGTCGCTCGCGGGCACGACGTCGATGTGGCCCATGAGGCAGAGCGACGGAGCCGACGGGTCCGTCCCATCGATCCGCAGCACGAGGTTGCCGCGGCCGGGGATCGGCTCGTACCGCCGCATGTCCACGCCCGGCCCGCGGAAGTAGGCGTCGAGCGTCTCGACGCTGCGCATCTCCTGGCCCGACGACGGAGTCCCGTCGTTCACGCAGCGGTTGCGGATGAGCGCCTGGAGGAGGTCGGTGGCCTCCCCCGTCGGGTCGTCGGCGGTCACTCCATCACGCCGCCGCGCGTCATCGGCAGCGGGTCGAGCACGCGGCGCAGGTCGGCCTCCTGGAGGACCTTCTCCTCGAGCGCCACGTCGAAGAGCGAACGCTTCTCGGCGAGCGCGCGCTTCGCGAGCGCCGCGGCCTTCGCGTAGCCGATGTGCGGCGAGAGCGCCGTCACGAGGAGCGGCGGGCTCGCGTCGAGGAGCTCCTGCGCGCGCTCGGTGTCCACGCGCAGGCCCTCGATGGCCTTCACGCGGAGCTGGCGCGTCGCGTTCTGGAGGATCGTCGCGGAGAGGCAGACGGCGTAGTTGATGCCCGGCATCATGACGTTCAGCTCGAGCTGCCCCGCCTGCGCGCCGAGCATGACCGCGGTGTCGTTGCCGATCACCTGGAAGCAGACCTGGTTCACCATCTCGGCCATCGCGGGGTTCACCTTCCCCGGCATGATCGACGACCCCGGCTGCACCGGGGGCATGATGACCTCGCCGAACCCGGTCCGCGGGCCGGACACGAGGAGGCGCAGGTCGTTGCAGATCTGGCCGAGCTCGATCGCCGCGGTCCGCATCCCGCTCGAGATGCGGACGAACGGGGCCATGGACTGCATGGCCGCGAAGAGGTCCTTCGCCGGCACGATCGGCTCGCCGTACCACTCCGCGAGGGAGCGGCACACGCGCTCGCGGAACTTCGGGTCGGCGTTCAGGCCCGTTCCGGCCGCGGTGCCGCCTATGCCGAGCTCGCAGAGCTCGCCGCGTCCGGCGTTCAGACGCTGCGCCGCGGCCTGCAGGCGGCTCGCCCAGCCTCCGAGCTCCTGCCCGAAGGTGACGGGCACGGCGTCCTGGAGGTGCGTGCGGCCGGGCTTCACCACGTCGGCGTGCTCGGCGGACTTCTTCGCGAACGCGGCGGCGAGCAGCCCGAGCTGCTCGACGACGCCCTCCGTCAGCTCGAGGTGCGCGAGGCGCATGGCCGTCGGCGTGACGTCGTTCGTCGACTGCGCCATGTTCACGTGGTCGTTCGCGTTGACCTTCGTGTACGTCCCGAGCGTGCCGCCGAGCCGGCGGTCCGCCAGGTTGGCGATGACCTCGTTCGTGTTCATGTGGAACGAGACGCCCGCCCCGGCCTGGAAGACGTCCACGACGAACTGGTCGTGATGCTTCCCCGAGAGGATCTCGTCGGAGGCCCAGACGATCGCGTCGCGCCGCTCCGCCGACAGTCGGCCGGCCTCGGCGTTGGCGAGCGCGGCGGCCCTCTTCACCGAGACGATCGCCCGGATGAAGGCGGGGAACGCCCGGTACCCGCTGATGGGGTAGTTCTCCACGGCCCGCTGCGTCTGGGCGCCCCACAGCGCGTCCGCGGGGACGCGGACCTCACCGAGCGTGTCCTTCTCTATGCGGCTGCCCGTGCTCGTGGCGTCCTGCGTGGTCGTCACCATCCGACGTCGTTTCCGCAACGTAGGATAGGTCCGTAACCCCCGTGCAGAAGAACCGGCTCACCTGGATGATCGGCGGACCCCAGGGGAGCGGGATCAACGCCTCCGCCGAGGTCTTCGCGAAGGCCTGCAGCCGTGCCGGACTGCGGGTCTACGCGAACATCGAGTACCACTCGAACATCATGGGCAAGCACTCCTTCTATCGCGTCCGCGTGGACGAGGAGGACATTCGCTCGTACAGGGAGAAGACCGACATCCTCGTGGGGCTCGACCACGAGACGCTCGTCGGCGACGGCGACCATCGGCGCTGGCCCACGCACTACGGCCACCTCCACGAGGTGAACGGGGGCGGCGGCGTCATCTTCGACAGCGGCATCGGGTACGAGCCGCCGGCCGACCGGACCGACATCCGCTTCTACCCGGTGCCCTTCATGGAGATCATCAAGAGGGCGCTCGACGAGGTCGGCAAGGGCGAGCAGGCGCGCCGCTACGAGGTGATGAAGAACACCGTCGCGCTCGGGGCGTCGCTCGCGCTGTGCGAGTACCCCTTCGACCTCGTCGCCGAGGTGATCGTCGGCCAGTTCAAGGGGAAGCGCAGCGAGATCGGCCAGCTGAACGTCAGCGCCGCGCGGCTCGCCTTCGACCACGTCCGGGACGAGTTCGACGCGAAGGCGTTCCCCTACCGGCTGCAGCCGCACCGCGAGCGCAAGGCGCGCATCCTCGCGAAGGGCTACGAGGTCATCGCCATCGCGAAGCTGAAGGCGGGATGCGCCTTCCAGACGTACTACCCGATCTCGCCGGCGACCGACGAGAGCGTGTACCTCGAGCGGCACCAGCGCGACCAGAACCTGCTCGTCGTCCAGTGCGAGGACGAGGTCTCCTCGATCAACATGGCCGTCGGCGCGGCCCACATGGGCGTCCGGAGCGCGACGGCCACGAGCGGGCCCGGCTTCGCGCTCATGGTCGAGGGCATCGGGTTCTCCTCGATCACGGAGGCGCCCGGCCCGGTCATCACGATGTACCAGCGCGGCGGCCCCTCGACGGGCCTGCCGACCCGCCAGGAGCAGGGCGACCTCCTGTTCACGCTGCACCCCGCGCAGGGTGACTTCCCGCACGTCGTCATCGCCCCGGGCGACCTGCGCGAGTGCTACCAGGACGTGTTCTCGGCCTTCAACTGGGCCGAGCAGTACCAGCTGCCCGTCATCGTGCTGCCCGACAAGAAGCTCGCCGCGGTGTACACGACGATCGACAAGCTCGAGCTGAAGTACGACAGGATCGAGCGCGGCAAGGTCTTCACCGGCAGCGAGTGGACGCCGTACGAGGCGAAGGGCGCCGACGTCGTCCGCGCCGACGGGCACGGCAACGGCCACGGCCCGGGCAGCGGCAACGAATACCTGCGGTACGCGCTCACCCCCGACGGCATCTCCCCGCGCAGCCGGCCGGGCACGCCGGGCGGCCGGTACTGGAGCACGTCGGACGAGCACGACCCCGACGGTCACATCACCGAGGGCGTCGAGATGCGCATCGCGATGATGCACAAGCGCATGGGCAAGCTCGGCCTGCTCTCGAAGGCCATCTCCAAGGACCAGCAGTACGCCCTCCATGGCCCGCAGCAAGCCGACGTCACCGCGGTGTCCTGGGGCTCGACGAAGGGGACGATCCTCGACGCGATGAACGAGCTCGCGGATCCGGGGAAGACCGTGAACTTCCTCCAGTGCCGCCTCATGCGGCCGTTCCCGGCCGAGGACGTCGAGCGCATCCTGCGCTCGGCGAAGCACGTCGTGCTCCTGGAGGAGAACTACTCGGGCCAGCTCGGCGCGCTCATCGCCGAGCAGACGGGCATCCGCATCGCGGACCGCGTCCTGAAGTTCGACGGCCGTCCCTTCTCGCAGGACGAGGTCGTCGCGGCGCTGCGGGCCCGGCTGGACGGCACGGTGAAGGAAGAGACGCGAGTGGTGATGACGAATGTCCGTTGAGGCGCCGGTGAGGAAGTTCACCATCAAGGACTACAAGTCCGACCTGCACAACGACTGGTGCCCGGGGTGTGTCGTGCCGTCTACGCCGATCGTCATGGAGGACGGCACCACGAAGCCGATCGGCGAGGTACGCGTCGGCGATCGCGTGCTCGGACATGACGGCGAGCCCCACGCCGTCACCGAGCTGATGTCGCACGCTCATCCGGCTCCGCTTCACCGCATCACGGTGCTCGGCGGCCGCTCGGTCGAACTGACAGATGACCATCCAGTCCTCGTCGTGCGGCAGCTCGGAGCGGCCGCTGAGTGGTCGCGTGCCAGCGACGTCCGACCCGGCGCCGCGATCGTTCGGCCGCTTGGGCTAGGCGTCCTCGAATACGACGCTGCGTCTGCCCGCCAGGCGGTGGCCGTAGGCGCCCCCGCCGGCGTCACGCTGCGGCAGGCCGCGATCCCGGCGGCGCCTGGTCAGACATTCCTCCTGCTCCGTGTGATCAGTAACGAGGTCTTCGAGTACGACGGTGTCGTGCACAACCTCGAGGTGGAGGACGTTCACTCGTACGTCAGCTCGGTCGGGGCGCTCCACAACTGTGGCGACTTCGGCATCCTCACCGGCATCCAGATGGCGCTCGCGAACATGAGCCTGGACCCCGACAAGGTCGCGGTGTTCAGCGGCATCGGCTGCTCCGGCAAGACGCCGCACTACATCAAGGCGTACGGCTTCCACACGCTGCACGGCCGCGTCCTCCCGGTCGCGACCGGCGCGCGCCTCGTGAACAGCGGCGTCACGGTCATCGCGCTCGGCGGCGACGGCGACGGCTACGGCATCGGCGCCGGCTACTTCGTGAACAGCGGGCGCCGCAACCTCGACATGGCCTACCTCGTCCACAACAACAACGTGTACGGCCTCACGAAGGGCCAGGCCTCACCCACCCTGCGCAAGGGCAAGCGGACGAAGTCGATGCCCGAGGAGGCCATCCAGGACGGGATCAACCCGATCGCGATGGCCGTCGCGGCCGGCTACACCTTCATCGCACGCGGCTACGCGCTCGAGCCCAAGCACCTCGCCGGGATCATCCAGAAGGCCGTCGAGCACAAGGGCGCCGCGCTCGTCGACGTCCTCCAGACGTGCCCGACGTACAACGACCTCTACACGAAGGAGTGGTACGAGGGCGCGGACCTGCCGGACAAGAAGAGCCGCCTGTACAAGCTCGAGGAGGCCGGCTTCGACCCCGTCGTCCACGACGTCACGGACGAGCAGGGGATCGTGGCGAAGAAGGCCGCCGCGGTCGTGAAGTCGTACGAGAAGGAGCCCATCCCGATCGGCATCTACTACCAGGCCTCGCTGCCGACGTACGAGGACGCCGTGAACGGCCGCATCCCCGCGCTCGGCGAGAAGCCGCTCGTGGACATCGACGTCTTCCACCGGGACGTGACGCCGCTCCTCGAGGCGATGCGATAGCGCTGCGCGCGCTCCGGCTCGACCACACCGTCATCGCGGTCTCGGACCCCGCCCGCTCGGACGCCTTCTACCGCGACGTCCTCGGCGCGGAGATCCGCGATCTGCCGCGCGGCCGCAAGGCGTACCGCTTCGGCGAGCAGCAGCTGAACGTCCATCTGCCGGGAGCGACCCCCGAGCCCGTGGCCCGCGTCCGCATCACGCCCGGCAACAGCGACCTGTGCTTCGTCTGGGATGGCCCGATCGCCGGCGCGATCGAGCACCTGAGATCGAACGGCGTCGCGATCGAGCTCGGGCCGGTCGAGCGCACCGGCGCCCGCGGCGACGGCACGAGCGTGTACTTCCGCGACCCCGACGGCTCGCTCCTCGAGCTCATCTCGTACGACTGACCTCGACCGCGCGCTCGCGGCCACCGAGGAGCTCGAGCTCGTCACCCGCGGCCGGCGCACGCGACGCCCCCACTCCGTCCGCGTCTGGTTCGCGCACGCGGACGGCGCCCTGTGGCTGCGCGGTGACGAGCGCACCCCGGACTGGCTCCTCAACCTTCGGGAGCACCCCGGGTGCACGGTCCGCATCGCGGGCCAGGAGCTGGCCGCCCGCTACGAGCGTCCCGGCGACCGCGAGGCCGCGCTCCGCAGGCTCGTCGAGCTCTGGCGCGCGAAGTACGGCGCCGAGTGGGTGCAGCCGTGGTACGTGGAGAAGGGCCGCGAGCCGGTGGTCCTCCGGCTGACGCCCTGAGGCTCCTCGCGGCTAGAGCGGCTTCGGCGTGCCGAGGTGCTTCGCCAGGAAGGCGATCTGCGCCTCCATCTGGCGGATGCGCTCGTCGATGACGAGCGACCCGTGGCCCGCGTCGTAGCGGTAGGTCTCGAACGCCTTGCCGAGCTCCCGCAGGCGCGCCTCGTAGACGTCGGCGCTGCGCGAGGGACAGCGCGGGTCGTTCCGGCCCACGAGCATCATGACCGGCGCGCGCACGCGCTCGGCGTACGTGATGGGGTTGCGCTCGCGGTACGACTGCGGCACCTCGTCCGGGGTGCCGCCGAAGAGCGCGGCGTCGTAGCGCTTCAGCGGCTCCATCTCGTCCTCGAACGCCGCGATGTAGTCGCCGATGGGCACGCCGGCGAGGCCCGCGGCCCAGCGCTCGGGCTGCGTGCCGAGGCCGAGGAGCGTGAGGTAGCCGCCCCAGGACGCGCCGCCGATGACGCAGCGGTCGCGGTCCGCTAGACCCTGCGCCACCGCCCAGTCCTGGACGGTCGCGATGTCCTCGAGCTCGGTGAGGCCGGGCTTCCCCCTGATCGCGTCTCGCCACTCCTTGCCGTACCCGCTCGAGCCGCGGTAGTTCACCATGAGGACGAGGAACCCGTGGTCGACCCACGTCTGGACCTCGGGGTCCCAGCGGTCACGGTCGTGCGCTTCGGGACCGCCGTGGACGAGGAAGAGCGCGGGCCGGGGACGCGATCCGCCGCGCGGCTCGGCCACGAACACGTGGATCCCCTTCACGTCCGCATCCGTGTACGGCGTGCTCTCGGGCGGCTCGGGACCCTGCGCGCGCAGGACGACGCGCGAGCCCCACAGCGTGTGCGGCGGACGGACGGAGCCGTTCAGCTGGTACCAGACCTCGCCGTCCGGACGGACGCGCGCCTCGTCGAGCGACCCCGGCTCGTGCGCCACCGGCTCGAGCGCGCGGGTCGCGAGGCGGTAACGGTGGAGGTGAGAGCGCCCGCGGTGGTCCTGTCCGATGAGGAGCGCCTCGCCATCGGGATACCAGTCGCCGAAGAGCTCGCCGGGGAGGTCCACGTCGACCTCGGTCGTCGCGCCGCTCGCGACGTCCCAGACCATCGGCCGCCGCGAGCCCGTCCGCTCGTGGTGGACGATGACCCGCCGGTCCCGCGGGAGCGGCGACCAGCGCCCGGGCTGGAGGCCCTTGCCCGGGCCGTCCCACAGCTCGGCCACGGGGTCGCCCGCGAGATCGATGACGCGCAGCGCGGGGTCGCGGCTGTCGCCGTGCTCCGAGTGCGAAAGGAGGACGAGGTCCTCATCGGCGCTGAGGCCGCCGACGCGCGCCAACTCGCGATGCGCGTAGACGAGCAGCGGCCGCTCCCCGCGCGGCACGGCGTAGACCGTCGAGCCTTCCTCCCCCGTCGACCGCCCGATCGCCGCGACCGCGCGACCGAGGGCGAGGCCGGTCGAGTACGACGGCTCGAGCGGCGCGGCGTCACGGCGGTCGGCCCCCTCGAAGCGCTCGACGACCCACGTCCCGAACTCGTCGCCCTTGCGGTCGTTCCACCACCAGACGTGCTCGCCGCCCGGGTCGAGGCGCGCAGGCACGCGGTAGCCGGTCCCCTCCGGACGATCGGTGACCTGGCGGTGCGCGTCGCGCGCGCGATCCCACGCGAACACCTCGAACCTCCCGATGTGGTTGGACAGGTACGTGAGGCGGTCGGCGCGGTCGCGCGCCCACGTGGGGAACGACGAGCGCGGCGCTCGGTAGCGCCGTCGCCAGGCCGCATCGGTCACCCGCGCGACGCTAGCAGCCGCGGTCCACGGACGGGGCCGGGCCTCGATCTGGACCCCGTGCGGCTGGCGGACGGACCCCGTCGCCGTCCCGTCCTCGAGCTCGCGCGGCGCGGCGAGGAGCGGCATGCGGTCGCGATGGCGGACGATGAGGACCGCGTGGCCCGCGACCCAGCGGTCCATCCGGACGTCGCGCACGCCGGTGACCGCCTTCAGGCGCTCGACGAACGCGAACACGTCGCGGAGCTTGGCGAACGGCCCCACGTGGACCTCAACCTGGGTCGTGACGGCGGGCAGCGTTCCCCGCGAGGGCGCCCGCGTGACGGGGCGATCGTCCTGGCGGCTCATCATCTGTGCACGCATTCCCTTCCCCCGGCGGATCTGCCGTGAGCGTGCCCTGGCGCGGAGCCGGCGGACAGAGCGCCGCCCCCGCGGGGGTCGGGGGAGCACCCCCGTGGCATGCTCCCGCCAGTGACGAAGCGCCTGCGTCTCACCATCGTCGAGGACGAGGCCCTTTGCTCGATCTGCTCGCGACCGTCCTCGGGATGGACGGCGGCCTCGAGGTGGTCGGGGCGTTCGGCGGCGCCGAAGCTGCCCTGCGGGACGTCCCGTCGCTCAAGCCGGACGTCGCGCTCCTCGACATCGAGCTCGGCGGCGGCATCAACGGCGTGCAGCTCGGCCTGCTCCTCCGCGAGAAGCTCCCCGGCCTCGGGATCGTGCCCCTCTCCAACGTGCGCGCGCCGAGGCTCCTCCCGTCGATCCCCCGCCCTCAGGTCTCGGGCTGGTCGTACCTCCTGAAGCGCTCCGTGCGGGACGCGAGCGTCCTGCGCCGCGCCGTCGACGGAGCGTCACAGGGCCTCGTCGCGCTCGACCCCTCGCTCGTGGCGGGCAGGCAGGCGCGCGACGCCGGCGCGCTCGCGGGCCTCACCGAGCGGCAGCGCGGCATCCTCGCCCTCGTCGCCGAGGGGTTGACGAACGACGCGATCGCCGCGCCTGGGGATCGCGCTGAAGACGGTGGAGGACCAGCTCGTCCAGACCTAACAGGGGCTCGACCTCGACCGGGAGCGCGACCCCGTGCACCCGCGCGTGAAGGCCGCGCGATCCCGCCGAGCGCCTCCTCGATGGACCGGTGCGGCGCGAGGCGCAGCGCGCTCGGCAGCGCGTTGCGCGCGATGCCGTCGCGCGTGGACACGCCCGGCGCTGTCTCGATGCGGACGTCGAGGTCGGCGGACGAGCCGGCGAGCATCTCGAGCGCCGGGACGAGGCCGACCTCGATGAGCGGCGATTCAGCCGGTGGCTCGCGGCGCGGACGTCCTCCTCGCGCTGGCGGTCGAGCTCGTCGGCGACGCTCGGCGCCCGCGGGTGCGGGCGCCCGGCCCAGTGGAACGCGAGCGCGCCGGCGACCTCGCCGGAGATGAGGAGCGGCACCGAGTGGGTCCACTCGAGGCCGAGCACCCGGCGCGCGAGCGTGGCGATGAGCGGATGGACGGCGTCCTCCACGTGCTCGGCGAAGGGCGCGAGGTGGGGACGGCCCTCCACGAGCACGGCGCACCGCGGCATTCACGTCGCCGCGTCAACGGACGCCCATCGGGTCGAAGCCGGGGACGACGTAGCGCGCCTGCGTGAGCGTCCGTGCCATCAGGTCCGCGTCGCTGAACGCCCACGCCGAGCGGGGATCCAGCCTCCCGGCTCGAGCAGCGACAGGTTCGCATACCGGGCGCGGTGACCGCAGCCGCGGCATCGACGATCCCCTGATAGAGGGCGGCGGACCCTTCCTTCGCGCCTATCGCCCGTCGCGGCTGACGCTGAAGACGTCGCGCACGCCCTCGACCCGGGCGAGGACGCGCGACAGCTGTTCGACGCTCGTCACCTGTAGGACCGCGTTCACCGTCGCGGTCTTGTCGGCGTTCGCGTTCGCGGCGAGGCTGACGAGCTGCACCTGGTCCTCGCTGATCACCGACGCGATGTCGCGCAGGAGCCCGGTGCGGTCCCAGCCGACGATGCGGACGGCGACGGGATACGTCCGCGGCCCCGCGCGCTCCCACTCCACCTCGACGATGCGCTCGCGCTCGGCCATGTTCCGGACGTTCGCGCAGTCGGCGCGGTGCACGGTGACGCCGCGGCCGCGCGTGATGTACCCCACGATCGGATCGCCGGGGACCGGGTCGCAGCACACGCCGAAGCGCACGAGCAGGTCGCCCATGCCCTTCACGCGGATGCCGCCCTTCGTCGTCGCAGGCGGCGGAGGCGGCGCCTGGTGGGGGATGGCGAGCAAGGTGTCGTCGAGGATGCGCAGCCGCGTCACGATCTGCGCCGCCGAGAGCTCGCCGTACCCGAGGGCCGCGTACATCGAGTCGATGCCGTGCATGTTCAGCTGCTCGCTCACGCGCTGGAGCTCCGCGGCGTCGATGTCCGCGAGCGACCGCTGCGCGATCCGCCTCAGCTCGCGGTCGAGGGCCTCGCGCCCGTGCGCGACGTTCTCCTCGCGCTGCTGTCGCTTGAACCACTGCCGGATCTTCTCGCGGGCCCCGGGCGTGACGACGAGGCCGAGCCAGTCGCGCGACGGACCGCGCGCGGCCTTGCTCGTGATGATCTCGACGATGTCGCCCGAGTGGAGCTTGTGGTCGAGCGGGACGATGCGGCCGTTCACCTTCGCGCCGATGCAGCGGTGGCCGATGTCGGTGTGGATGCGGTAGGCGAAGTCGATGGGGGTCGAGCCGGCCGGGAGCTCCCTCACCTCGCCCTTCGGCGTGAAGACGAAGACCTGGTCGTGGAAGAAGTCGACCTTGAGCGACTCGACGAACTCGGTGGCGTCCGAGACGTCGTGCTGCCACTCCATGAGCTGGCGGATCCAGGCGAGCTTCGACTCGTACTTCGGGTCGGTCTTCGGCCTGCCGCCTTCCTTGTACCGCCAGTGCGCCGCGATCCCGTACTCGGCGAGCTGGTGCATCTCGTGCGTCCGGACCTGGATCTCGAGCGGCTGCCCGTCGGGGCCCATCACCGCCGTGTGCAGCGACTGGTACAGGTTCGGCTTCGGGACGGCGATGTAGTCGTCGAACTGCCCCGGGATGGGCGGCCAGAGCGTATGCACGACGCCGAGCGCGCCGTAGCACGCGGGCACGTCCTCGAGGACCACGCGCACCGCGAGGAGGTCGTAGACCTCGTTGATGGAGACGCCCTTCCGCCGCATCTTCTGCGCGATCGACCAGAGGTGCTTCGCCCGCCCGCTGATCTCGTGCTTGATGGCGGCCCTCTCGAGCTCCCGCGAGAGCGTCTTCACCGCTTGCTCGACGCTGCGCTCGCGCACCTGCCGCCGCTGCGCGAGCTGCTCGGTGAGCTCGCGGTAGTGCTGCGGCTCGATGTGCCGGAACGCGAGGTCCTCGAGCTCGCTCTTGATCTGCCAGATCCCCAGGCGGTGCGCGAGAGGCGCGTAGATCTCCATCGTCTGCTTCGCGATCCGCAGCTGCTTCTCCGCGGGGAGCGGCCCGAGCGTGCGCATGTTGTGGAGGCGGTCGCACAGCTTGATGACGACGACGCGCAGGTCCGTCGCCATCGCGAGGAACATCTTCCGCAGGTCCTCGGCCTGGCGCTGCTCGAGCGTGACGCCGGCGGCGTTCTGCCCGCCGACCTTCGAGAGCTTCGTCACGCCTTCGACGAGCCGCGCGATCTCCTCCCCGAACGCGCGCCGGAGGTCGTCGGTCGTCTTCGTCGTGTCCTCGGGGGCGTCGTGCAGGAGCGCCGCGGCGATGCTCGGCGGGTCCATCCCGAGCTGCGCCATGGAGAGCGCCACCGCCGCGGGGTGCTCGATGAACGGGCCGCCCGTCGCGCGCAGCTGGCCCTCGTGGGCCGCCGCCGCGTAGTCATAGGCGCGGCGGACGAGCTCGACGTCGGCCGCGGAGTAGTGGCGCTGCATCTCCGCCACGATCGCCTCCGCGTCGGGCGGCCCGCGGCGCTGCGGCCGCAGCCGGTCGGTCACCCCGGTGATCCGCGTGAGCATCAGGCCACCGCCTGCGCGACGAGGCGCTCCGCGGCGGCCCGGGCCATCGCGTCCGCGGTGCCGACGGGGCCCATGTCCTGGATCTCGAGCTCGACGAAGCCGCGGAGCCCGATCCCGACGGTCACGACCGCGTCGACGCGGCCCTCGCCGGTGACGGCCTCGGCGTGCTCGCCGCGGCGGAACGCCATCGCGTCGAAGGTGAAGCGGCCGACGGCCATCTTGCAGCGCAGGTGGTCCGCGTCGGCGCCGACCTGGCGCACACCGAAGACCTTGACGTCGCGCAGGAGCATCCGCGGCCGCGGGTTGGCGGCGCCGCACGGCTCGAGCATCGCGAGCTCGAGCGCGAGCCGCGGCGTGAGCGCCTCCGGCTCGATCTCGGCGTCGACGACGAGCGTCGGCACGGGGCGCACGCCGCGCAGGCGCGCGCGCACGACGGCGTCGAGGCGCTCGCGGAACGCGGCGATGTTCGCGGCCGGGACCGAGAAGCCCGCGGCCATGGCGTGGCCGCCGTGCTTCGTGAGCAGGTCGGAGCACTCGGCGAGCGCCTCGGCGATGTGCACGGACGCGATCGAGCGGCAGCTCCCCTTCCCCTCTTCGCCGTCGATGGCGATGACGACCGCCGGGCGGCCGTGGTCCTCGACGAGGCGCGAGGCCGCGAGGCCGACGATCCCGGCGGCCCAGCCGGGATCCGCGACGACGGTCGCCCACGCGTCGGCCTGCTCCTTCGCGCGCTCGCGCGCCTGGCGCACGACGTCGAGCGTCAGCTGCTGGCGCTCGGTGTTGCGCTCCTCGAGCCGGTCGGCGAGCGCCTTCGCCTCGGCGGGGTCCTCGGTGAGCAGGAGCCGCAGCGCGTCGGTGGCGTCGGCGATGCGGCCGGCCGCGTTCAGCCGCGGCCCGACGACCCAGCCGATCTCCGACGCGGTGACCTTCCCCACCTTCAGTCCCGCGCGCTCCGCGAGCGCGCGCAGCCCCGTGATCGGTGACGCGTTCAGCGCGTCGAGGCCGCGGCGCACGAGGTGACGGTTGCCCGCGCGGAGCGGGACGACGTCGGCGACGGTCGCGACCGCGGCGAGCTGCAGGAGCTCGTCGCGGTGCTCCTCGAAGCGGTCGCCGAGCAGGTCGCGCGCGAGGACGTACGCGACGCCCGCGCCGCAGAGCTCCCGGTCCACCGACGGGTCGTCCGGCCGGCGCGGGTTGACGACCGCGAGCGCCCGCGGGATGACCGGCGGCGGATGGTGGTGGTCGGTGACGATGAGGTCGAGGCCGAGCTCGCGGGCGAGCTCCGCCTCGGCGACCGCGGTGATGCCGCAGTCGACCGAGATGACGACGCGCACGCCGTCCGCGGCGATCTTCCGCAGGGCCGCCGCGCTCAGCCCGTACCCCTCCTCATGGCGGTCCGGGATGTACGCGCCGACGGTGGACCCGAGCCGGCGGAACGCGCGCACGAGGAGCGCCGCCCCGGCGACGCCGTCCACGTCGTAGTCCCCATGGACGACGATGCGCTCGCGAGACGCGAGCGCACGACGGATCCGCTCGACCGCCAGCTCCTGGTCGAGCATCGGCGGGCCGCTCGCGCTCGGCCGGGCGTCGAGGAATCCCTGCATCTCCTCGGCGGCGATCCCCCGCGCGCGCATGATCCGCGCGACCAGACTGGGGATCCCCTGCGGGAGGTCCCCCATGGTGACGACGGGGAGCACCCAGCGGCGCTGCGGGGCGAGGGTCATGGGACCGTCAAGTATCGGGCATGGCCTGCCTCAGCTAGCCTCGCGACATGGGATCGATCGCCGTGGCCGCCGACCTCGTCCTCCGTCCCGCGACGCTCGACGACGCCGCGTTCGCCGCCGATCTCTGGACCGCGATCTACCCCGACTCGCCCGAGGATCCCGTCCTCACCCGCTACTGGTGGGAGCACCCGCACGACGACGGGGTCTGGGAGCGCCACGTCGCGCTGCTCGGCGGTCGCCCCGTCGGCTTCGCCGCCCAGGGCCACCCGCGGTGGGAGGACATGCCGGAGCGCTGGGGCCGGACGCAGGCCGACCTGCTCCCCGAGGCGCGCACGGCCGAGCGCCACGACGCCCTCCTCGCGTTCGCCGAAGCGCGCAGCGCCGCCGACGGCGCCAGGCGCGCGACGCTCTGGGCCTGGGAGACCGACCCGTTCAAGCTCGCCTCGGCGCAGCGGCGCGGCTTCCGGGAGGAGCGCCGCGAGCGCTTCTGGGAGCTCGACCTCGTCGCGCACCGCGACCGGCTGCTCCGCGAGGCCGAGGCGACGCGCGCGCGCCTGCGCGAGCAGGGCATCCGCATCCTCACCCTCGCCGAGGACGGCGACCCGGCGCGGTACGACAAGCTCTGGCGGCTGGCCGAGGAGGCGTCGCGGGACGAGCCGCGCACGGTGCCCTGGACGCCGACGCCGTTCTCCGCGTTCCGCAGCTGGCTGCGCAACCCGGGCATCCGCGAGGACCGCGCCTGGATCGCGCGCAGCGGCGATGGGATCGTCGGGATCTCGCTCCTCGCGTACCCGCCGGTCCGCGGGATCGTCGTGACCGAGTGGACCGGGACCGCGCGGTCGATGCGCGGCCGCGGCGTGGCACGGGCGCTGAAGTACGAGACCGTCGCGCAGGCGACCCTGCTCGGCGTCGACCGCGTGCGCACCGACAACGACTTCCAGAACAAGCCGATCCTCCACCTGAACGAGGCGATGGGGTACGAGCCGCGGCCCGAAGCGATCCAGCTCGTGAAGGAGCTCGCGCCCTGAGCGAGCCGTCGCTGCAGGAGCGCTTCGCCCCGCGGCTCGTGTGCTTCGGCTGCGGACCGGCGAACCCGCAGGGCCTTCACCTGCGGAGCCATCCGCGGGACGACGGCGTCTTCGCGACGTTCCGTGCGGGCCCGCACCACGAGGCCATCCCGGGGATGCTGAACGGCGGGATCGCCGGCACGATCCTCGACTGCCACATGCTGTGGGGCGCGGCCTGGGCGCTCATGCGCGCGCGCGGCGCCGACGCGCCGCCGCCGATGGTGACCGCCGAGTACACGGTCCGGTTCCGCCGGCCGATCCCGACCTCCGTCGCGATCGAGCTCGCCGCGCGCGCGGTCGCGGTGGAGGCGGACCGCGCGACGGTGGAGGCTACGCTCGTCGCGGACGGCGTCGAGCGCGCGACGGGCCGCGGCCTCTTCGTCGCGGTGAAGGAGGGCCACCCCGCCTTCCACCGCTGGTGATCAGCCCGCGGTCCGCAGCACCTCGAGCGTGAACGTCAGCAGCCCCCAGAGCTCCCGCGCGAGCGTGAGCGCGTCCTGCCCCTTCGTCGCCTCGCCCACCTCGGCGTGCTGCACGAGGCGCGGCACGACGAGGACGAACCGCCCCGCGCGGGGCGCGGCCCGCGCGGCGTACGCCTCGGCGAGCGGCTCGTACGTGTCGCCGGGGTCGTGGATCCAGAAGACCGGCGGCGCGACCCGCGGCCACACGGCCGACGGCGAGAGCGCGTCGAAGACGCGCCGGCCGTCCGCGGAGAGGTCCCGCAGCGCCTCGAGCGCCGCGCCGTGGCTCGTCGCGGCGAGCGCGCGGCGGACGGCGGCCCGGTCCCCCTCGCTCCTCATCGCCGCCTCGACCGCGGGCGGGATGCGCTCGCGCGCCTCCGCGCTCGGCTCCCACGCGGCGTCGCGCGTGGACCGCGTCGCGACGGAGGCCACGTACGTGTCGAGGTCGAAGTAGCCGCCGAGCACGGTGAGGTGATCCGCCGCGCCGAGCGCCGCGTACGTCCCCGCGGCGCAGAGCATGAGGCCCGCCCCGGTCGACGCGCCGAAGGCCCCGCCGCGCAGCCCCTTCGTCTCCGGCAGGGCGCGCAGGCGCGCGAAGGCGGCGTCCACGACGCGCGGCGCATCGGGGTCGAGCCGGCCCTCCTTGGAGAACGGGAACTCGGGCAGCATGACGAGGTACCCGGCGCGCGCGAGCGTCGCCGCGAAGCCGCGGGTCGCAGCGTTGTCGTTGCCGAGGGGGGTCGCGCCGTTCACGACCATGATCGCGGGGTGGCGGTCACCCCAGCCCGGTCGCCACCACGACACGCGCATCTCGGTGCCGCCGAACGCCTCCCGCGTCTCCCACGCGCGCGGCTCGGGCGTGAGCACCCGCGCGACGTTCACGCCGACGAGCGGCTCGCTGTAGATGTCGAGCATCACGAGCGCCGCCTTCCCGCCGGGATAGATGAGCGGCTGCCACAGCAGGTACGCCGCGACCGCGACGAGGACGAGGACCGCGGGACGCCCCATCGCGGGCGATCCTACTCAGACCGCGGCGGGCGCAGCGCCTCGCGGGCGGCCGCGCAGCTTGTCCTCGATCTCCTGCCAGAGCGAGACGACCTGTGCGGCGTTGAAGATGGACGAGTACGACCCGGAAACGAGCCCGACGATGAGCGCGAGCGCGAAGTAGCGCGTCGAGTACCCGCCGAAACCGTACATCGCGAGGAGCGGGAGGAGCGTCGTGAGCGACGTGATGACCGAGCGGACCATCGTCTGCATGACCGCGAAGTTGATGACCGGGTTGAGCGCCTCGCCCGGGTAGAGCTTCTGGTTCTCGCGGATACGGTCGAACACGACGATGGTGTCGTGGACCGAGAAGCCGATGATCGTGAGGACGGCGGTGACGAAGAGGCTGTCGACCTCGACGCCCAGGAAGTGGCCCAGGATGGCGAACGCGCCGAGCACGGCGACCGCGTCGTGGACGACGGCGACCATCGCGGCGAAGCCGTAACGGAACGCGCCCCAGCCGAGGTGGCGGAACGCGTAGGCGATGAGCAGGACGACGAGGATCGACGCCGCGGCGACCGCCCGGATGGCGTTCGCCACGAGCTCGGCGCTGAACGATGGGCTGACCGTCTGCGATGAGCGGTCGACGTCCTGGGCGAAGCGCTGCTCGAGCGCGCGTTCGACCGCGCCTTCCTGCTCAGGCGTGAGCTGGCCCATCCGAACGATCATGCGGCCGCCCTCCGCGCGCTGGACGAGGGCGTCGCCGTGTCCCAGACCGTTCATGACCGCGTAGACCTCCTGCGAGGTCGGCGGCGTGCGGAAGGTGAGGTCCAGGAGGGTGCCGCCACGGAACTCGATGCCCGGCTTCAGGCCGCCGAGCATGAGGAAGACGATCCCCGGAACGAGCAGCGCGCCCGAGAACAGGAAGTACCACCACTTGCGCTCGACGATCCGGAAGAGCATCAGACCCCCGCCGGCCGCGCCGCGGGCTGGCGCAGCTCACCCTGCGGCCGCTCCTCCACCCCGAACAGCGAGCGCTTGCGCAGCGCGGGGAACGAGAGCATCGCGTGGAGCAGCATCTGGGTGACGACCACCGCGGTGAAGAACGACACCGCCACGCCGATGCCCAGCGTGAGCGCAAAGCCCTTGACGGTCCCCGTGCCGAAATAGAACAGGATGAGCGACGACACGATCGTCGCGGCGTTCGAGTAGGCGATCGACGGGAAGGCGCGCTTGCGGCCCTCATCCAGCGCGGTCCGCAGCGACTTGCCGCTGCGGAGCTCCTCCCTCAGCCGCTCGAACGTGAGCACGTTCGCGTCGACGGCCATGCCCACGCTGAGGATGAAGCCCGCGATGCCGGCGAGCGTGAGGGTCACTGGGATGAGGCGGAACGCGGCGTACGTGAGGACCGCGTAGTACAGGAGCGCGAGCACAGCGAGGGCGCCCGGCAGCCGGTAGTAGGCGACCATGAACGCGGCGACGAGGAGCAGGCCGATGATCCCGGCGACGACGCTCTGCCGGACCGCCTCCGCCCCGAGCGTCGGCTCCACGCGCGTCGACTGCGCGATCTCGAGGGGGACGGGCAGCGCACCGGAGTTCAGCAGGAGGCTGAGCTCCTTCGCGCTCTGCGTGGTGAAGCCGCCTTCGATGATCCCCTTGCCCGAACTGAAGACCTCGCGGATGTTCGGCGCGGAGATCTGGCGCCCGTCGAGGAGGATCTGCACCGGCTTCCCGACGTATTGCTTCGACATGTCGACCCAGCGCTGGTCGTCGGGCGCGCCGAACTCGAAGTGCACCACCGGGTTCGACTGGGCCTGTCCCTCGAACGTCACGAAGGTCGGCTTCAGGTTCGCGCCGGTGAGGGGCGGCTCGAGCGACTTGAACTGGCCCGGCTTCGACTCGTCGGGCACCTTGAACTCGAGGAACGCCTGCTGCGTCGCGACCTTCGCGGCCTGGTCGAGGTCGGCCACGCCCGGCAGCTCGAGGAGGATCTTGTCCCCGCCGATGGCCTGGATGACCGGCTCGGACACGCCGAGCGAGTTGATGCGGCGGTCGATGACCTTGCGCGCCTGCTCGTTCAGGGTGTCGATCGGCGTGTTCGAGCCCGGCGGGAGCGCCTCCGTCCTCAGCCGCAGGATGAGCTGCGTGCCGCCCTGGAGGTCGAGGCCGAGGTGCGTCTTGATCTCCTGCTGGATGTAGCGGTCGCCGAGCCGCAGGCAGATGCCCGGGCAGCCGAACGGCAAGTCGAACCGATGGTGCGGGATGTCCACCCAGATCGCGACGACCGCGATGAGCGCGACGATCCACGGACCGAGACCTGTCATGGGGTGCGGTCGATGCTAAAGGCTCAGGACGGTGGCGCGCTCTCGCGATCGATCCGCTCGCGCGCAAGGCGCAGCTCGCGGTCGAACGCGGTCTCCTCGGGCTCGGGTGGGACGGGCGGCGGCTCGGCCGGCCCGGTCACGACCGCCGCCTGCGCCACGCCCCCGTCCGCCGGCGCCTGATCGGCGGCGGCCGACCCGCCCTCGGGCGTCGTCGCCGCATCCGCCGCGGGAGCGGCCCTCGTCGCGGCGTCGAGCGCCTTCTCGATGTTCAGCGTCCGGTCGGCGTTCAGGAACTCGCTCCGCAGTTCATCCGAGGTCCGGCGCAGGTCGCCCACCGTCTTGCCGATGTCGCGCGCGAGCTTCGGCATGCGCTCGGGGCCGAGCACGAGGAGCGCGAGGAGCGCGAGGAGGAGGATCTCGCCCGTCCCGATCCCGAACATCAGCCGGCCCGGGCGGCGCGCGCCGCGTTCGCCCCCTCCTTCAGCTCGCGCACCGCCCGCGCGGCGGCCGCTTCGAAGTCGCGGCCATCGGAGGCGTACACCACCGAGCGCGACGCGGACGGCAGGACGCCCCCGCCCCGCTCGTCCATCGCCGCCGCGAGCGCCTCGTCCATCGCGCCGCCCTGCGCGCCCACCCCCGGCAGCAGGAAGAGCCGGTCGGGAGCGAGCGCGCGCAGCCGCCGCGCCTCGGCCGGGTACGTCGCGCCGACGACGAGGCCGCAGGTCTCGGCGGGGAAGCGCGCCGTGACGCGCTCGACGACGTGCTCGTACAGCGGACGGCCGTCGACCGGCAGGTCCTGGAGGTCGCGCGCGCCGGGGTTGCTCGTGCGCGCGAGCACGAAGGCGTAGCCGAGCTCGCAGAACGGCGCGACCGAGTCGAGCCCCACGTACGGCGCGACCGTCGCCGCGTCCGCGCGGAAGCGCTCGAAGAGCGCCCGCGCGTAGGCGGCGGACGTGTTCGGGACGTCGCCGCGCTTCGCGTCGAGGATCACGGGGACCCCCTTCGGGATCTCCTGGAGCGTCAGGGCGAGGAGGTCGACGCCGGACTGGCCGTACTGCTCGAAGAAGGCGAGGTTCGGCTTGAACGCCGCGACGTGGTCGCTCGTCGCCTCGATGATCCGCCGCAGGAACCGGCCGGCCGCCTGCGCGCCGCTGCCGAGGTGGGACGGGATCCGATCGGGTTCGGGGTCGAGGCCGACGCAGACGATGCTGTCGCGCGCTCGCGATGCATCCGCGAGCTTCGAGAGGAAGCGCATGGGGTCGCGCCTATCATACGTTCACTTCCAGAAGAGATAGGAAGAGATAGGGAGGACTTGGGGGTGCTGCGCAGAACATCGGGGGTCGGCTTCGCCCTCGCGCTGATCGTCGGCGCGTGCGGCGGGACGACCACCCAGACACAGCCGACCGCGACCGGGGCGGCCCCGGCGAAGACCGCCGCCGCCACGCCCGCCGGCCCGAAGATCGGCACGGCCGACCGTCCGATCGTCCTCGCGATCACGCCGTCCGCCGAGGTTCAGCGGCTCACGACCACCGGCAACGCCATCGCCGCGGCGCTCGGCCAGGCGACCGGCCTCACCTGGAAGGTCCAGGTCCCGACGAGCTACGCGGCACAGATCGAGGCCGTGTGCGCGGGTCAGGTGGACGTCGCCTTCATCGCGCCGCTCCAGATGACCCTCCTGCTCGACAAGGGCTGCGGCACGCCGATCATCGCCGCGCTGCGCAACGACGAGCAGTGCAAGCTGTCGCCCACGTACAACTCGCAGATCCTCGTCCGGACCGACAGCGGCATCAACGACCTCGGCGGGCTCCGCGGCAAGAAGTTCGCCTTCGTGGACGCCATCTCGGCGTCCGGCAGCCTCTTCCCGCAGCTCACCATCAAGCAGAAGACGGGCCAGGAGCCGAAGACGTTCTTCTCGGCCACCGTGAACGCGGGCAGCCACCCGAACGCCGTCCTCGCGCTCTACCGCGGTGAGGTCGACGGCGCGGCATCGTTCGGCGACGCCCGCATCCGCAGCGTCTGCGGCACTCCCGAGCCCGCCGCCGGCATGCCGGCGGACATCCTCGCCAAGACGAAGATCATCGAGAAGGCGGGGCCCATCCCGAACGACGGCATCGCCGTCGCGAAGGCGCTCCCCGCCGACACCGTCGCCGCGGTGAAGAAGGCGCTCCTCGACTACGCGGAGACCGACGCGGGCAAGAAGAACTACAAGGACCTCTTCGCCTGGGACGGCCTGCGGGAGGTCAACGCGAGCTTCTACGACGGCATGCGCGAGGCGGCCAAGCTCGGCGGCGTGGACGTCGCCGGCGAAGCCGCGAAGACGCCGCGTCCGCCGGCCACGGCCGCGCCGGCCGCGAGCCCCACGACGAAGCCGTAGGCGACCCCACGACACCGCGCACGGAGGCCGCCGGGATGACCGGCGGCCTCCGTCCGTATCCTCGCCAGCGGTGACGCCCATCGTCGAGATCACCGGGCTGAGGAAGGTCTTCCCGAACGGGACGGTCGCCCTCGACGGGATCGACCTCACCATCCAGCGGGGCGAGTTCGTCGTCCTCATCGGGCTGTCGGGCTCCGGCAAGTCCACGCTCCTGCGCTGCATCAACCGGCTCGTCGAGCCGACGAGCGGGCGCGTCGTCTTCGACCGGACCGACGTCACCGCGGCGCCCGGACCGGAGCTGCGCCGCATCCGCCGCCGCATCGGCATGATCTTCCAGCAGTTCAACCTCGTGAAGCGGCTCACGGTCTACTCGAACGTTCTCGCGGGCCGGCTCGGCTATCGCTCGATGTGGCGCACGTTCGCATCGCGCCCGACGGACGAGGACGTCGCGCGGGCCTACGAGAACCTCGGGCGGGTCGGCATCCTCGAGAAGGCGTTCAGCCGCGCCGACCAGCTCTCGGGCGGCCAGCAGCAGCGCGTCGGCATCGCGCGCGCGCTCATGCAGGCGCCCGAGCTCATGCTCGCCGACGAGCCGGTCGCGAGCCTGGACCCCGCGACGAGCCACTCCGTCATGAAGTACCTCGAGGAGATCAACCGCAAGGACGGGATCACCGTCATCTGCTCGCTGCACTTCCTCTCGCTCGCACGCCGCTACGGCTCGCGCGTCATCGCCCTGAAGGGCGGCCGCATCGCCTTCGACGGCTGTCCCGCCGACATCGACGAGCGCGAGTTCAAGGACATCTACGGCGAGGACGCCGTCGAGGTGGAGATCGGCGTCACGAAGACGGCGGAGGAGCGCGTGACCGACGAGCGCGAGCGCGCCGCCGTCATCCCCGAGGCCGACAGCCACTGATGGCCGAGTACTTCACGGCGCGCGGGCTCCCGGTGCCGCCCGAGCTGCAGCGCAGCCCGCTCACCGACTGGCGCAGATGGGGCGTCCTGGCCCTGGTCATGGCGACGCTCTACATCGGGGTGCAGCTGCTGAACATCGACCTCTCCCGCGCGAACCCGTCATACGCGCTCGGCCAGATGGCGCGGCTGCTCCGCTGGGACTTCCGGATCATGTCGCCTCAGAACGAGTTCGAGACGTTCTGGGACACCGCCGGCGGCCTCATGATCGTGACGATCTTCCTCGGCATCGTCGCGACCGCGATCTCCGTGGCCATCGCACTGCCGCTCGCGTTCCTCGGGGCGCGCAACATCATGACCGGCAACCCCGTCACCGCGGCGATCTACGGCGTGGTGCGGATCGTCTTCAACGTCATCCGTTCGATCGACGTCCTGATCGTCGTGATCCTGCTGCTGCCGTTCTTCGGCCTGGGCAGCGCGCCGGGCGTCTTCGGCCTCGCGTTCCACAACATCGGCGTCCTCGGCAAGCTGTACTCCGAGGCGGTCGAGGGCATCGACCCGGGTCCCGGCGAGGCCGTCACGGCCACGGGCGCGAGCCGCATCCAGGTCATCTGGACGGCCGTGCTCCCGCAGATCATCAACCCCTTCATCTCGTTCTCCATCTACCGGCTCGACGCGAACATCCGGCTCGCGCCGATCCTCGGCTTCGTCGGCGGCGGCGGGATCGGCCAGATGCTCTTCCAGACGATCCAGCTCCTGGAGTACGAGAAGGCCGGACTGATCATCTTCATGATCGTCGTCATCGTCGCTTCGATGGACTTCTTCTCCGCCCAGGTGCGCAAGCGCCTCACGTGATGCGCCTCCTCGCGCTCATGCTCGTCCTCGCGGTCACGGTCGCGTGCGAAGCGACGACCTCGCCCTCCCCGAAGCCGCAGGGCACCGGCGCGCGGACGCTGCCGCCGCCGGCGCAGCGCAGCGGCCCCGTCGGCAGCGAGGGCCGGCCGCTCGTCATGGCGCTCATGCCCTCGCAGGACGCGGCGCGCACCGGCGCGGCCGGCCGCGCCATCGCCGGCGCGCTCGAGAAGGCGACCGGGCTGCGGTGGCAGGTCACCGTCCCGGCGAGCTACTCGACGACGATCGAGGGCATGTGCGCCGGCGAGACCGACATCGGCTGGATGGCGCCCCTCGCCACGGTGACCGCGCGCGCGAAGAACTGCGCCGAGCCGCTCGTCGCGGGGCTGCGGAGCGACCCGGCCGCGGGCCGCGCCGCCGTCACGTACCAGGCCCAGCTCCTCGTCCGCGCGAACAGCGGCATCACGAAGCTCGCGGACCTCAAGGGGAAGCGCATCGCGCTCGTCCAGAGCGACGCCTCGCCCACCTCCCTCGCCCTCCTCGCCCGGGTCCGCAGGGAGGCCGCCGCCGACCCCCGCACGTTCTTCTCGCACACCATCTACCAGCCCGACGACGAGAAGGCGGCCCTCGCCCTGTATCAGGGGCAGGTCGAGGCGGCGGCGACGATCATCGATGCGCGCGACGGGCTCGAGCGCACCTACCCCGACGTGAAGCGGCAGACGACCCTCATCGCGACGATCGGCGGCATCCCGAACGACGGCATCTCGTCCCGCCGCGGCCTGCCCGCCGACGTGCGCGACAAGGTGCAGAAGGCGCTCATCGACTACTCCAGGACCGAGGAGGGCAAGCGCGCCATCCGCGCCCTCTACCCGCTCGAGGGGCTCGACGACATCGACGCGAAGCTGTACGACCCGCTCCTCGA
Source organism: Chloroflexota bacterium (assembly GCA_016875795.1). Classification (GTDB taxonomy): domain Bacteria; phylum Chloroflexota; class Limnocylindria; order P2-11E; family P2-11E; genus JACPOT01. The sequence goes on along the minus strand of VGOU01000006.1, from coordinate 12 downwards.
GACCGCGCGCGC
>VGOU01000005.1 GCA_016875795.1 Chloroflexota bacterium | reverse complement strand
GCGGGCGTCGGGGTGAACGACGGCAGCGGTCGCAGCGTGAACAAGGGGCTCGCCGTGGCCGCGGGCGACGGCGACGACGCGGGACCGCTCCGCAGGGCGGGGACGAACGCGCGCGCCGCTCCGGCGGCGATGAGCGCGCCCACGGCGAGCACGAGCGCGACCGCGATCGTGCCCCCGAGCCGGTCCGACGTCTGGCGCCGCGCGTCCGCCCGCGGCTCGGGGACCTGGTCGATCGGCTCGGTGGGGTCGAGGCGGTCGCTCACGCCGCCGATGGTCCCATGCGCTCAGCTGCGCCGGCGGAGTGAGCGCGCGGCGGGTCGCGCTCCGATCGCGTGCCGCAGGCGGTGGTAGAGGACGAGATAGATGCCCACGCCGAGGAGACCGGCGCTGAGGTCGTTCATCGAGTCGAAGAGCCCGCGCACGTTGCGCGTGCCCGCGTACACGTCGGCCTAGAACACCTGCACCTCCAGGGTCGTGTGCAGGAGCGTCGAGAACCCGGCCGCGGCGAGCGGGCCGAAGCCGAACGCCGCCGCGAGCACCACCGCGAGCGCACCCGGGCCGTGGAAGCGGGCGGGATGGTCGAAGCCCGTGTCGTCGCGGTAGAGCCCGAAGAAGCTCCCGGCCATGTCGAACGCGAAGATCGAGAGGTGGAGGACGTCCCACCACACCGGGTACCGCGGCCACTCGCGCCGCGCCCGGTACCAGAACGGCAAGAGCAGGGTGAAGAAGAGGATGAAGACGTCGCGCCCGCCGAGCGCCTTGCCCTGGTAGCGCTTGGGGGGATGGTCTCGCAGAGCGGACCCGCTGGGACGATCCCTCAGCGAAGTCCTTCCGCAGCCTCCTGGGCGGCGACGTTCCCGAAGCGCTCCGCGTCCCAGCGCAGCCCGAGGTCGTCCGGGGGGCCCATGTAGCCGAGCAGCGCGCTCGCGGCGACGACCGCGGGCGACGCGAGGTAGCCGAGGCCGCCGATGCCCATGCGGTTCTGCCAGTTGCGGTTGAACGACGTGATCGCGACCTCGCCCTTCCCGAGGGCGTCGGGGCCCTGGCCGAAGCACGGCCCGCACCACGACCGGCGGATCCGCCCGCCGACGGAGCGGAAGACCGCCGCGATCGACTCGCCCCCGAGGCGCTGGTCGGGCTCCTCGATCCGCTCCTTCACCTGGCCCGAGCCGGGGAAGACGACGAGGTCCTTCGCCGCCCTCGTCGCGCCGCTCTTGCGCGCCTCGAAGATGACGAGGGCCGCCTCGAGGAGGTCGTCGTACCCGCCGTTCGTGCACGAGCCGATGTACGCCTTGTCGAACGCGATGCGCTCGCGCGCCACCTCGGCCGCCGGGAACGCGTTGCCCGGCGCGAAGGGTTTCGCGATGAACGGGATGACCTCGGAGAGGTCGAGCTCCTCGCTCACCTCGTACCGCGCGTCGGCGCCCGGGGCGATGCGCGGGTAGGGGAGGCCGGCCATGCCGCGCCGGCGGTACCACTCGTAGGTGATGTCGTCCGCGGCGAAGATGCCGTTCTGCGCCTCGGCCTCGGCCATCATGTTCGCGACCGTGTTGCGGAACGGGATCGGCAGCTGCCGGTCCGCGTCGATGAACTCCACGCTCATCCCCTGCGACTGCTCCTTGCCCCAGCGGCGCAGGAGCGCGAGGACGACGTCCTTCCCGCTCACCCACGGCTGCAGCTTCCCGCGGAAGGTCACGCGCCGCGCCTTCGCCGGCGTGAAGTACACGTAGCCCGTCGACCATCCGAACCCGAGCGCCGTCGATCCCACGCCGATCCCCACCGAGCCGTACGCGCCGTACGCGCGGCTGTGGGAGTCCGCGCCGGGGATGAACGCGCCCGGCAGCACGAGGCCCTGCTCCGGGAAGTAGAAGTGGAAGATCCCGTCGCCGGGCGTCGCGTAGTACGGACGCCGGATCCCGTGCCTCTCGGCGAACTGCCGCCCGATCGACGTCTGCTTCTCGTCGATCTCCCGGCCGCTGAAGACGAAGTGGTCGTTCGCGATCGCGGCCTGGCGCGGCTCGATGAGGCCGGCGGTGATCGTGTTGTACGTGTGGATCGCGAACGGCGCGGTGCCGTCCGACGCCGGCAGCAGGTCCGCGTACACGCGCATCGTCCCGCCCGGCCGCACCTCGGCGTCCTTGTCCACGCGGTGCGCCCAGACGATCTGCTCCGTCGTCGTCATGCGCCGCGCGGTCTCCTCATCCGGCCACTCGATCCGCGGCGCGCGCGCGGCCGACTCGCGCAGCTCGCGCCGCCCGACGGCCATGATCCCGCCCGTCCGCCGGATCTCGTCTTCCTTCGGCGTGAGCGGCACCGGCGCGTACGTCTTGCCCTGCGTGAGGTTGCGCAGCTCGCGGCCGTCCGCCGTGTCGCGCAGCTCCAGCTCGTCGCCGCCGCGCGCATCCTCGACGGCCTCGGGCGACTGCACGACGTAGAGCCCGAGGTTGAGCGCGTTGCGCCGGAAGATGTCGCCCGTGTCGTTCCCGCACACGATGACGAGCTCGGTCCCGGCCTCCTCGCCGAGCGCCTTCAGCCCGGCGGGGCTCATCTCGCGCGAGGAGCCGATGGCGAAGCGGTCCCCCGCGACGACGAACGTCTCGCCGCGGTGCACGCGCTCGCGGAAGTCGGGCATGAGGTAGCGGAACGCGCCGGCCTTCCAGCGCTCGTCGAGGCGCTCGAGGCTCTCGGAGATGCAGTCATCGGAGGGCGTGATCTGGTCCGTGTCGATGGCGTCGCGCTTCTTCCCTGGCCGCTCCGGGTCCCAGAAGATGAGCGCCTTCCCGCGCAGGACCCGCGTTCCCACGTCCGCGCTCGGCGCCCGCGCCGCCGGCAGGTCCTCGAGCGTGACGCCGGGCTTCAGCCGCGCGGGCTGGATGCCGTGCACGTCTTCATGATGATCCGGGGCGCCGCCACGTCCCGCGAGCGGCCACGTAGCGCTTCATGCGGATCCCGCAGCAGTCGCCCTCGCCGTCCAAGGTCATGCCGGCCTTCTCCATGACGCGCAACGACGCCGTGTTCTCGGGGTAGCAGATGGCGATGACGTTCTCGAGGCCGAGCTCGGCGAAGCCGCGCTCGAGCCACGCGACGGCGGCCTCGGTCGCGTATCCGTGGCCCCACGCGCGCTTCGCGGAGTGGTACGCGATCTCGACGTCGGGCCCGGTGCCCTCGACGAGCGCGAAGCCGCTCCGCCCGATCGTCTCGCCGGCGTCCTTCCGCGCGACGAGCCAGAGCGTCAGCCCGCTCTCGCGCTCGGGGGGGGCCGGCAGCGCGCGGGTCGCCAGCCCCCACGCGCGCCAGGCGTCCTGCTCGGCCGCGAGGAAGGCGTCACGCTCGGCGGCGGCGCTCATGCCCCGTCACCGCGCGAGGTCGCGCAGCTGCTCGTCCGTGAGGAGCCGGTCGGAGGCCTTCGCCGCGGCCATGATCCGGTCGATGCGCTCGCGGGTCGCCTCGTAGCCGCGGCGCACGAGCCAGAACACGACGTTCGATTCGCCGCTCATGGGCCCCACCTCGATGCCCTGCTCGCGCCCGAGGGCGCTCGCGGGCACGCCGGAGTACACGCGGTCCGCGAGGGCGCGGTCGCCCTTGCGGATCGCCTTCACCACCGCGGCCGCGTGGACGCCGGTGGCCGTCCGGAACGCGTCCGCCCCGAGCGCCGGGTAGTTCGGCGGGATGGGCATCCCGCAGTGCTCGGCGACGAGCGAGACGTACTCGACGAGCGGCGAGAGGTCGCGGTCGATGACGCCGTCGAGGTACAGGTTGATGAGGATCTGGTCCATCGACGAGTTGCCCACGCGCTCGCCGATCCCGAGCGCGCACCCGTGCACGCGGTCGGCGATCTCCGTGGCCGCGAGCGCGTTGATCGTGCCGAGGCCGCGGTCGTTGTGCCCGTGGTAGTCGAGCTTCACGGCGCGCCCTCTGATGACCTCTCCGCGCACGAACGTGAGGACGTTGCGCACGCCGTCCGGCGTCGCGTGGCCGACCGTGTCCGACACGCACACGCGCCTCGCGCCGGCGCCGATCGCGGTCTCGTACAGGTCGACGAGCGTCCCCGGATCCGCGCGCGTCGTGTCCTCGGTCACGAACATCACCGGGAGCCCCTCCTTCACGAGGGTGCTCACCGACGTCTCCACGCTCCGGCGCATCGTGTCGAGCGACCAGCCCTCGGCGTAGCGGCGGATCGGCGACGAGCCGATGAACGCGCACGTCTCGATGGCGACGCCGGCCTCGACGGCCGCGCGGACCGCCGCGGCGACGTCGAGCGGGTGCGTGCGCACCGCCTGGTTCGGCTCGAGGGTCCGGAGCTTCGTCGTCTCGCGCGCGAGATCGACGATCTCGGCGCGCGCCCGGTCGGATGCGCCGGGGAGGCCGATGTCGGCGCTGTCGATGCCGAGGGCGTCCATGAGGTGCAGGAGGCGGCGCTTCACCTCGAGCGGCGGGTTCCGCACGGACGGGCCCTGCAGCCCGTCGCGCAGGGTCTCGTCGTCGAGCTCGACCGCCCGGTACGCGGCGCGGGACGCGCGGCCGTCGGCGTTCCAGTCGAAGATGAGGCGCGTGAGGTCGCTCGTCACGGCGAGGACGTCGGCGCGGGCGTCGGTGTCGCGGTGCGGGCCGGGGTCGGCGACGGCGTGGGCGTCGGGGCGACCGTCCCGAACAGCGGAGCGACCGCGGCGCCGGTACCGTCCCAGCGCATGTAGGCGAGGCTCCCGCCGGCCCAGCCGATCCGCCGGTCGGCGCGGAACGAGTACGCGTTCGCGATGAGCGGCATGGTGATCCCTTCGATGCCGTCGCGCAGCGCGCCGCGGTCGTCGGGCCCGCTGCGCTGGGCCGCGCGCCCGATGAGGCTCATCGCGTCGTGCGCGAGCGCCGCGTGGATGTCGGGACGCGCGCCGTGGCGCGCGGCGTACTCGCGCGCGAGTGCCGAGGGCGGCAGCGCCGCGCTCGACGCCCACGCCGCCCGCGCCGCAAGGTCGCGGTCGTCGCGGAGCTGCTTGCCCGGGCTCGCCGCGAACGGGAGGTACACCAGGGCCGGCGATCCGCTGCCGCGCGCCTCGCGGGCGACGGTGCTGCACACGGCGATCGGCGCGAGGCAGTGCACGCTCTTCAGGACTGACAGGCTCGAGCGCACGACCGGCGGGACCGTGCCGTCGCTCGCGAGCTCGATGCGCGTGAGCGTCCCGAGGCCGCGGCGCTCGGCCTCCGCGTTCAGCGCGGCCGCCATCGGGTCGATGCGCTCGCGCCGGTCGGCGAGGAGGATCGAGGGCACGAGCACGTCGCGCCGGCGCGCGTCCTCGATGTGCAGCGCGGCGAGCTGGGCGATCGACGGCGCGAGCGCGAACGTCCACGCGCCGCCGGGCCGTCCCGCGGGATCGGCCCCGAGCGGCTGGAGGAGGAGGACGGGGAGACCGGCGATGTCGATGGCCCGCCCGAGCGTGTCGTCCCCCGTCACCGCCGCGCCGATGATGACCGCGTCCGCGTGCGTCTCCGTCGCCGCGCGACGGAGCTCGATGAGCACCCGGCCTTCACTGCCCGCGACGTCCACGGGGTCGAGACGGACCGCGCCGCCACGCCCCTGCTGGTCGAGCCACAGCTGCAGCGCGTTGCGCTGCTGCGCGCCGACCTGCGAGCGCGGCCCCGAGAGGTCGAGGAGCGCGGTCACGCTGAGGACGCCGGGCTCCGCGGTCGGCGTGGGCGTCGGGAGGGCCGATGGAGCAGACGTGCAGGCCGCGAGCGCCGCGAGCGCGACCGCGCCGAGCGCGCGCACGCGCCGCTTAGGCGCGCGTGCCGTCGGGGAGCGGTCGCCCCTCCGCGTAGACGTGGCGGAGCAGGTCCTCGGGCCGCGGGTCGGGCTCGGTCTCGGCCTCGTCGATCGCCCGCTCGATCTCCGCGCCGATCGCCGCGCGCATCGCGTCTAGCTCGCCGGCGGCGACGCCGTGCTCGAGGAGGTACGCCCTCGCGCGGTCGATCGGATCGCGCGCGAGCCACTCCGTCAGCTCTTCCTTCGGGCGGTAGCGGCTGTCGTCGTCGTCGCTCGAGTGCGGGCGGTAGCGGTAGCACGTCGCCTCGACGATGCTCGGCCCCTCGCCGCGCCGCGCGCGCTCCATCGCCTGCTTCGTCTTCTCGTACACGTCGAGCACGTCGGTCCCGTCCGCGAGCAGCCCGGGGATCCCGTAGCCCCTCGCCCGCTCGTGCGGGGCGGCGGACATCTGCAGGGAGCTCGGCGTGGAGATCGCGTAGAGGTTGTTCTCGATGATGAAGACGACCGGAAGCTGGTGGATGGCCGCGAAGTTCACGGCCTCGTGGAAGTCGCCGGGGCTCGTCGAGCCGTCCCCGCCGTAGGTGAACACGACGCTGTCCTCGCGGCGCATCTTCACGGCGAGGGCGATCCCCGCGGCCTGCGGGAACTGCGTCGCGATGCACACCGAGCCCGTGACGATCCTGGCCTCGACGTCGCTGAACTGGTTCACGATCTGGCGGCCGCCGGAGTTCGGGTCGGTCGCTTTCGCGAACACGCCGAGGAACTGATCCTTCACCGACTGCCCGAGGACGAGCGCGACGCCGACGTCGCGGTAGTACGGATGGACCCAGTCGGTGCCGCGGCGGATGCACCACGCCGACCCGACCTCGGCGCCCTCGTGCCCGTCGGCGACGCCGACGAACGCGGCGCGGCCCATGCGGTTCAGCTGCATCATCCGCTCGCCGAGGAGCCGGCACTCGAGCATCGTCCGGTACATCCCCTTGACGGCGTCGAGGGTCAGCCCGAGCGCCTCGTGGCGCGCCTTCGCGGGGGCCTTCGTGCGCACCGCCATCAGCCGGATGTTAGGCCCGCGGCGGTCCTCCGGAACGTGAGGCCCAGGGCGATCAGCCAGCCACCGAGGACGAGCTGCGAGATCGACCACGTCGCGATGGCGGGGACAGCGGGAACGACCGCGCTCAGCCCCACGTTCACCGCGGCCACGAGCGTGCCGGCGATGGCGAGCGCGCCGATCCCCGCGGTCGCGACCCCGAGCCCGCGGGGGAGGACCACCGTCTCCGCCCACAGCTTCCCGATCGTCCACCACCACATGCCGAGCACGAACAGCGCGGCCGGCTGGAGGTCGACGTTGACCGAGCCGCCCAGGCCGACGGTGACCGCGGCGTTCCCGGTGATGGTCGCGAGGATCGTGCCGCTCTCGCGATGGCGTCCGTGGCGCGGGTGCAGGATCGCGATCGCGGGGAGCATGAGCCCGTAGGCGAGGGCGATGAGCGCCGTGTAGAGGTACGGATACGCGACCTGGCCCGCCGCGACCATGAGGAGGTGCGCGGCGCCCGCGATGACCGACCAGACCGCCGCCTTGCGCGCGTCGAGCGCTTCGTCGCCGCCTACGGCCTGCGCTGGCCCTTCTCGTCGTACTCGTAGAAGCCCTTGCCCGTCTTCCGACCCAGGTGGCCGGCCGCGACCATGCGGCGGAGGAGCGGCGGGGGCGCCATGCGCGGCTCCTTGAACTCCTCGAAGAAGACCTCGCCGACGTGGAGGCTGATGTCGAGCCCCGTGTAGTCGAGGAGCTCGAACGGCCCCATCGGGTGGCGCAGGCCGAGCTTCACCGCCGTGTCGATGTCGTCCGCGCTCGCGATGCCCTGCTCGAGCGCGCGGATCGCGTCGAGCATGTACGGGACGAGGAGCCGGTTCACGATGAACCCGGCGACGTCCTTCGACACGACCGGCGTCTTGCCGAGCTTCGCGACGAAGGCGCGCAGCGTCTCGACCGTTTCGTCGCTCGTCGTCAGCGCGTGAACGACCTCCACGAGCTGCATGACCGGTGCGGGGTTGAAGAAGTGCAGCCCCGCGAAGCGGTCGGGCCGCTTCGTGCGGATGGCCATGTCCACGATCGGGAGGCTCGACGTGTTCGAGCAGAAGATCGTCGCGGGCGGGCAGATCGCGTCGAGCTCCTCGAAGACCTTGCGTTTCACGTCCGCGACCTCGAGGACCGCCTCGATGATGAGGTCGCAGTCGCCTAGGTCGCCGAGCGACGTCCCGGCGCTCATCCGGCCGCGCGCCGCCTTCGCGTCGGCCTCGGTCATCTTCCCGGCCTTCACGATGCGGGCGAGGGAGCCGTCCACGCCCTTCCAGCCGCGGTCGATGGCCGTCTGGTCCACCTCGCGCACCCTCACCGCGTAGCCCGCCTGCGCGCACACCTGCGCGATCCCGGACCCCATCGCCCCGAAGCCCACGACGCCGACACGCTCGATCGCCACGACCGGCCTCCTCGGATGTCTCTCCGTGCGACGTGAGCGTAGAGGCCGCCAGCGGCCTAGGCTCAAGGGCGTGCCGCCCGCGACCCGGTGGAAGGGCCCGTCCCCCGTCGACGTCAGCTTCGAGGTCAACGGCCATCGGCGCACCGTCCACGTCCCGCCCCACCGCACCCTCCTCGACGCGCTGCGCGAGGACCTCGGGCTCATGGGCGCCAAGAAGGTGTGCGACGAGGGCACCTGCGGCGCCTGCACCGTCATCGTCGACGGCCGGCCGGTGTACTCGTGCATGACGCTCGCGGTGGCCACGGAGGGCCGGTCGGTGGAGACCGTCGAGGGGCTCGCCCGCGACGGGTCGCTCCACGCGGTGCAGGACGCGTTCATCGCCCACGACGCCTTCCAGTGCGGCTTCTGCACGCCCGGGCAGATCATGTCCGTCGTCGCGCTCCTGCGCGCGACGCCGTCACCTGGGGCCGACGACGTGCGCCGCGCCGTCAGCGGGAACCTCTGCCGCTGCGGCGCGTACCCGCGGATCGTGGAGGCCGCGCTCGCCGCGGCGAAGAGGGCGAAGTGACGCGCGTCGTCCGCACCCGCGTCGAGTTCGAGGGCAGCGTCAGCGAGGAGCTCGCGCTCGTCCAGGACGACGACGCGGCCCCGTGGGCGGAGGGCGAGGCGCTCGGGATCGTCGGGCATCCGCACAGGCGGATCGAAGGCGTCGCCAAGGTCACGGGGCGCGCGCGCTACACGCACGACCTCCGCTTCCCGGGGATGCTGCACGCGCGGATGCTCCGGAGCCCGTACGCCCGGGCGCGCGTGCGCCGCGTCGACCCGAGCCGCGCGCTCGCGCTCCCCGGCGTGCGCCGGGTGCTGCACCGGTTCAACGCGCCGAAGGCCGCGTTCCGCGGCGAGGAGACGATCTTCCGCGAGGAGGTCCGCTTCGTCGGCGATGAGGTCGCGGCCGTGTGCGCCGAGACCGAGGAGATCGCGAACGAGGCGCTCGGGCTCATCTCGGTCGACTACGAGGTGCTGCCCCACGTCGTCGACCTCGAGGAGGCCATCGACGACGCCTCGCCGCGCATCGACGACAAGGGCAACGTCCACGAGGCCGACACGTACTCGCGCGGTGACGCGAAGAGGGCGCTGCGCGAGGCCGACGCGGTCGTCGAGGCGACGTACCGCACGCCCACGCAGATGCACAACTCGCTCGAGACGCACGGCGCGGTCGCGGTGTGGGACGGGGACCAGCTCACGGTGCACGAGTCGACGCAGCACGTCTTCGGCGTGCGCCAGGGCCTGCAGGCCGCGCTGCGGATCCCGCTCTCGCGGATCCGTGTCGTGTGCGACCACATGGGCGGCGGCTTCGGATCGAAGGGCGGCGTGGGGAAGTACACGATCGTCGCGGCGATCTTCGCGCGCGAGCTCGGCACCCCGGTGCGGTGCGTGCTCGACCGGCACGAGGAGAACCTCGCCGCCGGCAACCGCTCCGCGACGGTGCAGAAGGTGCGGATCGCGGCGAAGGACGGGCGCATGAGCGCGATCGCGCACGAGGCGTGGTCGAACGCGGGCCAGGCGCGCTGGGTCGCCGACCCCACGGGGCCGACGAAGACGCTGTACGACGTCCCGAACGTGCTCGCGCGCTCGCACCGCGTGCTCGCGAACACCGGCTCGCTCGCGGCGTTCCGCGCGCCGGGCTACGTGGAAGGCACCTTCGCGCTCGAGTCCGCGATCGACGAGCTCGCCGACCGCATCGGCGCGGACCCGCTCGCCCTCCGCCGGCAGCACGCGGCGGCCGACCGCGACGCGGCGAGCGGCCTGCGCTACTCGCTGAAGCGCCTCGTCGACTGCTACGACATCGGCGCGAAGGAGATCGGCTGGCCGCGGCGCAAGCCGAAAGGCCTGCGCGGGTCGGCGCCGGGACTGCGGCGCGGGCTCGGCATGGCCTCCCAGATCTGGAGCGGCGGGGGCACGCCGCCCGCGTACGCGACCGTCCACATCAACCCCGACGGCACCGCCGTCGTGCGGATCGGCACGCAGGACATCGGCACGGGGACGCGCACCATCGTCGCGCAGGTCTGCGCGGAGGCGCTCGGGATCGACGTCGGCGACGTGCGCGTCGAGATCGGCGACACCGACTCGCCGTACGCGCCGATCTCCGCGGGGTCGCTGACGGTCGCCTCGATCGCCCCGGCGATCCGCCTCGCGGCGCTCGACGCACGCGCGCAGCTCCTCGACGTCGCGTCCGGCGTGCTCGAGGTGGGGAAGGGCGAGCTCCGCGTCGAGCGCGGCCACGTCGTGAGCGCGGGCGCGCGCACGCCGATCGCCGACATCCTGAAGGACCTCCAGAACTACACGGTCATCGGGAAGGGGTCGCGGCTGCCGAACCCCGAGGATCTCGTGCTGAAGACCTTCGGCGCGCACTTCGCCGAGGTCGAGGTCGATCCGGCGACCGGGCGCGTCGTCGTCGAGCGCATCGTCGCCGTCCACGACATCGGGCGCGTCGTGAACCCCCTCACCGCGCGGTCGCAGGTCGAGGGCGGCGTCATACAGGCGATCGGGTACGCGCTCTCGGAGGAGCGGTCCGTGGACCGCGCCACCGGCCGGGTGCTGAACGCGGACCTCGAGGACTACAAGGTGCCGACGGTGAAGGACGTGCCGCGCATCGTCGTGCGGTTCGTGGACGTCCCCGACACCGCGGCGAACAGCACGGGGGCGAAGGGCCTCGGCGAGCCGCCGATCATCCCGACCGCAGCCGCCATCGCGAACGCGGTCGCGAACGCGCTCGGCGTCCGCATCCGCACGCTCCCGCTCACGCCGGGCCGCGTGCTCGAGGCGGCGCGGGCGTGAGGCCGTTCGCCTACGTCCGCGCGGCGTCCGTCGCGGAGGCCTCGCGGCTGCTCGCGAAGGGGAGCGCGGCCATCGCCGGCGGGACCGACCTGCTCGGGCTGAGGAAGGCGCACATCGCCGTGCCCGAGCGGCTCGTGGACCTCACGCGCATCGAGGGCCTCCGCGGGTGCATCCGCGAGCGCGGCGCGGGCCTGCGGATCGGCGCGCTCACGACGCTCGTCGAGCTCGAGGAGAGCGAGGCGCTCGCGAAGCACCTGCCGATCGTCCGCGAGGCGCTCGCCGACGCGGCGACGCTCCAGCTGCGCTCCATGGGGACGGTCGGCGGGAACCTCCTTCAGCGCAACCGCTGCTGGTACTTCCGCGACGCGGCGTTCCCGTGCTGGCTGAAGGGAGGGACGCGCTGCTTCGCCGCCGAAGGCGAGAACGTCCACCACTCGGTGGTCGGGACCGACGGCGGCTGCGTGCGCGCGTTCCCGAGCGACCTCGCGCCGGCGCTCATCGCCTACGACGCGCGCGTGACGCTCGCGGGTCCGCGGATGCGCACCACCCTGCTCGCGGACCTGTACACCGACCCGGCGCTGCGCAGGCGCGAGGAGCACACCATCCGTCCGGGCGAGATCCTCACGCACGTGACGATCCCGGACGCGGCGCTCCAGCGCCGCGGGACGTACGTGAAGGCGATGGATCGCAACGCTTGGAGCTTCGCGCTCGCCTCCGTCGCCGCGGCCGCGCGGGTGCGCGACGGGAAGCTGCGCGACGTGCGGATCGTGCTCGGCGGGATCGCGCCCGTGCCGTGGCGTGTGGAGGAGGCCGAACGCCTGATCGACGGCGAGCCGTACAGCGACGGTCTCGGGGAGGCGGCGGCGGAGATGCTCATGCGCGACGCGCAGCCGCTGAAGGACAACGGCTACAAGATCCCGCTCGCCAGGGAGCTCGTCAGGCGCGCGCTCGCGGGCCTCGCCGCCTAGCACTGCGGGCGGTCGTCATCCTCGTCCGCCTGGTGCGGCGCGACGAGCTCGCGGAACGGCCGGGCGGGCGCGCGGCCGTGTGACCCCTGCGCCTGCCGAACGAGGGCTCGTCCGCTAGGCGCAGTCCGCCGGTGGCGTTCCGCCCCGCAGGCAGAGCACGGCGATGCTGCGGCCCGAGAGCAGCTCGAGGACGCTCGCGACGGAGCCGCCGCCGCCGCCGACCGCCGTCAGCATCGTCCCGTCGCGCGACCAGCGCGGAGCGCGGACGCGGCGGCCGAGGTCGACGCTCGACGCCCCCGTGCCGTCCGTGTTCCGCACCCAGACCTCGAAGCCGATCTGCCCGGCGCCGCCCGCGGTGCCGCCCTGCGCGTACGCGAACCGCTCGAGCGTCGGATGCCACTGCGGATCGACGTACGCCAGGCGGTCCCCGCGCGCGACCTCGTCGATCCTCTTCGTCGTGAGGTCGAACGTGTACATGCGGCTCGCCGTCGGTCCGTTCGCCGCGACGAGCACCTCCGGCGGATTCCGCCGGAACGAGACGTGGTCGCCGTCGCCGACGGGCACCTGCGGTCCGCCCTCGCGGTGCGCGAGCGCGATCTCGCTCCTCGTCGTGAACGTGATGAAGGCGAGCCAGACAGAGTCGGCGGACCAGCCGAGCGACATGCGCGGCACGCTCGCCGCGGGCTGCTGCTCGACGATCCGCCGCAAGTCGCCTCCGGTCACCGATCCGGCCCAGATCCCGTCATCGGAGGGCGCGCCGTCCCGCATGCGCGTGAACGCGAAGCGCTGACCGTCCGGCGAGATGCGGGGCGAGATCACGATCGCGTCGGGCTCGTCGAAGAGCGTCACGACGGTGCCGGTCTCGGTGCGCAGGAGGTACAGCGCGACGCGGCCGCGCGCGCCCTTCGCCGAGATGAGGACCGCCTTCCCGTCGGCGGCGATGCTGTGATCGCCGACCGGGGACGCCGGGCCGTACCAGCTCGCGACCACGACCGGCGCCCGCCTGCGGTCGAGGTCGACGAGCCACAGCTGGGTGTGACCGGCCCACTCGAGCCCGACGAAACGGAAGCTCTCCGGCAGCGCGCCGGCCGGGCGCGCGCGAACACCCGGCGGCTCGACGAAGTCGGTGGGTGTGGGGGACGGCGTCGCCCGGGGCGGCGGGACGGGCGTGGCCGTCGCGATGGCCGCGGTCGCGGACGGGGACGCCGGTGTCGGCGCGTCCGGCGGCGGCGACTGACAGGCGGTGAGCGCCAGCGCGGCGACCACGGCCGCCATCCTCACGCCCCGATGCTCGCTCAGGACCGCCGCTTCGGCCATCCTCCGGGCGGGACCTCCGCCCGCTCGATCGCGAGGAGATACCGCTTCGCCTCGAGCCCGCCGCCGTATCCGCCGAGCGTCCCGTCGCTCGCGACGACGCGGTGACACGGCACGACGATCGGGACGGGGTTCATCCCGACGGCCGCGCCCGCGGCGCGCGACGCGCGGTCGTTGCCGACCCGGTGCGCGACCGCGGCGTACGTGGTGAGGCCGCCGTAGGGGATCCGCGTCAGCGCGCGCAGCACGCGCTCCTGGAAGGGCGTGACGCCGCGCAGGTCGACGGCGACGTCGAACGCGCGCCGCCGGCCGGCGAAGTACTGGTCGAGCTCGCGCGCCACGGGTGCCGTGCGGCGTCGGTCGGGGACGATGCCCGGGCCGAAGAGCCGCACGAGCCGGCGCAGCTCCCCCGCGTCGGGCTCGGCCCCGAAGTGGATCGTCGTGACGCCCCTCGGGCCGACGGCGACCCACAGGTGCCCGACGGGGGAGTCGATGACGTCGTGTCCGACGGCCGCGAGGCCCTCGCGCCTCGCGCGCGCGAGCAGGCGCTCGCGCATCTCGGCGACGGCGTGATCCCTCATCGCAGCGCGGTCCTCACCTTCCTCGTCGCATCCGACACGCGCGCCCGCGCCGCGTTCGCCAGGTCCATGACCGCGACACCGTCGCGGTCGGGGGCGGCGAGCCGCAGGTCCGCCATCGAGACGAGCCGCTTGCTCCTGCGCGTGCCGTCCATGTGCTTGTTCGTCGCGATCCGGTAGAGCCACGCGCGCTCGTTGTCGCGGCGCGGCGGCGGCCACGCCCGGAACGCGGCGAGGAACGTGTCCTGGTAGAGGTCCTCAGCGTCCGGGCGCGAGCCCGTAAGGCGCAGCGCGTACGCGAAGATCTCGCGCTCGTACCGCTCGAGGAGCTCGCCGAACGTCCGTGCGCCTTCCCTCACCGCTCACGACGTTAAACGACTGCTCGGCCCCGATCTTGAGGTACACGATCCAGCCTCTCACCGAGGAGGAACGAGATGAGATCGCTCGCTCTCGTCGCCGCGCTCGCTCTCGTCCTCGCCGCCTGCGCACCCTCGACGCCCGCGGAGGCTCGCCCGCGCCGGGATCGCCCGCCGCCGCGGCCACGGCCGCGCCGACCGCCAAGCAGGGCGGCACGGTCCGCATCACCACGAACCAGGAGCCCGACACGCTCAACCCGCTGTTCGGCGGCGGGCTGCGCGTCGCGAATACGGTGATGCAGGCCGTCTACCGGCCCATGGGTCCCGAGCGAGAAGGGCGACCTCGAGCCCGACCTCGCGGCGGAGGCGCCGACGCCTCAGAACGGCGGCGTCTCGGCGGACGGGAAGACCGTCACCGTGAAGCTGAAGCGGGACGTGAAGTGGGCCGACGGCATGCCGTTCACGGCCCACGACGTGAAGTTCAGCTACGACGTCATCCTCTCGCCGGACACGACCATCGGGAAGGCGACGATGCGCGACCTCGAGACCTCCACCGTGAAGGACGACTTCACGGAGGTGGCCGTCGGCCTCGCCGAGAGCGGCATCCCCGAGGTCGAGAAGGTGAGCGGCTACAAGGTGTTCTCCATCGCCGGGATCAAATCGGACCGGTCCCTCCTGAACAACTCCGAGCCCGGCGACCCGACGGGCACGAAGCAACACGTCGCGCTATCGGACAAGAAGGCCCGCCGGGCGCTCGAGCTCGGGATCAACAAGCAGGAGCTCGTCGACAAGGTCCTCTTCGGCAAGACGTCCGTCGCGACGGGCGAGTACCCGAAGGGCAACCCCCGGGCGCACTCCGGCCCCGACCGCGCGCAGGCGCTCCTCGAGGAGGCCGGCTGGAAGGCCGGCGCCGACGGCGTCCGTGAGAAGGGCGGCAAGAAGCTGACGCTCGCGGTCCGCGGCGTGGCCGGCAACAAGCTCCGCGACGACGTCGCCGCGCCCTACGACCCGAACGAGCCCGACGTGAGCTCGATCCGGCAGGGACCGAGCCTCGAGCACCCCCTCGGCACGGACCAGATCGGCCGCGACCAGCTCAGCCGGCTCATGCGCGGCGGCCGCGTCAGCC
This sequence comes from Chloroflexota bacterium, assembly GCA_016875795.1. Classification (GTDB taxonomy): domain Bacteria; phylum Chloroflexota; class Limnocylindria; order P2-11E; family P2-11E; genus JACPOT01. Next base: position 21,267 of record VGOU01000005.1, on the reverse strand, counting down.
TGCAGGTCGGCCTCATGGCGACGGCCGTGTCGGTCGCGCTCGGCACGCTCCTCGGCGCTCTCACCGGCCACTACGGCCGCGCGGTGGGCGACGTGATCATGCGGTTCACCGACCTGATGTTCACGCTGCCCCGTCTCCTCGTCCTCCTCCTCGTCGGCGCGATCTTCAAGACGACGTTCCTGCTCCCGAACGCCCTCGGCCGGTGATCGTCGCGGCGACGCTCGGCGTCGCGGGCGCGATCCTCGTCGGGTCCACGCTCTCGTGCCTCGGCCACGGCGTCCAACCGCCGACCGCGACGTGGGGGAGCATGCTGCGGAACGCGCAGAGCGAGATGTACAGCGCTCCCTGGCTCGCGGTCTTCCCCGGCCTCTTCTTCCTCATCACGATCATGTCCATCAACTTCGTCGGCGGCGGCCTCCGCGACGCGCTCGACCCGCGCACGACGCGCTGATCGCCGCTGGCACGGGGCCTGCGCGGGTGCGCGCCATGAAGAAGTCAGAGGAACTCGAGCGCGAGCGCGACGAAGAGCGGGCCGAGGGATCACCGCGGAGCGCCGGGGTCGCCGGCCGCCGCGTCGGACCGGACCGAGAACGAGCCCCCGCGCCCGCAGGACGTGAACGAGATCGGCGAGCGCGGCTAGGGAGCGGCCCGCCGCAGCTCGAAGATGAGCTCGCCGTCCACGACCTCGCCGGTCCGGACGAAGCCGAGCTTCTCGTGGACGCGCAGCGACGCGGCGTCGTCCGGCGTCGTCGCCGAGATGAAGCGGGTGATGCCGTACGTGCGCCTGGCCCGGTCCATGAGCGCGGTCGCGGTCTCCGTCGCGTAGCCCAGGCGGCGGTCCTCCGGGAAGACCGACCAGCCGAGCTCGAGGGCGTCCGCCGCTCCGGCAGGCCCGCGGCGGCCTTTCCGCCTTCCGGGACACGCTTGACCCGTCCGCCGCGACGCGGCAGGCTGACCGTGCGTGAGCGACGACGGGAAGGAGACCGAGGCCGCGCCCGAGGTCTCCCGCCGGGATCTGTTCAAGACGGCCGCTCCCGTCGTCGCATTCATCGCCCTGGAGGCGATCGGCGGCCTCGGCGTCGCGAGCGGCCACAAGGCGCCCGAGACGAAGCTCGCGCAGGGCGTCATCTTCCCCGACCCGACGCTCTGCATCGGCTGCCTCACCTGCGAGGTCATCTGCTCCCAGGTGCACAAGGCCGAGGGCCTCTCCGACGTCCCGCGGATCCGCATCTTCAACGACCCGAGCGTGAAGGTCGCGCCGGTCATCCAGCAGGCGTACCCCGACCGCGGGTCCTTCCACCAGGAGCCGTGCCTGCAGTGCCCGACCGCGGAGTGCCTCTACGTGTGCCCGGTCGACGCGCTGCAGGTCGAGCCGAAGACGGGCGCGCGGATCATCCGCGAGGAGACGTGCGTCAGCTGCGGCCGCTGCAACGATGCCTGCCCGTTCCCGATCAGCCCGGAGTCGCAGGCGACGAGCCGCATCGTCTTCGAGCAGACGAGCCGGATCACGTACGACCCGAAGAAGGACACCTTCGCGAAGTGCGATCTCTGCTACTGGCGCGAGGGCGGTCCCGCGTGCGTGGAGCGGTGCCCCGTGAACGTGCGCATCCGCCAGGGGATCATCAAGAGCGACGTGCTCTGCCTCGACGCCCCGAAGGCGGATCCCGCGACGTGGGGCAAGCTCCGCGCCTTCCAGACGTTCGAGGGCAGCCCGGCCAAGGGCAAGGCGTGATCGCGTACGCCCTTGCGGCCATCGGCCTCGCCACGCTCGGCGGGGCCGCCCTCCTCGCGTTCACACAGGCCGCATCCGGCGTGCAGCCCTGGAGCGCCGGGCTCGCCGACAACGTGATCCTCGCGCGCGTCGCGCCCTTCGCGCTCGCGTCGGGCATCGCCTTCGGTATGGTCCGCGCCGGCCGGCCCGTGGCCCTCGCGCTGCTCGGCGTCGGTCTGCTCCTCGGCATCCCGACGGGCACGTACGAGTACCTCGGGGGCCTGCTCGACCACAAGCCGCCGTTCCCGCTGCACGTCGTCTACCGGGTCCACTACATCGCCGCGGTCCTCATCCTCTTCGCGGTAACCGCCCTCGCGGTGAACGTGTGGCGCGACGCCGATCGCTCGTTCCTCGTGCCGCGCGGCCAGCTCCGCCGGTACCTGCGCGGCCTCGCCGGCGAGCTCCCGCCGTTCCTCGTCCGGCCGCTCGCGGGTCCCCTCGGTATCGACATGAAGGCCCCGGCGCCGCCGCGCGGCCGCTACACGTTCTACGAGATCCTCGTGTCGTACCCCTGGTGGGCGATCGGCCTGGGCCTCATCACCGTCACCGGCCTGGTCAAGGCGCTGCGCTACCTGTACCCCATCCCCGGCCCGGTCCTCTTCATGGCGTCGACGCTCCACGTGGCCGCGATGGTCATCCTCGCGCTGAAGGTGCTCGACCAGCTGCGGCTCACCCTGGAGCTCGACCGGAAGGTCGCGGTGGGCGTCCTGGCGGCCCTGTGGGCCCTGGCGAGCCTCGTGATCGCCTACTGGATGGTCACGAGCGCCTTCATGGCCCAGACGGCCATCAAGGAGGGCATCCTGGCGCAGCTGGCCCTGGTGCTAGGCGGTCTCGGTACGCTGATGCTGGCGCTCCTCGTGCTTCGGCAGTTCGTGGTCATGTTCAAGAGCCGTACGGCGGGGTAGGAGTGGTGATGTCCGCGCTGGCGCTGGTCAGGCTCGTTCTGGTCCTCAGCGCTGTCACCCTGTACGCGGGTCTGACGGTCCTCGCCGCCACGCCGATCCGCCAGCTCACCACGGCGCAGCAGGCGAGCCTGCGGCCCGCGCTCAGCCCCGACGCCAAGCGCATCGCCTTCCAGCGCAACGAGGGCGACGGCCGCTACCGGATCTGGGTCATTGACGCCGACGGAAGCAACGCGAAGCGCGTCACCTCCGGTGAGAACGACGACCGGCACCCGTCGTGGAGCCCCGACGCACGCACGATCGCGGTCGACTCCGGGTCCGAGGGCAAGCGTGAGATCTGGCTGATCGACGCCGGGAACGGGCAGCGCACGCAGCTCACGCGGCTCGGCGGGATCGCGAGCTTCCCGAGCTTCAGCCCCGACGGCTCCCGCATCGCCTTCTACCTGTACCGGAACGGCGTGACCGACGTGTGGACGGTGAAACGCGACGGGTCCGAGGTCACGCAGATCACGAAGGAGCTCGCGAGCGAGCAGCGCCAGCAGTGCACGTTCGCGTGCCACGCCGCGTCGTGGTCGCCGCGCGGCGACCGGCTCGCGATCTCGTCGGGGGACCACTCGAAGGTCCTCGTCCTCGCGCCGACCGCGGGCGCGGTGCCGCAGGCGATCTCGCCCGACGACGAGCGCGCCCACTTCCCGACGTACCTCGCCGACGGCCGCATCGTGTACGTGTCGGAATACATCACCCTCGACCAGAGCTGGACGGACCTCTGGCTCCAGCCCGATCAGCCGAACTCGGCGCGGACGCCGCTCGTCCAGGGCGTACGGGCCCAGGGACCCTTCGAGATCAGCCGGGACGCGCAGCAGCTCCTCTTCGCGTCACCGCGCACCGGCAACTTCGAGATCTACGCCGTCACGCTCGACGCCGAGGGCAAGCAGGCGCTCGCGGAGCGGGTCGTGCGCGCGGGCGCGTCGCCCCAGGCCGGCGGCCACATCGAGGTCAAGGCGCAGCGCCGCGACAGCTCCCCCTTCGGCGAGTCGACGCCCTACGTGCTCGGCCTCGTCGCGGTCGCGCTCGTCGGGATCGGCGTGGAGCTCTTCGTCCGCGCGAGGCGCGCCCGCTAGGACCCCTCGGGGGCCTCGCGCTCACGTCCGCGGAAGAGCTCGCGGCGCGACAGCTGCTGGCGCCCCTGCTCCTCGGCGAGCCACTTCGCGCGCTTCGGCGACGCCGACGCGTCACCCGCGGGCGCGCGCGCGCCGGCCGAGGCCGCGATGTCCGCCAGCTCGTCGAGGATGATCTGCAGCTCCTGCGAGTGCAGCTCGCGGAACGTCTTGATCTGCGTCTGGACGCGGCGGAGCCGCTCCCGCGTACGCTCGGTCACAGCTCCTCGTAGCCGCGCCGCGTGACGATGCGTGGAGCGTCCGCCCGGCGCGGCTCCGCGCGGAGCTTCGAGCCTTCCTGGACCTCCGCGAGCAGATCGGTCGCCGCGGCGGCGGCGTTCTCGCGGGTGGTGACGATCACCTTCGCGCCCCGCGGCGTGAGGAGCGAACGCAGCCGGAGGTCGGGCGGGATCACCAGAACCTCGTAGGTCTCAGGCAGGTCGTCGATCGGATGGAGCCGGACGCGCACATCGAGCCCGGCGCGCGTGAACGTGTGCTCGAAGCGCCGGAAGACCTGGACCCAGGCCACCGGCAACGCGTCCCGCGCGTACGCGCAGACGATCGTCCGTACGAGGCGCGCGCCACCCTCGCCCCCGTCCGCCGGCGCGGCCCCGGCTCCGTCCCCCATGGAAGCGCTCATCGGGACGTAAGTGTCGGGAGCCGTGCCCGAAAGGCAAGTGCCACGGTGCCTCGGGGTCCTCCGTCCGCCTGCAGGGGCGCGACCGCTCAGCGGACCGTGAGCCGCGCGCGCGGACGCCCTCAGCCCGCTCGGCGTGCCGCAGCCGACCTCGACCGTCCATGGACCGCGCGCGGCGTCCGCCGGGACGGTCCACGGCCACGACGCGTTACCGCTGCCGTCGGCGTACTTCGCGAGGAGGCTGGCTGGCGTGAGACGTCCCGACGGCTCGGCCATCCGCGCGGAGCACTCCGATGCCGTGGTCGCCCTCGCGCCGATGGTGACGGCCTTGCCAGCGGCCGTGGCGTGCCGTAGGCGGGGTCCTCCCACGGGTCGACGTTCATGTCCTCGGCGCGCCGCGTCGGCGCGGCGACCGGTGCCGACGGCAAACGTTCTCACGTCACCCATGACGGGATCGAGCCGGACCCTGCTGCCCGCCGTGTGCGCCATGGCACAGCCGGACGACGCATGCCACCTATGATTGGACCGGGAGGGAGTCGATTCCTTTGGATGACGCGGCGGCCCAGGAGATCGCGACCCGCGCCGCGTTCCGGGGTGGACGGCTCGCCCTGGCGCGGCTCGGCGAGCCCGGTTACCTGACGTGGAAGGGCCACCGCGACGTCACGTCGGGATCGTCCCTGGAGGTACAGGAGGCGGTCGTCTCGATCCTGCGGCAGGAGTGCCCCGGCGACGCGATCCTCGTCGAGGAGGGGCCGGAGGACGAACCGCTCGACGTCGCCGCCGAGCGGCTCTGGATCGTGGACCCCATCTGCGGCAGCCTGAACTTCGTCCAGGGCATCCCCTTCTTCGCCGTGTCGATCGCGCTGCGCGTCGGCGGCCTGCTCAGGGTCGGCGTCGTGTACGACCCCGTGCGCGACGAGCTGTTCGCCGCCACCCTGGGCGGAGGACCGGCCACGCTGAACGGCCGCGCCATCAACGTCCGATCGACCTCGGAAGCGCCGGAATTCTGGGAGCAGGCCTGGATCGGCACCGACCTCCCGCACAGCGGGCCGCAGCGGGACCTGGCGCTCCGCGTGTTCGCGCACTACACATCGGAGGTCATGTCGCAGACGATCATGGGCTCCCCGGCGCTGGGCATTTGCTACGTCGCCTGCGGCAGGCTGCACGTCTACTGGACCCTCGACGCCAAGCCGTGGGACGTCGCGGCCGCGGGGATCGTCCTCCAGGCGGCCGGCGGGCTGATCACCGAAGACGAGGGAGGATCGTGGCTGCATTCCGCGGCGGGATACGTCGCCGGCGTCCCTGGGCTCGTACGCTGGGCGCAGAGCGGCATCGACGTCGTTCGGAACACGGACCTGGCGCTCCGGCGGCGGGAACGTCCCTTCGACTGACAGCGTGAGGCGGCGGCCATCCGGCCGCCGCCTCACGCCTCGCGGGTGATGAGCGTCTACTTGCCCCCGAGCGCCTCCAGGATCGTGCGCTCGATGAGACCGGCCGCCAGATCGACCTTGAACGCGTTCATGCTCATCGGCCGCGAGACCGTACGGATCGCCGCCGACGCCTGCTTCGCGGTCGCCTTGATGTCCTTGCCCTTGAGGGCGTCCTCGACGACCTTCGCGCGGTAGGGCACCGGGGCGACGCCGCCGAGCGCGATGCGGCCGTCCTTCCACTGCCCGTTCTCGACGGTGAACCACGTGGCGACGGAGACCACGGCGAAGTCGTAGACCTCGCGGTCCTTGAGCTTCGTCCAGCCCCACTTCGCGCCCGCGGGCATCGTGGGAACGGTGACGTGGGTCATGAACTCGTCCTTCTTCAGGACGGTCTCGCGGAGGACGTCCTCGCGCGGCCCGATGAAGTAGCTGTCGAACGCGACCTCGCGGTCTCCCGCGACGCCGGCGATCTTGGCCTTCGCGTTGAGCGCGAGGAGCGCGGTCGCGGTGTCGGAGGGGTGGACGATGTAGCAGAGCTCGCCGCCGATGATCGCGTGGTAGCGGTTGTCACCGGTGACGGCGTAGCAGAAGTCGCCACCCTTCTTGTAGCAGTTGAAGTCCTCGCCGCGGAAGAACCAGCAGCGCGGCCGCTGGTTGATGTTGCCGCCCACCGTGCCGAAGTTGCGGATGAGCGGCGACGCGATGCTCTCCGCGGACTTCGCGAGGAGCGGGAGCTTCTCGTTCATGTCCTTGGAGTCGACGATTTCGGTGAGCGTGGTGGCCGCTCCGATGGTGGCGCCGTCGGCCGCCATGCGGATGCCGGACAGCTCCTTGATGGTCGTGATGTCGATCAGTACCTCGGGGATGGGCATGCCCTTCCCGGCCACCCAGTCCTTCATGATCCCGCCGACCAGGTCACTGCCGCCGCCGACGACCTTCACCGCTCCCGGCGGGCGGTCGGCGAACTTGCGCAGCAGGGCGACGGCCTCTTGGACGGTGCCGGCGTCGTAGAGCTCGAAACCTCTCATGGCCGTCCTCCTACTTCAGCGCCGCGAGGATCTTCTCGCGGCTCACTGGCATCTCGGTGACCCACTTGCCGATGGCGCTATAGACGGCGTTGGCGACGACGGCCGGCCCGAGGGCGATGGGTGGCTCGCCGATGCCGTGCGCGCCGAAGGTGCCGTAGGCCTTCGGGTGCTCGATGAGGATCACTTCGGGCGTCGGCGCGTCCTTGATGCTCAGGGGCTTGTAGTCGAGCAGGTTCGCGTTCAGCGGGAGGCCCGTCGCCTTGTCCACCAGCATCTCCTCGAGGAGAGCGGCCCCCAGGGCCATCACCACGCCACCCTCGATCTGCTGCTCGAGCGCGAACGGGTTGAGCGAGCGGCCGACGTCGTGGGCCGCGACGTAGCGCGTGACCTTGATCTCGCCGGTGACGGTGTCGACCTCCACCTCGGCGGCGTGCGCCGCCCAGGCGGGGCGCTCCCACGTGGTCGGCTGGACGTACTCGGCCACGCCGACGATCGCCCGGCCGCGGAAGGTCATGACTGCGTCGATCCGGAGCCGCTTGGAGGGGTCGGCCTTCTGGAACACGAAGCCGTCCTGGAGGTCGACGTCTTTTACGGTCAGCCGCAGGGTCTCCGGCGGTTTCTTCGCGGCGGCGTCTGTGACGAACTTCCTGACGCCCCATTCGAGCACCTGGGCGCGAGCGGCGATGGCCGCCTCGTACGCCCCGCGGCCGCCTTGGTTCGTCTGGATGCTGCCGAACGTGCCGCTGGTGTCGGTGGTGTTCTCGGTGTCGACGTACGGCGTGGTGGTCACCGAGGTGATCGGGACGCCGAGCGCCTCGGCCGCGACCATCATCAGCAGGGTCCGCTGGCCGCAGCCGAGGTCGTTGACCGCCGAGACGACCTGGACGGTCCCGTCGGTGTTCACGATCACCTGGCCCGTGCTCGGGTTACCGCCACCGCCGTGGCTGCAGGCGTGGGCGGCGAACCCGATCCCGTGGAACACGCCTGGCCGGACCTCCTTGGCCCGCGGGGCGTGCCAACTCGACTTCCAGTTGATCTTGTCGCGCACCGAGGTGATGGTGTCGCGGATGCCGGGGTTGCTGAAGGGAAGCTTCGAGTCGGGATGCCCGACCTCGTTGAGGTTCCGGAGGCGGAACTCGACCGGGTCCATGCCGATGGCGTACGCCGCCTTGTCCATCGTCGTCTCGAGGGCGAGCGTCCCGTTGGGGTGGCTCACGCAGCGCTTCGGGCCGGACTTGTAGCTGTTGGTCATGATGTCCACTGCCTCGAGGCGCAGGTTCGGGATCGCGTAGAGGTTCTGCATGGTGTACCAGGCGCCGTTCGCGGCGCCGGCGCGCTGCGCGCCGACGTTGGCGAAGACCTTGAAGTGGCCGAACTGGATCTTCCCGTCGCGGTTCACCCCGAGCTTCATCTCGTTCCGGAACTCGGGCCGGTGGCCGCGCGTGACGAAGTCCTCGTAGCGGGTGTAGTTGTTCTTGATCGGGCGCCCCGTGACCTTCGCCAGGATGGCCGCGTGGTACTCCGAGAGGTCGGCGCCGGTCCGGTAGCCGTAGCCGGAGCCCATGTAGCCGGTCTGGACCGCCCGCACCTTGTTCTGCGGGATCTTGAGGACGTTCGACAGCCCCGACCGGAGGCCGTGCGCCCACTGCGTCGTGTGCGTCATGTTCAGCTTGTCGTGGTCCCAATAGGACAGCGAGTTCGTGAGCTCGAGCGCGACGTGCTGCTCGATCGAGCTCTTGGCCAGGACCTCGACGACGACGTCGGCCGTCGAGTTGGCCCCCGTCCCGCGCACCAGCGGGCTCGCGACCGCGATCGTCGTCCCGTCGAGCTGCTGGCCCGCCCACTGCTTCGGCGTGGAGGGCTTCATCGCCTCCATCATGTCGAACACCGCGGCGAGCACCTCGTACTGGACGTCGATCAGGCGCATCGCCTCGTCGGCGATGTGCTCGCTGTCCGCCGCGATGACGGCGATGGGAGAGCCGACCTCGAAGACCTCCTCGTTGAACAGGTATCGGGTCGGGTTCTGCGCGCCGATGACGACGTCCTTGTACTCCGCCGGGAGGTTCCCGCGGTGGATGATCGCTCGGACGCCTGGGAACTTCTCCGCCTTCGAGGTATCGACCTTCTTGATCTTGGCGTGGGGATATTTGCTGCGCAGCGTGCGCATGTAGAGCATCCCCGGGATGCGCATGTTCTGGGTGAAGTTGCCCTGGTCCGTGACGACACCGAGCCCCTGCATGCGCGCGAAGGGCTGGCCGATGACCTTGAACGGGCCCGCCGGGACCTGCGCCGCCGGCGAGGCGTCGCCGTTCGAGGTCACACCGCCTGGGAGCTTGTGCCCATGCGTCGCGATGACCACGGCCACGGCCTCGGCCTGCTCGGCGACGAGCTGCTGCCACTCGGCGTCGAGAGCCAGCTCGCGCCAGTCGGCATCGCTCAGGCTGGCCGCGTAGGACGCATCCTGCGCGACGCGGATCGCTTCTATTCGTGCCATCGTCTTTCTCCCTTCCCCGCTACTTCACCGCGCGACGCAGGCCGGCGAGGACGTCGCGCAGCTGCGCCTCGGTGAACCGCGCCGGGTCCCACCGGATGGTGACGCTCCGCTCGTTGCCACTGACGCCGAGGATGCCGCTCACCTTGCGGAGTTCCTCGGCGAAGGGGTCGAACTCCTCGATCGTCGAGAGCGGCGTCGCGAAGTCGAACGTCTTGCTCGTCCCGGCGATGGTCGGCGGGGCCGCTGCGGGCGGCGTCGCCAGGACGGTGACGGGCTTCGCAAGGTAGGTGACCTTCTCGCCGCGCATCTCCGCGCCGGCGGTGTTGACGGCCTTGAAGACCTTGGCGTACTCGCCGCAGCGGCAGATGTTGCCGGCGAGGCCATCCTTGATCTGCGCGGTCGTCGGCTTCGGCACGGCCCTCAGGAGCGCGACGGTGGACATGATGAAGCCGCGCGTGCAGATGCCGCACTGGAACCCGCCGTCGAGCCAGTAGGCGCGCTGGACCGGGTGCAGCCCGGCGACGCCGGTTCCGGTCGCGAGGCCCGCGACGGTGGTGATCTTCTGTCCGCGGCCGAGCCGAGCGCTGAGGACGGTGCAGCCGTTCACGGCCTTGCCGTCGACGAGCACGGCGCACGCGCCGCACTCCGCGCGGTCGCAGCCGAGGTTGGAGTTATGCAGTCCGAGCTGGAAGTTCATCGTCTCCCAGAGGCTCTCGCGGTTGTCGACCAGGACGGTGTGCTGCACCCCATCGACGTCGAGCGAGACGCGTCGCATCGTGGCCGGCAGCGGCCCGAGCGCCGGACTGGTCGTCGTCGTGGTCGTCACCTGCGGGGATTGCGCTCTCGTCGCGACGACCGCGGCTCCGCCCAGCACGGCCGCACCGGCTGCGCCGGCACCTGCACCAATGAGGAAGCTTCGTCTCGTGACCTTCAGCCCATCGTTGGGCGGACCGTCGGCACTGGTCGGGTCGCTCGAGGTCGCAGACACCGGTGTTCCTTCCATGCGCAGTTCCTCCTCCACATGCTCGATGCTCTCGCGAGGAATGCCGGGAAGATATTCCACCCGTCTGGGCAGGGGAAGGGCCTACGCTCGTCGGCCGTTCGACCCATTCCGTGCTACGGAAATCCCGATCGGCCGGGTCGGAGTTGGCGCGGCCAGCGGAAGGCCGCGCGTCCGATCACGCCCGCTTGGTGCTGTCGGTCACTCCGTCGGAGGTCTTCTCCGGGGCGATCTCCCGCCGGAAGGTCCGCACGCCGCGACCGAGCTGGCCGAGGACGTCCGGCAGCCGCCCGGCGCCGAACACGATGAGCACGATGACGAGGATGAAGACGAGCTCCGTACCGCCGAGGTTGAACGGCATCTACTTCTCCTTCGCGACAGCGCGCTCGTAGAGGTCGCTCGAGAGACGCAGCGGCCGTCCGCTGCCGCCGTACCGCTCCGCGGAGAGCTCGGCGAGGATCGACAGCGCGATCTCCGCGGGCGTGCGGCCGCCGAGGTCGAGCCCGATCGGCGCGTGGACCTGGCGCAGGCGCTCTTCGGAGATGCCCTCGTCGCGCAGCATCCGCTCGATGAGGATGGTCTTGCGCTTGCTGCCGAGGAGGCCGACGTAGCGCGCCTGCGTCTTCGCGGCGGCGCGCAGCGCGTGGGAGTCGAGCTTGTGGCCGCGCGTGGCCACCACGATGAAGGTGTTCCAGCCGACGTACATGGTCTCGAGGGCCTGGACCATGTCCGCGTGCATCACCTCGACGCCGTCGGGGAACCGCTCCCGCGTGGCGAAATCCGCGCGGTCCTCGATCACCGTCACCTGGTAGTCGAGCAGCGACGCCATCCGGGCGATCGACAGCCCTACGTGGCCGCCGCCGACGATGACGAGCCGTGGCTTGCCGAGGACCGGCTCGACGAGCAGCTCGTGTCCCTCGTCCAGCGCCACCGTCCGCGCCGTCCCCTGGCGCAGCGCCTCCGCGGCCGCGGCGCGCGCCCGCTCATCCAGGGAGCCGTCGCCGAGGGATCCCCCGGCGCGCCCGTCGGTCTCGACGAACAGCTTGCCGGCGGGCTCGAAGTCGCGGCCGTTCTTCCGCAAGAGCGTGGCGAGGGCGACCGGCCGGCCGCCGGTGGACGCGGCCAGCACGTCACCGAGCAGCTCGCGGTCGCCCACGCGCAGCGCGCGCTCGCCCGGCTCGATCCAGATCCACATCGTCCCGCCGCACACCAGGCCGGTGTCCCAGGCGAGCTCCTCGGTGAGCTCGTACTCGCGCAGCGAGGTCTCGCTCGTGCCGATGACGCGGCGCGCCTCGTCGAAGGCGTCTCCTTCGACGCACCCGCCGCCGAGCGTGCCGGTGAGGCGGCCGAGGTCGTCCACGACCATCTTCGCGCCGACCACCTGGGGCGTGGACCCGCTCGTGCGGACCACTGTGCACACCGCGTAGCGGCGGCCTTCCCGCTCGAGCTGCGCCATCTTCCCGTAGACCTCTCTCACGGCGCCTTCTCCCCCAGGTCACCAGGGACGTCGACGTCCCGGACCACGCCACGATCGTAGACGTCCATGTCCACCCTCTCGCCGGCGTGCGTCTTGAGGATGTCGTGGAGGGTGGCGCCCTCCTTCGCGTCCACGATCTCGCCGCGGTACTTCCCCGGGATGACGACCGGATGGCCGCGCTTGCCGTTGAAGCGCGGCGAGACGATCGCCTCCGCCTCCGCGTAGCGCGCGAGGAGCGCCGCGACGGTCGCGGGCTCCACCCACGGCTGGTCGCCGGGGAGGACGAGGATCGGGTCGCCGTCCGCCTCGCGCGCGCCGGCCTGGATGGAGGAGAACATGCCGCGCTCCCGCGCGTCGTTCGCGACGAGGGTCACACCTTTGACAGGGGTGAGCGCGCTCTTGATGTCCTCCGCCAGCGGAGGCACCACCACGACGACCTTCTCCACGCCCCCTTCGAGGAGGGAGCGGACCGTCGCCTCGATCATCGGCCGCTCACCGACCTTGACGAGCAGCTTGTCGGACCCGAACCGCTCCGCGAACCCCGCGGCAGGCACCAGGCCGACGGGCTTCATCGGGATCTCCCCTCGAGCCCCCGATGTGTTTCCGTGCCAAGTTGGCACGGTTCCGTGCCGATCTGACACGGAAACACATCCACGGCTACGAGGGATCCCCCTGCCGCAGCTCCCGGAGCGCCCTGCCCGCGAAGACCGAGACGGTCCGCTTGCGCTGCGCGATCGTCCCGGACGTGTTGTCCATCGGCCTCGCCGCCTTGAAGCAGGCCTCCGCGGCGGCGGCGACAGCATCCTCCTCCAGGGCCGTACCGGCGAGCGCGGCGCCGGCGGCCTCGACGAGGATGGGCCGCGACGCCACGGCCGTCAGCGCCACGCGGGCATCGGCGACCCGGCCGCCGTCCCACTTCACGGCGGCGGCGAGGCCGACGATGGGGAAGTCGAACGACCCGCGGTCACGGAGCTTCAGGTAGGTGCTGCGCCAGCCGTCGGCCTTCGGGAGCAGCACCGCGGTGACGATCTCGTCCCCGCGGATCGCGAGATAGCGCATGCCATCGTCCCGGTAGAGGTCGGCGACCGGTACGAGGCGCTCGCCGTCCTCGCTCACCACCCGCGCCTGCGCCCCGAGGGCGATGAGCGCGGGGACGGTGTCCGCGCTCGCGACCGCGAGGCAGCGCGGGCTCGACGTCGCGACGCGGCACACGACGCTCGGGTGGGTCTTCATGCAGTACCCCTCGGCGGTGCGCCAGAAGAGCGACTCGTCGTACCAGTTGCAGCGCGTGTCGAGGCAGAGGTTCCCGCCGATCGTGCCCATGTTGCGGAGCTGCGGGGTGCTCACGAGCTCGGCGGCCATCGCGAGGGCGCGGTAGCGCGCGCGCAGCCCGGGGTGCTCCGCGACCGCGGCGAGCGTGGCGCCGCCGCCGATGCGCGCCTCGCCGTTCACGCCGATCTCCGCGGACAGCGCGCGCCGCAGCGACACGAGCGTCTCCGGCGTGAACTGGCGGCGCTTCATGTTCGGATAGACGTCCGTCCCGCCGGCCACCGCCATGACGTGCAGCCGGGGCGTCCCGAGCGTGGCCGGGTCCTCCTCGTGCGCGCCGAGCGCGCGCAGCATGGCCGCGGCCTCGGGCGCGGTCGCCGGGATCTCCATCCGGAAGCGCGGGAGGCGCAGCATCAGCGGGCCGCCTGCAGCCGGCGCAGCGCCGCCTTCGGGTCCTTCAGCGAGGCGAGGCCATCGGGCCCGACGCGCGCCCTGTTCCGGCTCAGCGCGTCGAGGACCTTCGCCGGAGTGATCGGCGTCTCGTCGAAGCGCACACCGATGGCGTCGTAGACCGCGTTCGCGATCGCCGGAATGATCGGGTTGAGCGGCCCCTCGCCCGCCTCCTTCGCGCCGAACGGCCCCTCGGCATCGATGGACTCCACGACGATCGCGCGCATCTCGGGCGTGTCGAGCGAGGTGGGGAGCTTGTAGTCCAGGAGCGACGGCTTCTTGTGGAGGCCTCCGCGGAAGACCTGCTCCTCTCCGATGGCCTCGCCGTATCCCATGTACGCGGAGCCTTCGATCTGCCCCTCGACGCTCGGCGGGTTGAGCGCGCGGCCGCAGTCGTGCGCGCTCGTGATCCGGTCCACCGTGACGACCCCCGTGTCGAGGTCGACGCTCACCTCCGCGACCGCGGCCTGGTACGAGTAGGCGGGTGTCGGCCCGACCCCCGCACCCTTGAAGTCGCCGCCGATCCCCTTCGGCGGCGTGTACGAGCCGACCGCGACGAGCGTCCCGTTCGCCGCCTCGGCGAGGACCGCGGCCTCCGCGAACGACATCGCCTTCGCCGGATCGGCGAGGTCGTACACGCGGCCGAGGGCGAGGGCGATCCGGTCGGCCGGGACGCCGAGCTTCTCCGCGGCCGCGCTCGCGACGAGCGCGCGCAGGCGGCCGGCCGCTTCGCGCACGGCGTTGCCCGCCATGAACGTCACGCGGCTCGAATACGAGCCGAGGTCGACCGGCGCGAGCGAGGTGTCCCCCGAGACGACGTGGACGTCCTCGGGGAGCACGCCGAGCTGCTCGGCCGTGACGGTCGCGAGGACGTGATCGGAGCCCTGGCCGATCTCCGCGGTGCCGCAGTACACGGTGACGCCGCCGCCGCGGTCGATCTTCACGGCCGCGCCGGAGTGGGGCATCTCGTTCCAGTAGATGGGGAGGCCCGCGCCGCTGATGTACGCGCTCCCCGCGGCGCCGACGCCCTTGCCGCGAGGCAGCCGACCGTGCCGCTCGCTGAAGCGCGTCGCGCGCTTCACCTGCTCGAGGCACTCGCCGAGGCCCATCGACGTGATGCGCAGCCCGTTGACGGTCCGGCTGTTCGGCGGCTGCAGGATGCGCTGCCGGTACGCGATGGGGTCGAGGCCGAGCCGCTCGGCGATCTTGTCGAGGTGGCACTCGAACGCGTAGCGCGGCTGCGTGGTGCCGTGGCCGCGCTTCGGCCCGCACGGCGGCTTGTTCGTGTACACGCGGACGCCGTCGAACTTGTACGCGGGCAGCCGGTACGTGACGGTCATGAGCGCGCCCGTGTAGTAGGTGGTCGCGATGCCGTACGACGCGTACGCGCCGCCGTCGAGGTAGCTCTGGAAGTGCACGGCCGTGAGCTCGCCGTCCTTCCGCACGCCGCAGCGCAGCCGCATGAGGACCGGGTGCCGCCCGCGGTGCGCGTAGAAGACCTCCTCGCGGTCGAGCGTGAACTTCACGGGGCGCTTCGTGCGCATGGAGAGCCAGCACGCCGCGAACTCGTGTGCGAAGGGGTCGCTCTTCCCGCCGAACGCGCCCCCGTTCGGAGTGGCGATGACGCGGATGCGCGACCGCGCGAGGCCGAGGACCTTCTCGAGCTCGCGGTGCAGGTAGTGGGGTACCTGCGTGCTCGTCCAGAGCGTGAGCTTCCCGTCGCCGTCGCAGGAGGCGACGCTCGCGTGCGTCTCGAGCGGCGCGTGCGTGTTCCCCTCGAAGAAGTACCAGCCGTCCTCCACGTGGACCGCCTGAGCGAATCCGCCGTCGACGTCCCCGAACTCGAGGTGGACCTCCTTGAACACGTTCGCCGGGCGGCCGGAGTCCTCGTGGACGCGCACGTCCTCGCGCGCGAGCGCGTCCTCGATCGTGAGGATCGGCTCGAGCGGCTCGTACTCGACGTCGATGAGGGCGAGGGCCTCGTAGGCCGTGTCCTCGTCGACCGCCGCTACCGCCGCGACAGGCTCGCCGACGTACCGCACCTTGCCGACGGCGAGCGCGGTCTCGTCCTGGGTGGATGGCATGATCCCCATCTTCTCGGGCATGTCCGCGCCGGTGCAGACGGCGACGACACCGGGATGCGCGAGCGCGCGCGACGTGTCGATGCGCCTGATCCGCGCATGCGTCTGGGTCGACCGCAGGAGCCGCCCGTACAGCATTCGCGGGAGCGCGATGTCGTCCGCGTAGCGCACGGTGCCGGTGAGGTGTCCCCACACGTTCACCTTCGGGGTCCGCCGCCCGACGACGCTGAGTTCGCTCACGCCCGCTTCGCGGCCTTCTCGATCGCCTCGTAGATCGCCGTGTAGCCGGTGCAGCGGCAGAGGTTGCCGCTGATCGCGTGCTCGATCTGCTCGCGCGACGGCAGCGGCGTCCGCTCGAGCAGCGCCTTCGCGGCCAGGAGCATCCCCGGCGTGCAGTACCCGCACTGCGCGGCGGCCTCCTCGGCGAACGCGATCTGCAGCGGATCGAGATCGGGGCCCTTCGCGAGCCCCTCCACCGTCGTGACCTCGCGGTCGCCGATCTCGATGGGGAGGGTGAGGCACGAGAGGATCGGGGCGCCGTCCACGAGCACCGTGCACGCGCCGCACTCGCCGAGCTCGCAGCCATGCTTCGTCCCGGTGAGGCCCATCTCCTCGCGCAGGACCTCGAGGAGCGTGTGGTGCGGCTCGGCCGCGAGGGTGTGGCGTTCGCCGTTCACGTGAAGGGTCAACATGACTTTCGCCACGGGGCCAAGGCTATCCTCGGCAGCGGTGGAGCGAGCCGGCCTGGTGTCCATCGAGAACACGCTGCGCGAGGCGTTCGTCGCGGCGGGCAGCGACGTGCGGGAGCGGAGGACCGTGTCCGGCCGCGCGTTCCCCGTCGACGGACGCGCGCTCGGTCAGTTCGAGGAGCGCGCGGGAGTGCTGCGCGTCCGGCCGTGGCTCGGTGACCGGGAGCGCGCCTCGTTCGAGGGCCGCCCCACGTTCGATCGCGAGAGCGGATGGCTCCACCTCGTCTCGGACGACGACGTGCGCTTCGTCGCGGGCCTCGTGCCGGCGGCGTACGAGGCCGCGTCATCGGGGAGGGCCACGCCGCCGAGCGCGAGCACCGTGGAGATGCCGACCGCGGCGGACGTCACCCTCGAGGAGAAGAAGGGCGCCGCGTCTCCGCGGCGCCCTTCAGCACGAACGACGCGGTCGCGCTAGTGCTTGCAGGCCTTCGCGGTGCCCTGCTGGTCGGCCGTCTTGAAGGACTGGCCGCAGCCGCAGGTTGACGTCGCGTTCGGGTTGCGGAGCGCGAAGCCGCCGCCCATCAGGGCGTCGACGAAGTCGATCTCCGACCCCTTCAGGTACATGGCGCTCATCGGATCGACGACGATGCGCACCCCCTGCTGCTCGACGACCTGATCGCCCTCCTCCGTGCCCTCGGCGAAGGTCATGCCGTACGAGAAGCCGGAGCACCCGCCCGGGGTGACGTAGACCCGCAGGGCGAGGTCGGGGCGGCCCTGCTTCTCGATGATCTCCCTCAGCTTGTCCGAGGCCTTGCTCGTCATGCTGACGAGGGCCTGCTGCTCGATGGCCAAGTCGCTACCTCCGCGCGGGTGTCTTCCTACGATGCTACCTGACGACATGGCCACGCACGATCCGTTCCACTTCTCGCCGCGGCCGAACCGGGCCCGCGAGATCCGCTGGCGCGAGTGGGGTCCCGACGCGTTCCGCGAGGCCCGTGAGCAGGACCGGCCGATCCTCCTGGCGATCAGCGCGGTCTGGTGCCACTGGTGCCATGTGATGGACGAGACCTCGTACAGCGACGCCGAGGTCATCCGGATGACGAACGAGCGCTACATCCCCGTCCGCGTCGACAACGACCAGCGCCCGGACGTGAACCGCCGCTACAACATGGGCGGCTGGCCGACGACGGCCTTCCTCACCCCCGACGGCGAGATCCTCCACGGCGGCACGTACGTCCCACCCCAGGTCATGCGCTCCTACCTGAGCGAGGTCGCCGACCTGTGGAAGGATCAGAAGGACGAGCTCGCGCAGCGGATCGCGGAGGCGCGATCGAAGGAAGGGGCGGCCGCGGACGAACGTGGCGCGCTCAGCTGGGACATCGTCGACCAGGTCGGCTCGCTCATCCGCGGGCAATACGACCCGCAGTACGGCGGATTCGGACGCGAGCCGAAGTTCCCCCAGCCGAAGCTCCTGCGCTTCCTGCTCGACGACTTCGCGCGCTACGCGTACCCCGACGTCGCGACGATGCTCCACAAGACCCTCGGCTCGATGGCCGCCGGCGGGATGTACGACCACGTCGAGGGCGGCTTCTTCCGGTACTCGACGACGCGGCAGTGGCAGATCCCCCACTACGAGAAGATGCTCGAGGACAACGCCGAGCTGCTCGCGATCTACGCCGACGCGCTCCGCCTGCTCCCGGACGCGGGCTACGACCGCATCGCGCGCGACGTCATCCGCTGGATGGACGCGGTGCTGTGGACGGAGGAGGCGAAGGCGTTCGCCGGCTCGCAGGACGCCGACGAGCACTACTACACGCTCGACGCGGCGGAGCGCGCGAAGCACGACACGCCGTTCGTCGACCGCCGCATCTACACGAGCTGGAACGCGCTGGCCGCGTCGGCGTACGAGGCCGCGTCGCGAGCGCTCCGCGACCCCCGTCTCGAGGCGCGCGGCCACGACGTCGGACGCACCATCGCGACGCGCCTGCACCGTCGCGACCCGCGCGCGGTCTTCCACTTCGACGCGGGCAAGGGCCCGCAGGTCGCCGACCTCCTGACGGATGTCGCGGCGTACCTCACGACCGTGCTCGACTCCTATGAGACCGGCCTGCATCCGAGCAGCCTCGACTTCGCCGTCGAGCTCGCGAAGCATCTCCGTGACCGCCTCGAGGACCGGGAGCGCGGCGGGTTCTGGGACGCCCCGCCGGAGCGCGAAGAGCTCGGACGCGTGACGAAGCGCGAGAAGGCGATCGAGGACGGCGCCGTCGCGGCCGACGCGCTCCTCCGCCTCGCGGCGCTCACCGGCGACGGCACCTGGCGCGAGAGCGCGGTCCGCGCGCTCGAGGGGTTCGCCGGCGAGTACCGCCGGTGGGGCCAGTTCGCCGCGGCGTACGCCGGCGCGGTGGCGCGCGCGCTCACCGAGCCGCTCGTCATCTCCGTCGTCGGCCCGCGCGAGGACGCGCGCGCGGGAGCGCTCTGGACGGTGGCCCGCGCGGCGACCGACCCGGCGCTGTCGCTCCACCGCGTGGATCCCGCCGACGGCGCGCGGCTCGAGCGGCTGGGCTTCCCCCCGGCCGTCGGCGCGTACGTCTGCGTGGGCACGGCCTGTTCAGCGCCCCTCGGCGACCCCGCGACGCTCGAGCGGGAGCTCGTTCGAGCGAAGGGCAGGCACGTCCGCCACTGACGGCACGGATCCTGCGCGTACCGGCGGCGTGGACGACAGCAACGTCATCGGCGAGCTCGCGGACGAGCCCACCGCACGCGTCGCGGTGCGGATGCTCGAGGGCGCCGGCTACGGCCCTGACCAGGTGGCGGTCATCACGGGCAACCCCCGCCACGCGCGTGAGCTGCCCGGGTCGCGCTCACCGCAGGGCGCGCTCGTCGGGCCGATCGCCGCGGCCGTCTTCTACGGAGCGCTCATCGCCATGGGCGGACCGCAGATGCGGGAGAGCGGCGTCGCGCTCGCGATGGGCTTCGTGCTCTTCGCGCTCGCGGGAGCCGCGATCGGCCGGCTGGCCGGGCGCGCGCGCGTGTTCGTGCGCGACCGTGCCGGGACGTATGAGCGCGCCGAGGACGCGGGCGACCGGCTCGCCTCCGTCAGCGTGCCCCACGCCGACCGCGCCCGGGCGCAGCGGATCCTCCAGGAAGCGGGCGCCCGGCGCGTCCGCGAAGAAGGGACGGTCGAAGCGGCATGAGCGACGTACGGCACGTCGGCGGGCACGACATCGAGGCCGCGTACTCGGGATGGCCGCTCCCCGAGGTCCTCGGCGGCGCGGTCGTCGGAGCGACACTCGTCCTGTCGGTCGTCGCGGTCGTGCTGCGGTCCGCGATCCCGAACGAGGCGGCGCTCGCGATCGGTGCGGTCGCGGGTGCGCTCGTGTCGTGGATCCATCGGCCGCGGCGCATCGCGCTCGAGCGCCAGCGCGACATGGTCCGCGCGCTCACCCCCGAAGAGCGCCCGCAGCGCCGAGCGGCCTGAACCGCTTCCGGCCACACTCGCGGCGTGGGTGGTCTGCGCGATCGCCTCGCCGCGGACGGCTGGATGCCGCCCGACCACGGCGGCCACGGTCTGGCGAACGTCCCCGCGACGGTCCTCGCCGCGCTCGGTGCGAGTGAGGAGGGCGACCTGCCGCCGCTCGCGGACCTCGACCCCGCGCTCGCCGACGGCGTCCGGCAGGTCGTGCTCGTCCTCGCCGACGGCCTCGGCTGGGGCCAGCTCGAGCGGCTGTGCGCGCACGGCACCACGCCCTTCCTGTCATCCCTCGTCTCGCGCGCCCGCGCGCGGGACGGGGCGCAGCTCCTTGAGGTGACATCCGTCTTCCCGAGCACCACGACCGCGGCGATCACGACGCTGAACACGGGGCGCACACCACAGGAGCACGGCAACCTCGCGTACTTCTGCTGGCTCGAGGAGTTCGGTGAGCTGACGCAGATGCTGCGCTGGGGGCCGGCGAAGCATCGCCGCGGCTCGTACTTCGGCGATCCCGCCGTCGATCCCACGCGCTTCCGGCTCGTCCGGTCGATCCACGCGCGGCTCGCCGCCGCCGGCGCGCGCACCTACGTCATCGAGCCCGAGGTCTTCCGGAACGAGGCGATGACGCGGATGCACGCGGCGGAAGCGGCGTTCCAGGGGTACCTCCTTCCGAGCACGCTCGGCGTCCGCCTGCGCCAGGCCCTCGAGATGCGGCCGTGGGGCGACGCGCTCGCCTACGTGTACGCGTATTGGGCGGGCATCGACACCGCCGCGCACTGGTACGGCCCGCGGAGCGCGGAGCACGGGCTCGAGGCCGCGCTCTTCGACCGCGCGCTCGAGCACGGGCTCACCGGCCGCGGCCGCGGCGACACGCTCGTCCTCGTCACGGCCGACCACGGCCACGCCGAGGTCGACCCGGCGCACCTCATCGACCTCGAGGGCGACGCCGAGCTGCGCGCGCTGCTCACGCACCCGATCGCCGGCGAGCCGCGGCTCGCGTTCCTGCACACGGACCGCCCGGACGCGGTGCGCGCCCGCATCGAGGCGCGCTGGCCGGGCGCGTTCACCTTCTTCGACCGCGAGGAGGCGATCGCCGCGGGCCTCTTCGGCGTCGGCGACGCGAGCGCCGCGCGCCGCAGGGTGGGCGAGCTGTGCGCCATGCTGCGCGGTCCGCGCGCCGCGTCGCTCGTTCGGGTCGACGGCCAGACGGTCCAGCACCGCGGCGCGCACGGCGGCATGACCCCCGACGAGATGCGCGTCCCCGTGCTCGCGCTGCGCTGCTAGTACACGTGTCCGTCAGTTCGTCGGTGATGGATCCCATGCCGTGGGGCCGTTGAGATAGGCGCCGGCAGCGCGGTCGAGCGCCTCTTCGGGTGCACCCGCGAACGACCCGCTCGGCAGGATGCTGTC
>VGOU01000004.1 GCA_016875795.1 Chloroflexota bacterium | reverse complement strand
GTCGCGCGCGCTCCGCTTCGCGCGCGCGCTCGGCCTGCCGCCGCACGAGCGGTACACGACGCTAGTCGGCATCTTCGACCGCGCTCAGCTGCTCGACCTCCTCGATCCCGCGTTCGAGCGGTCGACCGCGCACGCCGACGACGCCGAAGCGGCGAACGCCGAGCTGTTCCGCGCGCTGGACCCGGTCTCTGCGGCGTCCGAGCTCGATCGCCGGACGTACCTGCCGGATGACCTCCTCGTGAAGGCCGACATCGCCTCGATGGCGACCTCGCTCGAGCTGCGCAGCCCGTTCCTCGACACGGCGGTCGTCGAGTTCGGGATCCGGCTGCCCGCGGCGCTCAAGGTCCGCGGGCTCCGCGGCAAGCGCATCCTGCGGAGAGCGCTCGCGGGCCTGATCCCCGCGGAGAACCTCGGGCGGGCCAAGCAAGGGTTCGGCGTGCCGATCGGAGCGTGGTTCCGAGGGGACCTCGGAGCCTACGCGCGCGACGTCATCCTCTCGACGGCCGCGCGGCAACGGGGCTACTTCCGCGGCGAACGCGTCGAGCGGCTCCTCCGCGAGCACGCCACCGGCGCCGCCGACCACACGCACCGCGTCTGGTCGCTGCTCATGCTGGAGCTGTGGCACCGCGAGATGGTCGACGTGCACGCCGCGGCGACCGCCGCGTGAGCGGGAAGGCGGCGGCGTCCGGGCGCCGCGTCCTCGTCACCGGCGGAGCGGGCTACATCGGGTCGCACATCGTCGACCGCCTCGTCGAGCGCGGCGACGAGGTGACCGTCCTCGACGACTTCAGCACGGGGAGCGAACGCAACCTGTCGCAGCACGCCGGCGAGGCGCGCCTCCGCACGGTGCGCGGGGACGTGCTCGACGCCGAGATCGTCGACCGCCTCGTCTCATCGCATCCGCTCGTCTTCCATCTCGCCGCCGCGGTGGGGGTCCGTCACATCGTCGAGCGGCCGCTTGAGTCGGTGCTCACCAACGTGCGCGGGACCGAGAACGTCCTCGCCTCCGCCCACCGGGCCGGCGCACGCGTCCTGCTCGCGTCCACCTCGGAGATCTACGGCCGGAGCGAAGCCGTTCCGTTCCGAGAGGAAGGCGACAGGGTCCTCGGTCCGACGTGGGTCCACCGCTGGTCGTATTCGACGGCGAAAGCGATCGACGAGCACCTCGCGTTCGCCTACGCCGAGCGCGGCCTGCGCGTGTCCGTGGTCCGCTACTTCAACTCCTACGGCCCGCGGATCGACGAGCGGGGCTACGGAAGCGTCATCGCGCGATTCGCGGGACAGGCGCTCGCCGGCGTGCCGATCACCGTCCACGGCGATGGCCGGCAGACGCGCAGCTTCACGTTCGTCTCGGACACCGTGCGCGGGACCATCCTTGCCGCGGAGCGCGACGAAGCGGTGGGCGGGGTCTTCAACATCGGCAGCGCCCGCGAGGTCAGCATCGGCGAGCTCGCGCAGCGCATCCGCGACGGGCTCCGCTCGGCCTCGCCTATCGAGCTCGTCCCCTACGAGTCGTATTACCCGAAGGGGTTCCAGGACACCCGCCGGCGCCTGCCGGACGTCGCGCGAGCGCGCGAGGTGCTCGGATTCGAGGCGACGGTGCCTCTCGAGGAGGGCCTCGAGCGCACCCTGGCGTGGTGCCGCGAACATTACGGATCGACCGCGACCCGTTAGTGCGCCTCCACCCGCGATACACCACGCGCAGCTTCTGGATCGGGCACGACCTCTACCGCCCCGCGGACCATCAGGTCGTCGCGACCTGGGCGCGCCAGGCGGTCGGCGCCGCCATCGCCGCATCGGGGGTCCCGGACGGCGCGCTCGTCCTAGACGCGGGGAGCGGGAACGGCGCGTACGGTCTCGCCTGGGCGCAGCGCCACCGGGTCGTCGCGCTCGACTACTCGCGCAGCCTCATCACGGACAACCCGCTCGGCCGGCGCGTCGAAGGGACGATCTTCGCCCTGCCCTTCGCCGATCGCACGTTCGACCTCGTCTTCGCCGGAGCCGTGCTGCACCACGTGGGCGACGTGGTGGCCGCCCTGCGCGAGCTGCGACGCGTCTCGCGCGGCGTGGTCGCGCTCGTCGAGCCCAACCGCGACAACCCCGCGATGTTCGTCTTCGGGGCGGTCGTCCCCGAGGAGCGCGGGACGCTCCGCTTCTCGGCGGGATGGCTTCGGCGGCAGGTCGCCACCGCCGGCCTGCGCGTGCGGCACTGCGAGCCCATCGGCTGGATCCCGCCGAACAAGATCCCGGCCTGGTCGCTGCCGCTCTTCCGGCGCCTGCCGGTCCGCTATCCGCTCGGCCTCCACCTCCTGCTCATCGCCGACAGGGACGGACCGTAGCGAGACGCGACCGCCACGAGCCCCGCCGCGGTGAAGCACAGCATGACCGGCTCGAGCACCCAGCGATGGCGGCCATCGACGTAGAAGACGCTCTGGATGAGCGAGACGACCAGGAAGAGCGAGGCGATGGGCACGATCACCGCCGCGCTCCAGCGGCCGCGGACGGATCGGAGGCCCACGACGCCGAGTCCGACCATCAGGGCGTAATAGAGGACATAGGCGACCCGCCACGCCGGCGGGTAGAGCGCGCCGGCGTTGGGGGAGACCGTCCAGAACCACACGAGCTTCTGGGCGCTCCGGGCGAGGAAGGCCGCGGGTTCGTCCCGGATGTAGCTCCAGGCCGCTTCGCGCAGCGCGGCGTCCGCGCTGAGCGCGTCGGTCCGCGAGATGCGCGCGTGCAGGTCCGGCGGCACGTCGTCGAACACCGGACGCCCCGACGGGTCGGTCCCCGACCCGGTGGCCGCGGGGTTGTTCCCGTACCAGAAGACGATGCCGCCGCTCACGTTGAAGAAGATCGGACGCCCGTACACGCCCGAGATGTACAGGGTCCACGGCGCGAGCATCGCGCCGGCGAGCAGGGCGGCGGCACCCACGCGGAGCGCGTCGGCCCCGAGACGCTCGCTGCGCCAGAGCGACCACGCGGCGATCGGCGCCGCGACGAACAGGAGGCTCGGCCGGCCCATGGCGCCGACCGCGGTGAACGCGGCGAGCGCCAGCGCATCCGCCCATCGCCGGCGGTCGATCCAGCGGACGGCGAAGAGCACGATGCCGGTGGCGAAGGGGACCTCGACGCTCAGCTCGTGCAGCTTCCCGGCGTACACGAGGAGCGCGGGATGGAGCGCCGCGAGCGCGGCGGCGACGATCCCCGCCCGAGCGCCGAAGCATCTCGCGCCGATCGCATGGACCATCGGCACCGACGTGGCGGAGATGAGCGCGTCCGCGACGACGAGGAGCCACTGGTGATGGCCGAAGACGCCGTAGACGGCGGCGCTGAAGAGAGTGAACAGCGGCGGGCCGTACGCCTGGTATTCGGTGCCGAGGAGGTCGTACGAGAACCCGCGGCCCGCGAGCGCGGCGAGGGCCATCTCCTCCTGCTCGTACCAGTCCGGCGACGCGAGACGACCGGTGACCGCGACGAAGCCGAGGCGCGCGACGGCCGCGAGCGCGAAGAGCCAGAGCGTGAGAGGCACGCGCCTCGATCCCGGGGCCGGTCCCTCGTCGCGAGCGAGTCGCAGCAGGGCGTAGACGGAACACGCCAGGATGGCCAGCGAGTAGAGGATCGCGAGCGCCCACTGCACCGCGGTCACGGACCTATGCTGGCACCTCGTGCGCGCCCCTGGTCCTACGCGCATGGCCGCGGTCGGCGCGGCCGGCATCGCGCTCGTGCTCGTCGCAGCGATGACGACGACCGCGCGGGTCGGAGTGGACTACGAAGTGCACGAGCGGTCGCTGCCGCTGTACCAGAAGGTGATCGCCTTCCTGCATCGCGACATCGAGATGCGGGCGCTCGCGGGTTCGATCGTCGCCGGCATGACCGACCCCGAAGCGCGAGCCCTGCGGCTCCTCGAGTGGACCGCGAGGAACATCCGGCCGGTGCCGCCGGGTCTCCCCGTCATCGACGACCACCCGTACAGCATCGTCGTCCGCGGGTACGGCACGGACGACCAGGCCGCGACGGTCCTCGCCAGCCTCGCGGCGTACTCGGGCCTTGCGGCGCTTCGCGCCTTCGCGCCGAACGGGACCGGCGGCCACCACGCCTTCGTGGCCATCACGATCGACGGCGACTGGCGGATCTTCGACGCTCGCGGCGTCGCGTTCCGCGCGCCGGATGGGCGGCTCGCCAGCGCGTCCGCCCTCAGGGCGGATCCGCGGCTCGCGGAGGCCGCCGGAGCCGACAACGGCCCGGCGGGGCCGGCATACCCGGAGCTGGTCGCGCGGATCGACCTCTCGCAGGCGAAGAGCGTGACGGACCACATGCCGCTCGAGCGCCTTGGGCGTGAGATCCGCAGGCTGCTGCGGCTCTCCGACTGACGCCGGTGTCGTTCGCGCGGGATCTCATTCGCTCCGCGCTCCTCGTCGGGGCGCGGGTCGCGAGGGCGGACGCGTGGCTCATGGCGGGCATCGAGCGGCGCGCCGCCACCGTGGTGCTCAGCCTGCACCGCGTGTCGCCCGAGCGCAACGACTTCTACCCGCCGATCCACCCGCATGCCTTCGAGGCGCTCGTCTCGTTCCTCGTGCGGCGTTTCCGCGTGACGACGTTCGGCGGGCTCCGGCAGGCGGAGGGCGACCGGCGACCGGCGGCGGTCCTCTCGTTCGATGACGGCTATCACGACTTCGTCGAATACGCGCTGCCGGTCCTCGAGCGGCACGGCCTGCGCGCGAACCAGAACGTGATCCTGTCGACCGTCCTCGACGGGACGGTCCCCTGGACCCAGCGGCTCATGGACGGGCTGGCCGGCGCGCCGCCCGCGCTCCTCCGCGAGATCCGGCTGCCGGGCCTCGATGTCGCGCCGCCCGGGCCCAGCCCGCGGGAGCGCGAGACATACGGCATCGCTCTCGTCCGGCACCTCACGCAGCGGACGAAGCGGACCCGCGCGCCGCTCATCGAGCGGGTCGAGCGGACCCTCGCCCGCGCGGACCGCCGCGACACGCGGATGATGGACCTGCGCGACGTGCGCGAGGCCGCCGCGGCCGGCCATGAGATCGGCGCGCACTCGTACGACCATGACCCCATGGACGTCGAGACGATCGAGGACTTCCGGGCCGACGTCGTCGGCTGCGAGCGGGCCTTCGGCGACCGTCTCGCGCTTCCGCTCGGCATCTACGCCTTCCCGTTCGGGCGGCATCGCCGCGAGCAGGTCGATGAGCTCCTGCGGCGCGGGGTGGGGACGATCCTCCTCGTCGGGGACCGATACGCGTCGCGGACCGGACCGGTGTACCCGCGACTCGCCGTCGGCTCGCGCGACCCATACATGCTCCGGCTCGAGGCGCTCGGGATCCGCGCGCGGGGCACACCGCCTCTCCCCGCCCATTGATCGCCTCGGGCGGCGGCGGGCTGCGCGTCGAGCGCGCCGGCGACCGCCACGTTCCCGGCCTGCTCGCGTTCCTCGACCGCGCGTACGGCCGCGGGCTGTACGCGGGCGAGGCGGGTGTCGCCCGATGGAGCTGGCTCTACGAGCGCTTCCCTTCGGCGGTCGCCGGCCAGCCACCGGCGTGGGTCTGCGTCGACGACGGCGGCATCGTCGGGCACTGCGGCGCGCTCCCCATCGAGGTCCGTGTCGCCGACCGGGCGACGCCGATGGCGTGGGCCCGAGACCTCATCGTCGATCCGCGGGCGCGCGGCCGCGGCGTCGGCTCTCGCCTCATGTCCGAGACCATCGCGGCGACCGGGAGGTGTCTCATCCTCGGCGAGTACGAGGGGATCGTGGCCATGTACGGCCGGCTCGGCTACCGGGACCGGGGGCGGGTCCCGCTGTTCGTCAAGGTCCTCGATCCGGACGCGATCGTCGAGACGGTCGGGCTCCCCTCCGCGCTGCGCCGGGTCGCGGCGCGGGCCATCGGCCTCGTCCACGCGCGCCCGCGCGCATCCTCCCCCGGGTCGCTCGACGTGGAGCGCGTCGAGCGCCTCGACGACGGATTCGACCGCCTGTGGTCGGAGATCGAGAGGAGGCTCGGGTCCCTGGTCGTCCGGAGGTCGAGCGCCCTGCTCAACTGGCGGTACGCCGAACACCCCTCGCGCCGCTACCGCTTCCTGGCCGTGTCCCGCGCAGGCGAGCTGCGGGCGCTGGCGGTCATCCGCCTCGGTAGCGCGCGCGGACTGCCGGCCGGCCAGCTCGTCGAGCTCCACGGCCACCCTTCGGACCGCGCCGCCCGCTCGGCGGCGCTCGCCGCCGCGGAGGCCGAGATGCGCGCGATGGGCGCGGTGCTCGCGAGATGCACCGTCCGCCACGGCCCGACGGCCCGCGCGCTCATCGCCGCGGGATACGTCCCGTCGCCGAGCCGGACGCGCTTCATGGCGGCGCTCGCCTCGGGGAGCGCCGATGCCGACCCGGTGCTGCGTCGCCGCGACTGGTACCTGAACGGCGGGGACTCCGACATCGACGTGCTCTGAGGCGGGGCCGCTACGGCGCCGCGCGGGCCTCGGCGATCGCCGCCGCGAGCACGCGGCCGAGGGGCGCGGAGGTCCGGACCGCGATCGGCAGCACGAACCTCTCGGTGAGATCGACGTAGCGGGCGCGCGCCGCGTCGCGGCCGGAGGCGTCGTAGCCGAGGATGTTGTCGAGCTTGTCGACGCATCGCACGAGCGCGGCGTCATGACCGGCACGCTCGATGGCCGCGTAGAAGCCGCCTAGATAGGCGTTGTCCTCCGAACGGGCCCGGTCGATCGTCAGGGCGGCGACGCCCGCGACGACGCGGTCGGGGAACCCGGCGGACCGGAGAGCGGGCTCGTCCGCGCCGGTCACCTCGTGGACGTTGTGCAGCACGGCGAGCGCCGCGGTCTCCGCCGCCGGCCGCGGATCCCAGCGCAGCGCCAGCAGCGCGACGCGGAGGGCGTGCTTGAGATACCCCGGGCCTTCGGCCGACCCCGCGGTGGCGAGGCGCTCAGCGAGGTAGCGCACGGCCCTTCCGGCGAGAGCGTCACGGCCGCCGAGGACGCGCCGCGCCTCGTCCAGGAACTCGCGCTCGAGCGCGCGCTCGGGCTCCCGGAGGCTCCGCTCCTTCCGCCGGACGGCCTCGCGGACCAGCTCGCGGTCGGCCTCGGTGAGGTCCACCCGGCGTCATCCTCCGCCCGGCCCCGAACGTTCGGCCATCATGGTCGGGGGGCCGGCCCGGTGCCGAGAGTACGGTCCTCGGGAGTCCGCGAGTGGAGCTCTTCTTCACCGACGATCACGCCTCCGACCTGCCCGCCTCCTCCGCGGTGGACGGGGCGACGAGCGAGCGGGTCCTGAGCGCGGTCGCCGCCACGCATCCCGGCCTCGTGGCGGCGGGCGCCCGGGTCGAGCGGATGGGCGGTCCGGGCATCGGCTCGCAGAGCTTCCGCGTCGGCGACCACTTCGTGAAGATCCTGCCGCGCGGCCCCGATGACGATCACGTCCGCTCGATCGCGCAGGTCACGGCCGCGCTGGCGACAGCGGGGATCCCCGTCGAGCGTCCCATCCCTGACCGTGACGGGAGGCCATTCGGCGAGGTCCACGACGGACACGCCTATCTGTACGTCCAGCGCTACGTGAGCGGCGGGTTCTTCGACGGCACCCGCGAGCAGCTCGAGGCGCTGCTCCCCGCGCTCTATGGGATCGGCCCGGCGCTGCGCGGCATCAACCCGACCGGGGCGCAGCTCTCGGTCTACCGCGACTGGGACCCGCGGGCCGTCCTCCTGAAGGTCTCGGCCATCCTCGAGCAGCGGATCTCGGAGGGGACCGCGGACGCCTTCGATGCTCTCGTCCGGGAGCACCTGCCTCTGCACGAGCGGATCGTCGGATCGCTCGATCCGGCGGCTCTCCGATCGACGACGCTCCACCACTTCGATCTCCACCCCCACAACGTCCTCTTCCGCTCGGGACGGCCGGCGGCGATCCTCGATCTCGCCGGCATTCGCGCGGTCCGCGACGAGATCGCGATCGGGTTCGCCTTCTACAAGCTCGGACGCAAGGGCGTCTCGCTGGGTCGGATGAGCCCCGCCGAGGTCCGCGCCCTCGCGAGCCGCCGGTCCGACCCGGGCGCGCTCGCTCGTGCGGCGCGGATCGAGGTCGCGCGGCGCGCTACGGTCGTCCTGCGGCTGCACTACCTCGAGGGGACGCGGGAGTGGGATCGCGACGTTCGCAAGCATCTCGTCGGCCCCCGCGAGATCGACGCGCTCTTCTCAGCCTGAGCGGCGGAGGAGGCGCCGCAGCGGATAGGCCGCGACCCGGGCCACCGAAGGCGGATACGTCCAGAGGGCCCGCAGGACGTAGCCCACTGCGCGGCGGAAGCGGCCGCCGGAGCTGAAGGACGCGCCGAGCGTGAGGTAGTGGGAGGCGCGCACCCTCGCCCGGATGTCCCGACGCTCGCGGCCGGCGGGCGAATCGAAGAACTTCGCGAGCACCCGGAGCGTGTCGCGCTCGAGGAGCGCGACATCCGAGCTCATGCTCCTCGGGCGCATGCGGATCCGCACGAGGGGCGTGTCGTCGTAGACGAGCGGGCCGTGCGTCGCGAGCCGGAGCCACATGTCCCAGTCGGCGCTCTGGCTGAGGAGCGGGTCGAAGCCCCCGGCCGCCTCGAACACCGGTCGCCGGACGGCCACCGACGACGCGTTCCCGACGATCGGACCGAACGCGAGCCCTCGCACCATGTCGCGCTCCATCCGGTAGCGGATCTCGCGGCGGCGGCCCGTCGTCTCCTCGACCCCGAACGACCCGACGAAGGAGGCGACGGCGTCGGGCGCGCGCTCGAGCCTTGCCATCTGGACCTCGAGCTTCCTCGGCAGCCACTCGTCGTCGCCGTCGAGGAACGCCACGACCGGCCCCCGCCCGGCCGCGGCGCCGGCGTTCCGGGCCGCGGACACGCCGCGATTCGTCTGGCGGATGACGGTGACGCCCTCGGCGAGCCCGGCGAGGACCTCGGCGGTCCCGTCGGTCGACCCGTCATCGACGACGATGACCTCGAGGTCCCGGTACGTCTGCGCGAGGACGCTGCGTACGGCGGCCTCGATCCAGCGCGCGACGTTGTACGCGGGGATGACGACGGTGACGCGGGGCGTGTCGCGGATCAGCGGGTCGTTCGGAGGAGCGCGGCCACCGCGGCACCGAGGTCGATGCCGCCGCCCTCGTCCCCGCTCGGCGCCTGCCCGATGAGGATCGTGCGCGCTCCCGCCCGCTGGCCGAGGACCGCGTCGGCCGGTGCCCCGCCGATCACGACGCAGTCGTGCGGGCGCAGTCCCAGGCCGGCGGCCGCGCGGTCGAGGAGGCCGGTCGCCGGGCGGCGGCAGCGACACGACGCGCCGGTGCCGTGCGTGCACTCGACGACGAGATCGATCGTGCCGTCGCCATCCACCGGGCCCGCCCCGCCCGACGTGCCGTCGTCGATCACGGCGACCTTCCAGCCCGCCCCGCGCAGCCGCGCGAGCGCTTCTCGCGCTCCCGGCCGCCAGCCGCCGGCACCCGCATCCGGGCCCTCAGTGAAGACGACCTCGCGCGGGATGACCACGGCCATCGCGCGGGGGGCGGTGGCGACGGCGAGCGCGGCGGCCGCGGCGTGCCCGACCGAGTGATGGACGTCCTCGATCACCCGGTAGTCGTCGCTCCGGACGACCAGGGCGTCGTCCACGAGCGACGCGAGCGGCCCGCCGTCGCCGAAGCCGAGCAGCGCGAACGACCGGATGGCGCGGGCGCGCGCCTCTTCGGCCGCCCGCAGGAGATTCGGGCTCCTGCCGCTCCCCGAGATGAGGAGCAGGCCGTCGCCGGCGCGCACGGATGTGACCACCTGCCGCGCGAAGACCTCCTCGAAGCCGTGATCGTTCGCGAGCATGGTGAGGAGCGCCGGGTTCTCGACGAGGGAGCGGACGTCGGGGCCGCGGCCGAGGCCGCGGATCTTCGCGAGGTCGCACGCGAGGTGCTCGGCGAGCGCCGCCGACCCGCCGTCGCCGACCGCGTGCACCGTGCCGCCCGCGGCATCGATCGCGCGGAGGAATCCCACGAAACGCTCGATCGCGTCGGCGTCCACCCCGTCGAGGGTCGTCCGGACGTCGGAGAGATACGCGAGCGCTGCGCTCCGGGGATCGGTCGGATCCACGTCCTCAGGATACGGGCGAGGATCGCTCGCTCCCGCCGCCGGGGAGCAGGAGCGTCCTCAGCCGTGCGGCATCCGTCGGGCCGTAGATCCGCGCGGCCGAGCGCATCTGTGCCCGCTCGAGCTCGAGATACGACTCGTCGTCCATCTCGCGCAGCCGCGCGAGGGCCGCGGCGAGCGCGTGGCCATCGCCGCACCTGATGAGGCCCGGAAGGTCGCCCTTCCCGCGCGCGAGATCCGCGGTGAACGGGTCGGGCAGGGCGACGCTCACCGCGGCGCGGCCACGCACCATCGCGTGGACACCGGCGGACGTCGAGTCGAAGAGCACGACGTCGCTCCACGCGATCTGGTCATCGAGCGCGCCGCCGTCGACGACCAGCCGCGGCGCGAGGGAACGGAGACGCGCGATGCCGTCGTCCTGGCGCGGCCAGGCATACGGGTAGCGGCGCACCATGATCTCGCAGCCGTCGAAGAGGGCGGGGCGGGCCGCGGCGTACGAGGCAAGGACCCCGGGCTCGTGGCCGTATCCGACGACGAAGAGGACCCGCAGTCGCGCGCGGCGATGGGGTGAGGGCGGAAGCGGTCGGGCCGGCCGGAAGCGCGGGCTCCCCATCACCACGACGCGCTCGGGCGACATGCCCGCGGTCCCGACGAACCACTCCCGCGCCGCCTCCCCGGTCACCGCGAGGACGTCGGCGCGCGGGGGCTGGGGCAGCCGCCGCGTCCGGGCATAGACGTGGCCGTCGTTGTAGACGGCGTGCGCGAACGCCACGGCGCGAGCGGAGGGCGCGGCCGCGTCCTTCGCGAGCAGGACCGCGCGCTCGAAGCCCTTCTCCTCGTACGGGTAGAGGACGCTCTCCGGACGCAGCTCCGCGAAGGCGCGGCGGAGCGCGTGCAGCGTGGCGATCTCGCTCACCGGGAGCGCGGCCGTGACGACCTCGCGGCCGAACGCGACGGCGAAGCCCGAGCTCGACCGCCCGGCGATCCGGAGGGCCGGGAGTCCGCGCGCGATAGCCGCGAGCGCGCGCTCGGCGCGGGCGGCGTCGCGCAGCAGGAGGAGGATCTCGCGCGGACCCAGCCACTCGAAGTAGAAGCGGATGCGGCGGCCCGTCGATCGCAGCAGCGCGCGCAGGCGGCCGAGGTCGTGGATGCGGTCGGGGTAATAGATCCATGCGACATCGTCGCCGAGGGCGTCGAGCATGCCGCCGAAGTAGTGGTCGTCCTCCGTGGCGAGGATCCGCGCGTCGAGCGCGAGCGAGAAGACGACGACCCGGGCGCGTTCAGGGCGCCGGGCACGGCCGCGCAGGCCGCGCCGGGCCTGCGCGATCACGCCCCGAAGCGGCGCTCCACCCGTCGGGGCGCGCGGAGGGGCCGGTGCCGCCCCGGCGGCACCCCACTCGCGCGCGAGCGCCGAAGCTGCGGGAGGACATCCCACGAGGTGCAGCGTCCCCGGAGTGGCGTCCGCGGCCTCGAGCGATGCGAGCACGAAGAAGAGAGGCTTGAGATCCACCGGATACCAGGCCGCCAGGCGCGAGCCCGGCGAGAGCCACCAGGCGGGCGACCGCGACGCGGAAGCCGAGACCTCGTGGTGCCAGGCGTCCAGCTCCTCGAGCCACTCCGAGCGGCGGCGGGCGATGATCGGTGCGAGGTCGACGGGCTCCCAGCCGGGCTGCGTGTCATGACCCTCGTACCGCGCGAATCTGCCGCCCCCCGGAGGGAGGCGATCGACGAGGCGAAGGCTCACCGCCGCTCGTACAGGTACATGAAGATGTCGTTCCCGGTGTCGATGCGACCTCCGCGCGCGAGATGACCGAGGTCCGGGTATCGCATGAGCAGGCGGAACCGGTCGGCCGGCACCGGGTACTCGCGTCCCAGGAGCCCGCTCGACCCGTCCGAGTAGCGGTTGCGCAGCACGTCGTGGTTCAGGTGGAAGAACCAGCGCGTGGTGCGGGCGATGTGCCCGACGAAGACCCGCGCGGCGTCGGCCGTCATCTCGCCCAGGCTGTTCTTGTTCACGAAGAGGTCCACCGCGCGGTCGGGGATGCGGTCGATCGCGTACGCCGGCAGGAACACGAGGTCGTGCGCGCTCGGCTCGCTGTCCCCCGCTTCGCCGTACAGGACCGCGGCCCGGTCCGGCCAGGCCTTCATCAGGTAGTACGCGGCGAGGCAGAGCGTCTCGGGCAGATCGAGGTCGATGAAGGTCCAGCGGCGGAGGTCCCGGAGGATGAAGTACGCGAGCTTGCCGTAGCCGGCGCCGAGGTCGGCGACGACGGGACGCTCGCGATCGGACACCAGCCCCGCCAGGAGCGAGCCGTAGACGTCGTTGAAGAAGGAGCCCGGGCCCACGAACGTGCCGTCGATGTGAGCACCGGCCTGGTTGCCGAAGCGCGGGTAGCTCAGCCGTCGAACGTCGGCGTCGGGCCCGCGCAGCCAGCGCCAGAGCTCGAGCGCCTGCAGGAAGGTCTCGTTCGTCACCTGGAGGCGCCGCGCCCGCGACCGCGCCGCCTCGCGGATGAGCGTCGTCGACTCGACACCGGTGTAGCGCTCCCACGCGCCGAAGTTCGCCAGGAAGAAGTGGAACGGAGCGATGTCGTCCCGGGCCAGCGCCCGGCCGAACGGCTCGTACGCCTCGTCGAGCTGGCGCTGCCACTGCGGGGCCGGCAGGTAGACCGCCGGCGCGGAGCGCTGATCCGCCTTCATGCGACGGAACGCCGCGAAGATGCGCTCCACGATGCGCCGCTCGGCGGGGTCATCGGATGGCTGGACGTACGAGGGCGCGTCGAGCCTCACGCGACGCGCCGCGGGATCGTGGACCGTGTAGCGCGCCGCGGCGAGCGCGACCGCCGCGCGCGCGCGCAGGGCGGCCCCGAGGCGGCCCTCGCGGCGGGCGCGGAGCACCGCGCCGAGGAGGCCCGTCACCACGCGACCATGAGCGGCGTCACCGTACGGTGTCGCTGAGGACCGCGCGCGGCGTGACGGCGTCGGCGGTGTTCCGGAGGAAGAACTCGACGTTCGCGAGCTTCCACGCCACGTCGCGCCCGAGCGCCTGCGAGCGCGCCGCACTCGGTACGCCGAGCACGTCGTGCGCGAGGAAGTCGGTCCGGTCGCCGAGGTACGCGGCGGACTCGTTCGGGAAGCCGGCGAAGCCCTGCTTCTCGAGGATCAGGTCGCGGCCGTAGTGGCGCTCGAACACCTTCTTGAGGAGCGTTTTCGTCCGCCGGAGCGGGTCCGGCGCCGACGGGTCGGCCTTCGCGGCGAGGGGCAGGTTCAGCGCGAACGCCAGCACGGGACGGCGGACGAGGACGCTGCGGACCTCGACGCTCCACATCATCGACATGAGGTCGGCGCCGCGCATGCCGACGAGCGGGAGCTGGTGGACGAGGTCGCAGTACATCATCGCCAGGGCGACCCGGGCCGCGAAGGGCCGCACGTGCGCGTAGGCATCGAGCGCCTCGCGCCACGCGGTCGCGAGCTCCGACCGGAGCGCCGACGGATCGTCGTCGTCGAACGGCAGCTGCGACGGCGCGTACGCGGTGTAGGGGGACGGGCTCGTGTCCCCGGGCTCGGGTGGCGGGCGGAGGTACGCGTCGTAGCCGCCGAAGACCTCGTCGCCGCCGTCGCCCCCGAACAGGACGCGGCAGCCCGCCGCGCGCACGGCGGCCGACTGGAGCGCCTGCGGCACGAAGGAGTGCGACGGCAGCGGGCTCGCGCACAACTGCTGGCAGCGAACGATCTCGCCGCTGTAGGTCCCGCGGTCCACGTTCAGGACCTGGATCGGGCGGCCGAGCGCCCGCTCGAACGGTCCGAGCTCGGAGCTCAGCCGGTCCTTGCCGAGATGGTTCACGGCGATGAGGAGCTGCGGATCGCCGCGACGGACGACGTAGGACGCGACGAGCGACGAGTCGATCCCGCCGCTCACGACGGCCGCGTAGCGCCGGCCGCGCGGCAGCATCTCGACGACGCAACGGTCGAGGATCGCGTCGAGCTCGTCCGCGAGGTCGTCGGGGGACCGCGACGCGTTCGCCTCCATGCGCCCCGGATCGATCCAGTCCGACGGCGATAGCGCGGCCATCCTCCTCCAGGTCAGCCGGTCGAGGTCGAGCGACTCGACGCTGCCGGGATGGACCTGCCGGATCCCGCGCTGCACCGCGCGGTCGCCGAGCAGCAGGTGGCGGGTGTGGAAGTAGTCGCGGAGCGTCTGCGCGTCGATGGCGAGGACGGGCCGCAGGGTGCGGATCGCGGGGATCTCCGATGCGACGACGATGAGGTCCTCGTCCTCGTACACGTAGAGCGACTTCTCGCCCTGCACGTCCCGGGCGACGTGCAGGCGGCGGCTCCGCCGGTCGAGCAGCGCGTACGCGTACATCCCGTCGAGCTCGCGCGTCACCGCGTCCGGCTCGAGCGCCTCGTGCAGCTCGAGGAGCACGCGCGTGTCGACGGTGTCCGGGCGACGCAGGTCGGGACGGTCCGGCAGAAGTCGGGCGGCCAGCGCCGCGTGCCCGTAGATCTCGCCGTTGAAGGCGATGCTCAGCCGGCCGGAGCGGGATCGCTGCTGATCGTCCGCGGGATCGAGGTCACCCGTGACCGAGAGGATGGTCTCGCCGATGAAGACGCGGTCCTCGAACACCTCCGAGACGCACAGGTCCGGACCGCGCCAGGTCATCCCCGAAAGGGCGCGCCGGCAGGCACCGGCGTCCAGGCTGCCGCGCTTCGCGACGACGACGAGCACGCCGCACACGGCTAGCCCGCCGCCCGTGCGGCCCGGCGACCCGCGACGAACGCCGCGAGGCCGTCGGCGAGGGAGCGCCGCGGCGCGAACCCGAGCAGCCGCCGCGCGAGCGCGATGTCCGCGACGCTGTACATCGGATCCCCGACCGTCCCCGCTTCCTCGACCACGTCGACGTCCTCGCGACCGCGCCCCAGGACGGAACGGAGCGCGTCGATGAGCTCCGCGATGGTCACGGCGCGCCCGGTGCCCACGTTCATCACCGCGCCTCGCGCCGCGTCCGCCCGGAGGGCCCGGACGATGGCGTCGGCCGCGTCCGTGACGTAGAGGAGGTCGCGCTCGCGGAGGAGCGAGCCGCGGACGACGACGCGCCGACCCTCGAGCATCTGCGTCATGAGCACGTTCACGATGCCCTGGAATGCGCTCGGCCGGTGCCCCGCGCCGTACGTGGCGAACAGCCTGAGCACGGTCCACCGGAGGCCGAAGCGCTCGCCGAGGATGGCGAGCCAGCGCTCGCAGGCCATCTTGCACACGGCGTACACGGTACCGGGACGCAGGGTCGCGTCCTCGCGGATCGGCCCCTGCGGCTGGTCGCCGTATACCGCGGACGAGCTCGTGTACACGACGGCGGCGCCGTTCCGCGCGCACCACTCGAATACCTGCATGCTCCCCAGGGCGTTCGCGCGCACGTCCGCCGTGGGCTCCTCGTTCGAGCGGCCGCCCGGGTGCGCGGCGCAGTGAACGACAGCACGAGCGCCGATGCGATCCAGGAGGCCGACGGCCTCGGGGTGCGCGATGTCGGCTTGGAGCCAGGCGAGGCCGGGCCGGGCCCCTGCTCTGGCCAAGACGTCCATCCCGATCACCGGCACGCCGTCGTCGAGCAGGCGGTCGACGACGGCACCGCCGATGAGGCCGGCGGCGCCGGTCACGAGGACCGGGCCGCCGGTCTCCGTACTACTTCCGCTCGCGCTCAGGGATCGGCGCGCCGAAGGTGACGTCCTTCGATCCGAGCTGCTTTTCGTACTTCTCAGTGAAGAACCTGTACCGGCGCTCCGCCTCTTCCTTCTCCTGCTGCGACCGGCGGAGGTTGAAGAGCCGTGCGTTCTCGGAGACGTCCTTCGGTTCGTTGCCCACGGTGTTCAGCTGGCTCAGCAGGATCGTGCGGCTGTGCGGCGAGATGTTGTGCGACGAGCCGTGGACGAGGCTGGTGTGGAAGAACAGGACGTCGCCGGGCTGCGCCTCGACGACCTTGTACCCGTGCTTGCGATACAGGTCGCTGAGGGTCGCGGGCGGGACCATGTACTTCGACAGCCCGTTGATGTTGATGAACGGTTCGTGCTCGATGTACCCGTACTTGTGCGTGCCGGGGAGCACGACCAGCGCGGCGTTCTGGATCGTATGGGGCTCGAGGTACACCATGCATGACAGCATCTCGTCGCGCGGGTAGCCGCGGTCCTTCCAGTAGACGAGGTCCTGGTGGTGGTACTCGGCCGTGCCGCACCAGGCGGCCTTGATGTTCACCTTGCTGGACCAGATGTACACGGGCGCGCCCATGAGCTCGCCCGCCATGTCCAGCATGTCGCGGTCGTTCGCCAGCTCCGCGATGGGGTGATCGCCCGTGTGCACGGTGGGCCAGACGGCGAGCTCGACGGCGGGCTCCTGCTCCGTCCAGGACTTCGCCATCTTCGAGTGGTCCTGGGACCTGAGCCACGCCGCCGCGGCCTCCACCTTCTTCGGGTCGAAGAACGACCGTTGCAGATAGAAGCCGTCGCGCCAGAACGCGTCGAAGGCTGCCTTACCGAGCTTGGCCTGCCCCATCTCCGCGCCTCGAGACGGCGCCGCGGGGACTGTCCGAGTAGCCATCGTGCTCCCTCTCCGTTGCTATTCCGCCGCAGGGCGGCGTCGTCAGCCCAGAGGCTACCAGCCCCGATGGGATCGGCGGGTCCACACCTCGTTGGTGCCCTCACCGACATCCATCGGGGTCGGGCCGAGCCCCGCGTCCTCGAGCCGGGCGCGACACTCCGAAGCCGCGCCAACGGAGACCGGCAGCTCGATGAGGACCGTGCGCAGGGCCGGGTCTCGCAGGGTGCGTTCAGCGCCACGCAGGATCTCAGCCTCCGTCCCATCAACGTCGATCTTGATCGCGTTCGGGACGAGCGAGCGCAGCGCGCAGAACTCGTCAAGCGTCATGAGCGCGATGCCCTCCCGCATGACGACTCGCCGCCCGGTCCTGGTGTGGTCGATCGGCACCGGCGACTCGGTGTGCAGAGCGGAGCCCGGTGTGAGGTCCTGGACCTGAAGATGCGTCAGGCCGACCCGGTCGCCCAGCGCGAGCGCGTAGATCGTGACGCGGTCGCGCAGCCCGTTCGCCACGACGTTGTCCCGCAGGAGGTGGAGGTTCGCGTACTCGGGCTCGAATGCCAGCACCACGGCGCGAGGATGTCGCAGCGCGGCGTACAACGAGTACACGCCGATGTTCGCGCCGACGTCGAAGACGACATCGCCGTCCCGCACGACCCGGTCGAGCCAGCGAAGCGTGTCCGGCTCCTTGATCGCGTACGTCGCCCACCTGTAGTGCGTGATCCAGTTCTCGGTGCGCAGGGTCAGGCGCAGGCCGTTCGCGGTCACAGAGCGACGTGGAGCGAGGGCGGCGACGGCCGCCCAGCGGATGCGCAGGGTGACCGCGGCGAGCCGAGCCCTGACGCTCACCACTCTCGGTCAGCCAACGGCGGGCACCGGCTCCTCGAACGACCGCACGAGCCGCGCATAGACGCCGCCCGCCGCCATCAGTCTCTCGTGACGACCGGACTCGGCGACACGGCCATGCTCGAGCACGACGATCATGTCGGCCTGGCGCACGGTGGAGAGACGGTGCGCGACGACGACCACGGTCGTCCTTCGCGAGATCGAGGCCAGCGCCCGCTGGAACAGCTCCTCGGACACGCTGTCGAGCGCGCTCGTGGCCTCGTCGAGGAGGAGCAGATCGGGTCGGCGGACGAGCGCTCGCGCGATGACGAGACGCTGCCGCTGTCCGGCAGAGAGCGTCACGCCGCGATCACCCACCATTGTGTCGTACCCGCGAGGGAGCGCGTCGATGAATCCATCGGCCTGGGCGGCGCGCGCCGCGTCCACGATCGTCGGAGTGGGCCGATCCTCGCCGAAGGCGATGTTCTCCGCGACCGTGCCGTTGAACACGAACGGCTCCTGCCCGACGTAGCCGACCCGCGACAGCCACTGGGCACGGTCGACGTCGCTCAGGTCGGTGTCCCCCACCATGATCCGGCCGCTCGAGGGTCCGAGCAGACCGAGCAAAAGGAGAAGGATCGTGCTTTTCCCCGATCCAGACGCGCCGACGAGCGCCGTCGTACGTCCTCGCTCGATGGTGAGCGACAGACCTTCGAGGACGGCGACGTCCCGCTGCGGGTACACGAACGAGAGGTCGCGGATCGCGATCCGCTCCCATGCCGGTACGGGGCGGGACGGCTGGAGCTCTCCGCGCGGGTCCGCAGGCTCAGAGAGGGCTCCCCTCAGCAGGGCCACGTCCGGCTCAAGGGCGGCGATCCGTAGGAGCTGCCTGCTCACGAGACCCACCGTGCCGAGCAGGCTCCGCGTCGCGTAGACGTACACCGCGAGGACAGGGAGGAGCGACACGAGCAGATCGGGCGCCGCGAGATGGATCACGGCCGCGCTGACCGCGGCGAGGATGAGCACCGCGAGCTCGAGGAAGAGCCCGGGGACCGCGGACCACGTGAGGTCACGGACGAAGTACCGCCGGTAGGTCTTGCTCTGCACCAGGAAGCGCTGCAGCCATGCTCGCGAGGCGTCCGCGGCGGCGATGTCCCTGATCCCGCCCAACAGCTCGTGCGCGACGCCGAGCTCGGCCGACTGTGCGGACATCTTCTCGCGACCGGCGTTGTAGGAGAATCGCCGTGCGACGAACCGATTCGCCCCGAAGAAGACGATGCCGAGCGCAAGCATCGCGAGGGTCGTTCGCCACTCGATCGTGACCAGCAGCAGGAAGGTCGCGAGACCGGTGAGCGAGTAGCTCACGCTGATCGTCGCGAACAGGAGGGCAGCGGCGAGGTTCTGAGGCGCGACCGTCAGCCGATACGTGAGGTCGCCCTCCCGGCGAGTGATGAAGTACGAGTAAGGGCGGGTGCGGAGACGCTCGAAGACCCTGCGCTTCACGTCCCACGTCGTGGCCGCGCTCGTTCTGGCCTGCAGCCACTCGCGGCCGAGCTTCCCCAGCGAGCTGAGCGGCACGATGATGATGAATAGTGCGAACGCGCCGATCAGCCGATCGCCGCCCGCGAGACCGTCGGCGGTCCGCAGCAGGAGGTCGAGGAGCGGACCGGCCGAGGTCGGGGGAGCGCTGAGGATCGCCGCGAGGAGCGGGTAGAGGACCGCGAGCCCGAGCCCCTCGAGAACGGCCGTGGCGATCAGGAAGAGGAACAGGACGAGATACGCGACCCTGTACTCGATGACGAAGGACAGGAGCGATCGCATCTCAGCGGAACGCCCGTCGCATGGCTGAACGATAGCGGTCACCGTTGTACTGTCGGCGCCGGTGGCCGTCGTCTTCGCGGACCGCATCTCGGTGTGGTCTCTCGCCGCGATCGCGATCCGGGGCCGGACCGCTGACATCTGGCACTTCGACCCGCTCACGCCAGCCAGCGGGAGGATCGTCGGGCTCGCGGCGCGCGCCGGACTCATCCGCGGATCCGTCCGCCAGGTCGATGCGAACATCGGCGAGCTCACGAACGCCGACGGGGGGTGCGCGCTCATCGGCCTCCTCCGGGAGTCGCGCGCCCTCTCCTCGGCGATACGGACCGACTGGATCCACGGCGAGCCGGTGGTCCGCGCGCTCGAGCCGGCGTGGCCCGCACGCGCCGTCGCCTTCCACCTCGACAAGATGCTCGAGACGGCCGTCCGGGAGGAGCGGCTGCGGATCGCGGTCGCCCGTCGGGTCGCCGAACGCGAGCGCGTCCCCCTCCGCGACGTGCTCATTCTCATCGCGGACCGGCCGTGGATCGGCCGCGTTCGCGAGGTCGCGAGCGCGGAGGGGCTGCGTCTCATCGGTTACCCACGTCTGAGCGGCGGGCGGCTCGTCCTGCGCGGCGCGGGCCTCGCGGCCCAGCTCCCAGGCCGCGTACGCGCGCGGCGGGCTCGACGGCCCGCGGCCGCATCGACGGGATCGAGGCCGCCGGCCGTCGGTCTTCGGTTCGGCCACCGCGCGGTGTCGCTCGACCCTACGAGACACTCGGAGCTCTTCTGGCTCCGCCCATCGGACGCCTTCCGCGTGATCTTGTACGACCACGAAGGCCGTCCCCCTGCCGAAGAGGCGAAGCTCCGCGAGCGTGGCATCACGGTCGTGGGGAAGGTCCCCCTGGTCACCACGGCCTCGCTCCGGGTCGCCGTTCCCCACTGGATCCGCATCGGCCGAGCGGTCCTCGAGACGGCGGCGAGGCAGCGCCGACTGCCGCTCGGTCTGGCGAAGGCGGTCGCGTCGCTCGCTCTCGAGCACGCCTCCTGGTACACGTTCTTTCGCTCGACGGGTATCCGGGTCAATGTGGTGGGCTCGAACGGCTCGAGCGGCCAGGTCCTCGCGCTCGACGCGCTCGGTGGAACGAGCGTGAACTACCAGTATTCGATCGCGAACATCATCGGCCCGACGACGCTCGTGACCGCGGGCGAGACGGTCCAACTCGTGTACTCGGGGATCTTCGCGGAGCTGGTGCGCTCTCTGGAGTCACCCGCGAAGCACTATGTCATCACGGGGCCGCTCTCCGATGGCGCGGTCGAAGCTGCCGCCGAGCTCCGGCGCTCCCCGAGCGTCCGGGCGACGCGCTCGACGCTCGAGGCGGGCGGCGCGACGTTCGTCATGTGCTTCTTCGACGAGAACTCGGCGGATCGTTGGGACGTCCTCGCCACCAACGCGCAGGCTGCCAAGGACTACGCCTTCCTCATCCGATGGGTCGAGGAGGACCCGACCCTCGGCCTCGTCCTGAAGCCCAAGAAGCCGTGGGATCTCCGCCAGCGCATCGGGAGCGTCGCTTCGCGGCTCGACGATCTCGTCGCCAGCGGGCGCTGCGTGATCCGGGGCGCGAGCGACTCATCGCGTGAGACGTTCGTCGCGGAGGCGGCGCTCGCCGCCGATCTCTGTATCGGCAAGCTGAGCGCCGGCACGGCGTCGCTCGAGGGTCACCTCATCGGGGTCCGCAGCGTGATGGTCGACGTCGACGACCTACGGGACCATCCGCTGAGGTCGCTCAGCGGGCGCGTCGTCTTCGAC
Source organism: Chloroflexota bacterium (assembly GCA_016875795.1). Taxonomy (GTDB): domain Bacteria; phylum Chloroflexota; class Limnocylindria; order P2-11E; family P2-11E; genus JACPOT01. The sequence continues at coordinate 17,344 of VGOU01000004.1, read as the reverse complement.
GGGTGGCACCGTCTGCGCGGAGCCGTCGATGCCTATCGCAGGGATCCAGCAGCACACTCGGACCTGGGAGATTGGTCGGGCGCGCTCGCCGATCTGGACCCGTTCCGCGACGGCGGGGCCGTGGATCGGATGCGCGCGCCGATCATCCGCTCGATCGAGGCGCAAGCCGGGGGCGTGCGTCCGCCAGATGCTCCCACGTCAGGGCGGTCCCCCGCGGCGCGTCACGCGAGATCGCCCTCCCGATGAATGCGTCGATGTGCTTCGGCGCGAGCCCCAGGCCGGGCCGGATGGCACGCACATTCGCCGCCGTGAACACGTCGCCCGCCTTCATGTCCTCGACGATGTAAAGGGAGCGGCGATAGCGGCGCGAGGCGATCTCGTCGGCGCTCGGCGCTAGCTGGACGCCGCCCAGCGCGCGCCGCGCCGTGGCCGTCTCACGAACGAGCCGTGCGAGTTCATCCGGCGTTGCGGAGAATGCGGCATCGACACCACCATCTTCCCTGGAGAGCGTGAAGTGCTTCTCGATCGCCACGGCCCCGAGCGCCACGGCCGCGACCGCGGCGCCGAGCCCCAGCGTGTGGTCGGAGAACCCGACGTGCACGTCGAACCTGCGCCGGATCTCGGGGATGGTCAATACGTTCGACGCCTCGACGGGCGCCGGATACGCGCTCGTGCACTTCAGCACGAGGATGTCCTGGCATCCCTGGCCGCGTGCGGCGTCGATCGCCTCCGAAAGCTCGGCCAGGTCCGTCATTCCCGTCGACATCACCATAGGCTTGCCGGTCGAGGCCACGCGGCGGATGAGAGGGATGTCCACGACCTCGGCGGACGCGATCTTGTACATGCCGACGCCGAGCGACTCGAGGAAGTCCACGGCCGTCGGGTCGAACGGCGAGCTGAAGCCGACGAGCCCCCGCGAGCGGCATCGATCGAAGATCTCCCGGTGCCACTCGTACGGCGTTGCCGCCTCGCGGTACAGGTCGTACAGCGTCCGGCCACGCCAGAGGCTGCCGGGATCCGTGATGGCGAACTCACCGGCGTCGATGTCGAGCGTCATCGTGTCGGCGGTGTATGTCTGGATCTTCACCGCATGGGCGCCCGCGTCCGCCGCGGCATCGACGATGGCGAGCGCGCGCTCGAGGGATCCGTTGTGATTGGCCGACATCTCCGCGATGACGAACGGCGCCGCGTCCCCTCCGATGGTGTGACCATGCACGAAGATCGGGCGCGGTGTCATGAGCGGACCCCCTTCCGGGAGGAGGACCGATGCGTCCGATCCTGATCCGCGCCGACGCCGGGCCTCGGATCGGCTCGGGGCACGTAAGCCGCATGACCGCTCTGGGTCAGCTTCTTCGGGATCATGGCCGTCAGGTGCATCTCGCGACCCAGACGGATCCGGCCACGCTGCCCTCGTTCGTGCGCGAGCTGGAGATCCACGAGCTCCCGCGCGCGATGGTCACGGGCTCGATCGACGATGCGCGCGGCCTCACCGCGATCGCCGAGCGGATCGGTGCCGCCTGGATCGTGCTCGACGGAACGGCGTTCGCGACGGACTACCAGGCCGCGGCGCGCGCCGCTGGAGCGAAGGTGATGTCCGTGGCTGACGGTCCGGTCCACCACTTCGTCGGTGATGTACTGCTCGATCAGAATCATCGCGCCGAACTCACACGGTACTCCACGGCGTCGCATACGGTGCGGTGTCTCGGCACGCGGTATCTCATGCTCCGTCGGGAGTTCCGCCGGGCGACGCCGCGAGTGGATCGCGCCGGAGCGCCACGGCGGGTCCTCGTGTCGCTCGGCGGCGGCGCGACGGCCGCCCGCGATGCGCTCGCCCGGCTGGCGCCCGTCCTGGACGCGATCGGACTTCGCTCGGTGCGCTTCCGGGTGATCGCCGGACCCCTGACCGAGGTCCCCGAGGCCATCAGGGCGCTCGGGCGCGAGCAGCCGGGACGCTTCGACCTCGCGCGCAGCGTTGACGACATGGCCGCGGAAATGGACGCGGCTGATGCGGCGATCTCGGCCGGCGGCTCGACCGTCTGGGAGCTCATGTGGATGCGGGTCCCCTTCCTCGGGATCTCGCTGACTGAGGCGCAGGCCGCCTTCCTTGCCGCTATCGATCGCGACGGCCTCTGCGCGTATCTCGGGCCGGGCGACCGGATCGGCCGGGCCGATGCGAGCCGCATCGAGGCGTTCCTCGGGGACGGCGCCCGCCTCGCTGCGCTCGCTCAGGCCGCCGGTGCTGTCGTCGATCCGCGCCGATCCGGGGAGGCGCTCCTCGACGTCTTCGCCGACGCCTGACGTGCGTGGATCACTCGAACACGGCGACGTACCGCGCGAATCGCTCCTGCGCGAGCCAGTCCTCCGCGAGGAGCTCGATGAGGATCATGTCCACGAACTGGCCCCGCTTCATCACGTGCTGGCGGAGCGTCCCGACCTGCCGGTAACCATGCAGGGCGTGCATCCGGAGCGCGGCGGCGTTCGTGGCCATCACCTCGCCATAGATCTTGTTCATCCTGAGATCCCGGAAGACGTGATTGTACACGTACGGCGGGATGAGCGCCCCGAGCTGGATCAGGTCCCGCTCTCCGACGTAGTAGCCCGCGCTGCAGCGCCGATGACCTTCGTCGATCGCGGCCAGGTTGACGACGCCGACTGGCCGCCCGCTCCAGCGGATGAGCCAGTAGCGAACGGTCGGATCCAGTGAGATGCGCGCGAACCATCGCCGCTGCTCGACCATGTCCGGCTCGATGTCCGTGATCATCGTGGCCGCGATGTCGGGGCGCGTGCGCCAGCGCAGGACGGTCTCGAGATCCTCCTCTCGCAGACGCGCGAACCGGAGAACGGGGTCGTCCGGGCTCACGGCCGGTCGGCGAGCGCGTCGCGGATCTTCTTGTATCGCTCACTGACTGGGAGCTCGTCCGCGACATCGATGCGCACCGGGACCTTGTATCGCGCGAGCCGGGCCGCGCAGTGGCGCCGCAGACGCTCGCGGAGCGCGACCGGATCCTCGGGACGCTCGAGCGTCACCGTCGCGTGTACGACCGAGCCGAGCAGCGGATGGGCCGCCGCGCGGACCGTGGCATCGCTCACATGGGCGGCCTCGCGAAGGACGTTCTCGATCTCGGCCGGGAACACCTTCTGCCCTCCGACGTTGATGACGTCGCTCTCGCGGCCGAGGATGCGCACGAGCTCACCCTTCTGCTCGACCCTGTCGCCGGTGCACAGCCAGCCTTCGCCGTCGAACGGGCTCGGCGCGTTCAGGTAGCCGATCATGTTCGCCTCGGAACGGACCCAGAGCGTCCCGTCGACGACCTTCACTTCGAATCCGGGCCCGCCGAGCCGGACGAACGTCGAACCGCTCGCCTCCGACTTCGACCGGAGCACGCCGAGCTCGGACAGCCCGTACGTCTGCTTCAGCTCCGCGGCCGGGAAGATCTCCCGCGCGCGCACGAGCGTCGCCTCAGGCATGACCTCTGTGCCATACGTGATCAGGCGGATCGAGGAGAGATCACGCCCGCGATAGGCACCCGACGTGATGAGCAGGTTGAGGAACGTCGGGGTGGTGGGCAGCAGCGTGGCACGCCCCACCTCGATGGCGTCGCACACCGCGGCCGGCGAACGATCGCGCAGGCAGATCCCCACACCCAGGCTCGCGAAGACGCCGAGGAGCGTGTTCAGGCCGCCGAAATGATCGAGCAGAAGGAACAGCACGGTGCGATGCGCCTCGCGCGCCGCGACGAACTTCCGGAGGACCCGTTCGAAGCTGTGCAGGATGCCCTTCGGTTCTCCCGTCGAGCCCGACGTGAACACGACGAGACCGGGCTCGTCCGCCGCGCGGAACGAGTCGATGAGCGGATTCGTCGAGGTGACATCCGTGGGCCTGACGCGCCAACGACCGGACCCGTCGGGCTCGACGAGCGATCGGGCCCCGGCGATGCCGAGGCATCTCGCCATCTCGCCGCGGGACGCCGGCGTGAACGGGACCGCGACGGCGCGCCGCCGAATGAGCGCGAGGAGGAGCGCGATCGTGTCGAGGGAGTGATCCCCGACGAACGCGCAGACCGATCCGCCGCCGATCCCGTGGCCCTCGAGCACGCCGGACCACTGGTCGGCGCGCTCCATCAGCTGGTGGTAACTGTGCTCGACCCCGGCTTCGTGGACCGCGGGCGCGGGGCCACCCGCCTGCAACCGCTCGAGGTACGTTCCGACGGCGGTCATCGCCGGCTAGCTGAACTCGACCCCGTGCTCCTCGAGCACCGCCTTCACCAGGGGGTAGTTGAGCATCTCGGTGATCTGCTCCTCGTTCAGGCTGACCCCGAATCGCTCTTCGAGGGCAAGGACGAGCTTGAGGTGGTTCAGCGAGTCCCACTTCTCGATCGTGTCAACAGAGGCCTCGTCGTCGATCGCCGACGGCTCGACCCCGAACACGTCGGAAAGCACCTCCTTCAGCTGCGTCTCCGCAGCTCTCATGACGAGACCACTTCGGCGTGCCGCCCGCGTACGACGTTGATGTGCGACGGTGCCGCCCGCACCCCGGCGATCTCGGCCGCGAAGCGGACACCGGGTCCGTCCGCCGGCTCAGCGCCGAGGCCGACCGATGGGTAGAACCCGGCCACCTGCTCGTTCTTGGGCGTGCGCAGGTACACGCCGCCGATCCGCGTGCATCCGCGCTCACGCGCGCGACGGCACACCTCGTCGAACAGGACACGTTCTGCGCCACGGCCGAGCGCGCGGCAGCTCATCAGGAACGAATCTATCTCGGCCATCTCCCCTGCATAACGCACGATCGCGACCGCGATGATCCCGAGGTCCGCGACCTTGTCGCGAAGGCGCATCGAAAGGACTTCGGCAGACGGCGACTCCGCGTAGCGTCGGATATCCGCCTCAGTGTACCTGCGGGTCGTGAGGTTGAACTGGTTCGTCTTCTGTGTGAGCTGGGCGATCCGGGGGATCGTGGCGTCGGATGCCGGCTCGATCTCCGCGACCATCCCGAGGTGCTCCAGGTACTCGTCGAGCGAAGACGCCGCGCTCTGGATGTCGCGCCGCGTCGCCTCCGCCCTGAAGTGGGCCGTCCGCAGCGCGTCCTCGCTCGAAGTGATGAGCGCATCGAACCATCCTGGGTCGGTCAGCTGGGTCGCGAGGTCTCCCTTTGCGGGGTCGAGATGTATGACCGCTACCTCGGGCAGGCTCTCGCGCACGAGCCCACACTCGAACGCGGAGTCGTCGACGAACACCATGCTGTCGAGACCGATGTTCAGCTCCGACGCGATGGCACGCAGGTTCGAGGCCTTGTCGTCCCAGTTGATCCGGTACGCCGCAAGGTGCGAGCGCCTGACGAGCATCTCGGGATGACCGTCGAGGACTTCGAGGACGTCGGCCTCGTTGTTCTTCGTGCAGACGGCGAGGAGAACGCCGCGGTCGTGCAGATTCAGCAGCTCGCGCTGCAGCGCGGTGTACGCCGCTCCGGGGCCCTCGCCGAGCGCGAGCCCGTGGGGTCCATCCTCGCCGACGACGCCGCCCCAGAGCGTGTCGTCGCAGTCGACGACCACGCACTTGCGAACACGTCCGCGCAGCGCCCGGATGATCCGGGCGTACTCCCGCCCGAGCGGTGCGAGCGCGACCGTACCGACCGGGCTGCGCCGGTGTAGCCACTTCTTCCGATCGAACCCGTCGCTGCTGCCGACGTTCGCGAAGACGGAGAGATGGTCGGCGATGAAGACATCCGGCATGTCTCGGGCAACGCCGAGCAGGCCGCGTCCGATGGCGAGGATCGAACCATGCTGCGAGGCCTCGCCCTGCGCGTCGAGGATCCCCAGGGCCGGCCGACCGAGCAGCGGGAAGTTGTTCACGATGATCGGCGCGTTCGTCGACCGGCGCACTCCGACGAGCATGTCGCGCACGTATCCGACGACGCGCTGGGTCTCTGCCGCCACCTCGTCATCCGTGAGAGACGGGAAGCGGCCGACCAGGCGGGGAGCGAGGCCTTCCAGCCACAGGGCGAGGATCACGACATCAGGTGATGAACGGGCGAGGCCGCCGTCCGGGTCGAGCGCGTCGGCGGCGACGGCGTCGAAGTCGCCGACGTACATGCTCGCCTTCAGGCCGCTGAGCGCGAGCTCCACCTCCAGGACCGGGAGGATCGGCTCCACCGTGAAGTTGCGCAGCACGGCGATCCGGACGGGCTCCCCGCTCGGGTCGGCCGCGAGCGCGTTCTGCGCGGCAAGGTACGCCGTGTAGGTGCCGTCGGTCCGGACCCGGTCGAGCGCGACGCGGACGGCATCGCGCGTGTCGGGCTCAGAAGGGCTCATGCCGGCGTGAGGATGCAGCAATAGTTGATCGTGACGAGCTCGCGCTCCCAGACCTCCTCGGGGAACGGCTCGGAGGGCAACGCCATCTCGGCCCCGATCGCGAGGCCAGCCTTCGCGATGAGCTCCCTTATCTCCCTCACGTTGTGGAAGTGGTAGACGTGGTCAAGGGCCGGGCAGTTCGCGCAGGTCGTCATGAAGATCGCGCCATCCGGAGTGAGCAGCCGCGCGGCGCGGGCGAGCAGGACGTCCGCCTCGTTCACGTGCTCGAGGACCTCACCCATCGAGATGAAGTCGAACTCCGTCTCGCCGAGGTCGACCTCGAGGAAGTCCCCGCGCACGACGTCCAGACGGCTCAGGTCGACTTCGAAGGCCTCGAGGATGCTCCGCGACACCTCGAGAGCGGTCGGGCTGATGTCCACGAGCATGCCGCGGAGCCGCGGCGATCTCCGCACGGCGCGAGCGGTGAACAGTCCGTGGCCCGGTGCGATCTCCAGGTACTTCGCGATCGCGCGGGTACGAAGGTGCTCGTCGAGGAAGCGGAGCATCGCGTAGTGGTTCGGCCAGAACATGTATGACAGGAGCAGACCGATCATGTAGTAGCGCATCACGTCAGGGCGGCTGTACACCTCGTCATGCGCCACCGCCGCGTCGTCGAGCGAGTATCGGCCCGTCTTCTTGAAGCGGATCTGCTCGTTCACGAAGTCCATGCACATCCTGTTGTAGGAGCGCGCCGCTTCCTGTGCGCTCTCGTCCGACCGGAGAAGACGTTCGTTGAGCGTCCGGCTGAGCGATTCCGCGAACTCCCAGTACTCGGACCCCTGGGTCGAGACGAAGGCCGAGATCCGCTTCCTCTGCAGGGGGTTCTGTCTCCCGATGATCTCGATGATCCTGGCGACGTTCGGATGGTCGCTCACGGCCGTGCTCATACGAGCCCGCCTCAGATCATGGCGATGCCGCCGCAGACGCGAAGCGTCTCACCCGTGATGTGACCCGCTGAGGGGCCGAGGAGGAACGCTACGGCCTGCGCGACGTCGCGCGGATCGGCGAGCTGACGGAGCGGGGTCTGCGCTTTCGCAAGCATCTTCGCCTTTTCCGGTAGTGCTTCGATCATCCTGGTCATCGTCATTCCTGGGGAGACGACGTTCACCCTGATCCGCTTCGGCCCGAGCTCGACGGCGAGCGAACGCGCGAACGCGGCGAGGCCCGCCTTCGCGACCGCGTACCGAAGCTGCTGCGCAGGAGGCACGCCGTCCGCGTAGATCGAGCCGATGACGACGATCGAGCCTCCGCCCGCTTCGAGCATGAAGGGCAGCGCGGCCTTGGCGCAGTTGAACGCGCCGCCGATGTGGACCTCGACCTGCTCGCGAACGTCAGACCAGGCGAGGGCCTCGAACGTCATCGGTGCGTTGCCCGGCCCGGCCGCGTGGACGAACCCGTCGACGCGGCCGAAGTCGGCGCGCGCCCGCCCGAACAGCTCCGACGCGGCGCCCGGGTCGCTCACATCGCCGGCCACCGTGATGGCACGTCCGCCGGCGGCCGCGACCTCGGCGGCGACGTTCGCCGCCGCATCGCCGTTCGAGCGGTAGTTGACCACGACATCGTGGCCCTGTGCGCCGAGGGCGCGGCAGATCGCGCCGCCGATACCGCCGGCGCCGCCGGTGACCACGATCGTGCGCTTCCCGGTCCCCTGCTCCATGTCCGTCCGCCTGACTGTATCGATCACCTTCACCGTTGCCTGACCGTCCACGATGACGGTCCCTGCCGCCGTGGTGACCGTGATGTCGATGAGGAGGAGTCGCGCGGCGACGACCTTCTGGCGGACCTCCCCACGCACGGTGACGGCGTCTCCGACGAACGCCGGCGCCCTGAAGTTGAGCGTCTGACTGGTCCAGAGCGCACCGGGACCCGGCAGATGCATGCCGATCAGGGTCGAGATGAACGAGGCCGAGAGCATGCCGTGCACGACCGGACGGCCGAATTCGGTCAGGCGCGCGTACCCGGGGTCGACGTGGAGGGGATTGCGGTCCCCCGAGAGGTCGGCGAACGCGGACACGTCCGCGGCGGTGATGACGCGTTCGAGCGTGGCGTGGTCGCCGACCTGGATCTCGTCGAATCCGCGCTGCGCTCCCACTCCCCGTCAGTACCAGCGGAGGACGGAGGTCCCGAAGGTGAATCCGGCGCCCACCCCCGAGACCGCGACGATGTCGTCGCGGCGGATCGCGCCCGCCCGGACCGCGTCGCAGAGCGCGAGACCGATGGAGGCGTCGGCCGTGTTCCCGATCGCGGCGACGTTCGTGTATGTCATGGACATCGGCTTCCTCATCTTCCCCATGAGGTACTCGATGAGCCGAAGATTAGCCTGGTGGAAGATGAACACATCGACGTCGTCCGTCGTCATGCCGGCCTTCTCGAGCGCGCGGCGGATGTTCTGCGGCTGGTAGCGGACGACTTGCTTCCACACCTCGAGGCCGTCCACCTCGTAGTACTGCAGGCCCTGCGAGATGTTGTCGGGGCGCAGCGGATGGCTCGAGCCGCCCCCGCGCAGCCGCACGGACTCGAACGCCGCGGGATTGGTGTAGACGTCTGACGCGATGATCCCGTACCCCTCCGGCACGCGGCCGAGCACGGCGGCACTCGCGCCATCGCCGAAGTAGATCGCGGAGTCCGCGTCGGACCAGTCGATGAAGCGCGATTGGAGCGCGGCGCCCACGACGAGCGCGTGGTCGATCGTCGGGTCGACCATCATCCGGCTCGCGACCATGTCGAGACCCACCTGGAAGCCGGTGCAGTTCGCCATGAGGTCGAAGGCCCCCGCGCTCCGCGCGCCGATCAGCTGCTGGAGCCGACAGGCCATCGCCGGATAGACGTAGTCGCCCGTGAACGTGCAGGCGACGATGATCCCCAACCGCGCTGGATCCACACCGGCCGTCTCGAGCGCCTGGGACGCCGCGGTGGCCGCCATCGCGGAGGCCGTTTCGCCGTCCGCGGCGACATAGCGCGCGCGGATCCCCGTCTTCTCCTCGATCGCCGCCGCGCTCATCCCGGTCCACGCCGCGACCTGCTCGTTCGTCACGAGCTTCTCCGGAACGTACCGGCCGACTCCGATGACGCCGACCCCGCCGGGCCGGACGCGGTCGGACGGGGACATCACCGCTCGGCCCACCAGCGGCGCGCCTCACCCGCGCGCCAGGGGCGTGGGTGGCCGCCGTAGAGGATGTCGTCGTCGGATGCCAGCCGCATGATCTCGTCCACCGACGCGACGAGGGCAGCCCGGTCCGAGCCCGGTAGGTCCGTTCTGCCGACCTCCCGGTGAAGGAGGGTGTCGCCCGTGAAGACGAAGCCGGGGAAGAAGAAGGAGCAGCTCCCGGGCGTATGGCCGGGCGTGTGCACGATGCGCAGGGGGCCGAACGCGAAGGTCGAGCCTTCCGCGTCGAGCGCGACGGGGTCGGTCACAGGAGGGAACGGTCTTCCCCCGAACGCGACCGAGTAGGTCGCCGCCTTGCGAAGGAGCTTGAAGTCCGCCGAGTGGATGTGGCAGCGGACCCCGAAATGAGCGGCGACCTCGGCGGCGGCACCCACGTGATCGTGGTGCGCGTGCGTCAACAGGACGCCGCGGACCGAAGCGCCCAAGCCGGCGACGGCGGCGCGGATCGCGGAGGACGCTCCTCCCGGATCGACGATCACCGCCTCGCCCGAGGACGCGTCGCGCACGACGTAGCAGATGGCCCCCCAACGCTCACCCGTGGGGATGGCCGCTACGGAGAACGCACCATGCTGATACGTCTCCGGGACGGCGACGCTCAGCCGATCAGGCACATGCTGAGCGTCTGTCCGGTGATCGCCGTGCTCGCCGGCGCGGCGAAGAACTCGATCACGTGACAGATCTCCTCGATGGTGACCTCGCGCCTGATGGTCTGCCGATCCAACATCGACGCGGCGCGGTCACCGCCGAGCGCGCGGGCGGTGCCGGTCAGCACCAGACCCGGACGCACGACGTTGCACGTCACGCCCGCCGGTGCGAGCTCTGCCGCGAGCACTCGCGTCATCTCCTCGATCCCGGCCTTCGTCGCGGCGTACGCGGCCGCTCCGGGCATGTGCCACGCGACGGCCGGCGAGGACAGGTTCACGATCCGCCCCCCACGCTGCCGGACCATCACCTTCGAGACTTCGCGACACACGAGGAAGACGCCGCGCATGTGCGTCGTCGCGAATTCGTCCCACGTCTTCGTCGGCGTGACGGACAGCATGAGCGACGACCCGACGATGCCCGCATTGCAGACCGCTACGTCGATCCGTCCGAGATCGCGCGCCACGGCGGCGATCCATGCGCGGACCGCCGGCTCGTCGGCCACGTCGAGGACGGTGTGGCGGTAGTGCGGGGAGTCCAGCGTGCCGGCCGAGCGACTGCAACCGCACACCGTGTAACCGCGCTCGACGAAGTACTCGGCGATCCCGAGTCCGATGCCGCGGCTCGTCCCGGTGACGAGCATGACCGCCCGATCGGTCACGAGCGCCCGGCCACCTCCTGCGCGCAGTAGTCCGCGAGCACGCCGGCGCTCAGGAACGGATCATCCCGGTTGAACTGCCAGACATCGGTCAGGATGAGCTCGACGGGCTCCCGCCGTCCCGCGCTGAGCCGATCCTCGAGCTCGGCGATGAACGTGACGAATCCGACCGAGTCGAGCGCGGCGCCCGCGCCGATGAGCACCGTCTCGGCGCCGAGGGGATCACCTGCCTCGGCGAGACCCGAGCGGCGAAGTCCTTCGAGGATCTCGCGCATGAGCTCGAGCGCCTCGTCCCGCTTCATCTGACGCTCATGGGGCTGGGCTCCCCCTGTCGCTGGCGGAACAGAGCTTCCGCGAGCGCCCAGTCTTCCTCGTCATCGATGTCGACGGCCCTGGTCCGGTCGATCACGTGGCCCATGAACCCGACGTTCGTTCCTGCCCCCTCGGACCCGAGCACGGATGCCGCCGGCAGCACGGCGAAGCTGCCGGTGTCGAAGTACGCCTTCTCGAGATCCTGGGAGCGGACCGTGAACATGCCCGGCTGGACAGGCGTGAGCATCCCATCGGGCGCGCGCCGGTACGCCCACTCGATCGGCACAGGGTACTGCGCGATCGTCATCAGCGAGGTGCCGGGCGGAGCGCCGTCGAGCCGTCTCGCGGCGGCGCGCAGGTCGACGTGTTCGACGAAGGGGGCGCAGGCGCTGAGGAGCCATACCTGGTCGAAGCGGCGCCCGCGTTCGACGTAGCGCTCGACCACGAAGCGCAGCACCGGCATGACGGGAGTGAGGTCGTCGGCGAGTTCGCGCGGGCGCATGAAGTCCACGGTGGCACCGAGGCCCTCCACGGTCTCGCGGATCCGCGGGCTGTCGGTCGAGACATGGATGACGTCGAAGAGACCGCTCGCGCGGGCCGCTTCGAGGATGTGGCCGATCATCGGCTTGCCACAGAACGGACGGATGTTCTTGTCCGGGATCCGCCTCGAGCCGCCACGTGCGGGGATGACGGCGATGCGCCGCACGGTCATGCGAGCCGCTTGAACCCGGTCTCGCAGACCCGTCCCTGGAGGAGAGATGCCACGTCCCGCCCGTCCTCGCACTCACGGATCGTCCGGAAGACCGGGTCGAGCGCCTCGAAGTAGCCGTCGACGACCTCGGGGGTGTGCGCGGTCGAGACATAGACCATCGTGCTGGCGAGATACCCTTTCGCGAGCATCTCCTGCGCGAGCAGCGTCTTGTAGGCGAGCGCGTTCGGGCCGCTGAAGCTGAGCGCGGCCAGCGCCGGAAGCCCGCTCACCTGGATGGCTACCCCGTGGGCGGTCGCGAGGCGCTTCCACCGATCCATGATGGAGAGACCCGTCGCGGTGATCCGCTCCCACGAGCGCGTGCGCTCCATCACTTCGAGCGTCCTTAGCCCGGCGGCCGCACCGATGCGCTCCGTCCAGAAGGTGCTGCTGATGAAGCTGGACTGGGCTGCCTCCATCACCTCGCGGCGGCCGAGCACCGCCGTCACGGCGTACCCGTTGCCGAGCGCCTTGCTGAATGTCGCGATATCGGGGTCGACCCCGTAGTGCTTGTGCAGCCCGCCGAACGTCTGGCGGAACCCCGAGGTGCACTCGTCGAACAGGAGAACGACGCCGCGCTCGGTGGCGAGCCGTCGGACGCGCTGAAGGAAGTCGTTCGCGGGTCCGAAGCTGCGCGAGACCTCCATGCATATCGTGCCTACATCGCCGGCCGCGAGGATCCGCTCGAGCCCCGCGATATCGTTGTATTCGAAGGGCCGCACGGTGCCGCGCAGCGCGCTCGGGACGCCGTTCGGCTCGAGCCCCGGCAGGAGATAGCCCCTCAGGCTGTCGTCGCTGCCAAGGTTCGCGGCGAGGTACCAGTCGTGCCAGCCGTGGTACCCGCAGAAAGCGATCGCGTCCTTGCCGGTCGCGCCTCGTGCGATCCGGATGGCGATCGCGTTGCCTTCGCCACCGGTGCGGGCGAAGCGCACCATGTCGGCCCATGGGTGCAGCTCGACGAGGCGCTCGGCGAGCCCCACTTCCTCGGGGCAGTTCAGCGAAGACATGTTGCCGGCCGCGATCACGTCGCGGACGGCGGCGTCGACCTCCGGGTGACCGTACCCGAGGGTGCTCTGCCCCACGGCGAAGAGCATGTCGATGAGCTCACGGCCCTCGAGGTCCCACACACGGTGACCCTCGGCGCGGCTGAAGTACGCCGGCCAGAGGTCGGGCAGCCAGAGCTCCGGACGCTTGGAGAACAACATGCTGCCGCCCGGGATGACGCGCTTCGCGCGCTCCCAGAGTCCCTGCCCGGCGCCGAGCGCGTGTGCGCCGCTACGCTCGACGGAGGGGGTCTTCACTCCCGATACGCTAGCCGAGCGGCCTGACCGGGACAAAGGCGCGGGGTGTCAGAACCCGTGCGCGAGCCAGCGCCGTGGATCGATCGAGGCGGGATCGACATCGATCCGCTCGACTTCATCGAGGACGCGGTCGAGGTCGGGGCGTGGCGCGAGCGAGCGAGCATTCGCCGCAAGCTCCGTGGCAGAGTCGACACCGACGATCGTCGAGCCGATGAACGGTGCGCGCAGGCAGGCCCGGAGCGCGAGTTCGGCGACGCTCGTCCCGCCCTCGGCCGCGAGATCCTCCAGCCGCCGCTTCGCCGGGGCGAGTTCCGCCGCCCAGGGCGGCAGGGCGTCCGTGGGTAGTGGGATCAGCCCCTTCAGGAACGCCGACCGTGAGACGACATGGACGCCCTGCCGCTCGAACTGGCGAGCGAGCGCGGCGAAGCGACGGTCGAAGACGTTGTATGGGGCCTCGACCACCTCGACGATCCCCGCGCCGGCATCGAGGGCCGCACGGGCCGCGGGCACGTCGTAGACGGAGATGCCGAACGACTTCCACACGCCGGTCGACCCGATCTCGCTGACGGTCGTCCACAACATGTCGCTCCGCAGGATCCAGTCCTCGGAGCGGTGCAAGAGGACGATGTCGAGCACGTCCCTACCGAGCGCCCTCCGTGACGCGTCGATCGAGGCGAGGATGCTCGCCTTCAGCTCCGCGCCGTCGGCGACGCTCACCGGGATGTCCGGTGCGAGCTTCGTCGCGAGGACGAGGCCCGGGTACCCGCGACGCCGCAGGTGGTCCCCGATCTTCGCCTCGCTGTCCCCATAGCCACGAGCGGTGTCGACGAAGGTGATGCCGATCCCTTTCGCCGTCTCGAGGATCTCGTCGACCGTGTCCTGCGCCTTCCTGGCGCTGAACCCGTAGTCCATGCCGAACTGGACGGTCCCAAGGCCGAGCCGCGAGGGGCGTGCGCTCAGCGCGCGACCGCTCCGTCACGGGAATACGCGACCACGACCTTGCGAACCGCGTTGATGACATCCGCGACGTCCTGGTCGGTCATGCCCGCCCAGAGCGGAAGCGTGATCATCCGCTCATACGCATCCTCCGTCACCGGCCAGCCGCCGCGTCGGTGACCGAGCTGCCGGTAGTAGGAGTGCCAGGGCACCGGAACGTAATGGACGTTGACGCCGATGTTCTCCGCGCGGAGTGCGCGGAACACCTGCGCCCTGTCGACAGTGAAGCGCTCAAGGCGGAGGCGGATCACGAACAGATGCCAGCCCGACGTCCGGTCGCCGGCGGTCGCGGGAAGCTCGACGCTCGGGAGGTCGGCGAACGCCGCCAGGTAGCGCGCGGCGATCTCCTGTCGGCGGATCGACCACTGCGGGATGCGCCGGAGCTGGGACGAGCCGAGCGCCGACTGCACGTCCGTGAGGCGGTAGTTGAATCCCAGATCCGAGACGTCGTAGGTCCACGTGCCGAGGTCGCCGCGCTGCCGCGCGTCCAGATCGATGCCGTGGTTGCGGAAGCGACGCATGCTGGCGGCATGAGCATCGGACGCGGTCGTGACGACGCCGCCCTCGCCGGTCGTCATCTGCTTCACCGGGTGAAGGCTGAAGGTCGAGAGGGGCGCGATGGAGCCGACCGGCCGGCCCCGGTATGTCGCGCCGACCGCGTGAGCGGCGTCCTCGATCAGGACCGCGCCGGATGCGCTCGCCATCGCGAGCAGGTCATCGAGCTCGCAGGGGAGACCCGCGAAGTCGACCGCCACGATGGCCTTCGTCCGCGCGGTGATGCGCCGCGCGACATCCAGCGGGTCGAGGGTCAGCGTGTCCGGCCGGACGTCCGCGAACACGACGGTCCCGCCGAGGTACCGCACGCAGTTGGCGCTCGCGACGAAGGTGAGCGCCGGAACGATCACTTCGTCGCCCGGGCCGATACCCGCCGCGTATGCCGCCGCGTGCAGGGCCGCGGTCCCGCTGCTCACAGCGACCGCGTGGCGAGCACCCACGAAGGCCGCGAAGTCGCCCTCGAACCGCGCGACGAGCGGCCCCGTCGTCAGCCAGTCCGAGCGCAGGGCGCCGGCCACCGCGGCGACGTCGTCGTCGGTGACGAGCTGGTGCCCGTACGGCAGCATCACGGACCGGACCGGGACGCCACCTTCGATGGCGAGGCGAGCGATGGGCACGGTCACGACGGATGGCCGCGGACGAAGACCGCGCCGGCTCGATCGAAGTCCTCTGCTGAAAGGGTGAACCGCAGCGCATCCATCCGCGCGCCGTCCACCCGGCACGCATCGGGGACGACGTTCTCGAGCCTGAATCCCAACCTCAATAGCGCCTTCACGCTCGCGACGTTGCCCGCGCACGCTCCCGCCTGGATCGCGAGGGGGCCGTGCGCTCGGAAGGCCCAGTCGAGCAGGAGCGCCCACGCTTCGGTCGCGTATCCCCGCCCCCACGCCGACCGCTCACCGATCATCAGCCCTGTATCCGCCGTCCGCGCGGCGGCGTCGACGTGGTTGAGCGTGACGTTGCCGATGTGACGTCCGCGATCCCGCTCGACGATGGCGAAGATGAAGTCCGTCCGGCTGCCCGCGAACCGCTCGAGGTACCGGTGGAGGTCCGCCTCCGTCACGGGCTCGCGCCCCGACTCGAGGTACCGCGTCACCTCACGGTCGTTCAGCCATCGAACGTACGCGCTACCGACGTCGTCGGGACCGAGCGGTCGAAGCCGCAGCCGCGGGCCCTCGAGGACGGGAGCGCTAACCGTGGCCGATGGCGACGGCCCTGTCACGGCCCGTCCCGCTGCCGTCACCGGATCGCTGCGCGCTGGTGACGGATCCGCGTACCACCGCGGCGATCTCCTCATCCGAGAGCCGCCATGGATTCGTGTCGCTCGCGTAACGGAAGCCCTCCGGGCAAGGGCGGCCACCCGAGCTTCGCCCGTAGTCACCGTGGGCCCAGAACGTGTGGCTCGGCTGTATGACGTAGTGATCGTCGAACTCGAGGGTCAGGTGCGCCTCGTCCTCGGGGACCATGACCTCGTGCAGCTTCTCCCCGGGCCTGATCCCCACGACCTCTTGCGTGCACTCGGGCGCGATGACGCGCGCGAGGTCGACGATCTTGACGCTGGGGATCTTCGGCACGAAGACCTCACCGCCGACCATGCGCCCTAGGCTCGTCACGACGAACTCGACGCCGCGCTCGATCTGCAGAAGGAAGCGCGTCATCCGCGGATCGGTGATCGTGATCCGGCCGGTCGGGCGCTGGTCGAGGAAGTGAGGGATCACGCTGCCCCTGCTGCCGATCACGTTGCCGTAACGAACGACGCTGAACCGGGTCTCGTGCTTGCCGGAGTACGCGTTCGCGGCGATGAAGAGCTTGTCAGCGCAGAGCTTGCTCGCCCCGTAGAGGTTGACCGGGTTGGCGGCCTTGTCGGTCGACAGCGCGACCACACGCTTGACGTTGCGGTCGATGGCCGCATCGATGACGTTCGCCGCCCCCAGGACGTTCGTCTTGATCGCCTCGAGCGGGTTGTACTCGGCCGTCGGCACCTGCTTCAGGGCGGCCGCGTGCACCACGACGTCGATGCCGTCGAACGCCCGGTAGAGGCGCTCGCGGTCGCGGACGTCACCGATGAACATGCGCAGGTTCGGGTACCGCTCCACGGGGTGCTCGCGCTGTAGCTCGAACTGCTTCAGCTCGTCGCGGCTGAACACGGCAAGGCGCGCCGGGCGAAGGTGCTCCAGCGCGTAGCGGACGAACGCGCGCCCGAAGGAACCCGTCCCGCCGGTGATCAGCACGTTGAGGCCGGCCCATTCGAGGGCGGGAGTGGTCATCTCTCCGACAGAGGATAGGCGCTGATCGATCGCAGCACGTTCTCGACCGACTCGATCTCCATGGCGATCCGCGCCTCCACGGCGGACGTCGCGGCGTGCGGCGACATGATCACGTTCGGCAGCTCGCGGAGCGGCCCGTCGTAGGGCTCGCGCTCGAACACATCGAGGCCGGCGCCCGCGACACGGCCGTCACGAAGCGCGTCGAACAGCGCCGCTTCGTCGACCATGCCGCCCCGGGCGACGTTCACGAGCACGGCCCTGCGCGGTAGCGCCGCCAGGTCGGCCGCCCCGAGCCGGAGCGGCCGCTCCGGATCCCGCGCGGCGGCGATGACGAGCACGGCCGCGCGGCGGA
>VGOU01000003.1 GCA_016875795.1 Chloroflexota bacterium | reverse complement strand
CGGCGAGGCCGATGAGCGCGCCGAGCGCCCACGGCGGCCCGCCGCGCGCCGCGACCCAGAACGCGGCCGATCCGAAGCACATCGCGACGGCCTGCGCCGCGTACCACGAGCGCGCGTCGACGCTGGTGAAGAGGAGCGTCGTCCCGAACGTGGACACGACCGCCCCCGCGAGAGCGACCCGGCGCGGCGCGCCGTACGCGCGCAGGCCCATGTACAGGAAGCCCGCCGACGCCCCGCCGGCGATCCGCGACACGATGCTCTGCGCGAGCGCGGCGCCGAGCGGCAGGGAGGGGATCGACAGCACCGCGGGGAGCGGCGGGTACACGACGCACCAGCGCTCGGGACCGCAGCGCACGAGCTCGTTCAGCCACGGGGGCGCGGTCTCGAGCCACCACCGCCCGTCGGCGAACGCCTCGGCGAGGCGGCCGTAGTAGTCGTACACCGTCTCGGCCCCCCACCCGAACGCCAGGTATCCCAGGGAGCCGAGGAGCGAGAGCGCGAGCGCGATGCGCGGGTCGGTGAGCCGCATCAGTAGAACGCTAGGCGAAAGCGGGCGCTAGCCTCGCGCGTGTGCCGGGGCTGCGGAGCCTCTCCTTCTTCTTCCCCGCCTACAACGAAGAGGAGAACGTCGAGGCCGTCGTGCGCGAGGCGCAGGCCAAGCTGCCGCGCTTCGCCGACGACGTGGAGATCGTCGTCGTCGACGACGGCAGCCACGACCGGACGGGTGAGATCGCCGATCGTCTCGCGGCCGAGGACCCGCGCGTGCGCGTCGTCCACCACAGCCCGAACCGCGGGTACGGCGGCGCGGTGCGCTCGGGCCTCGCGACCGCCACGAAGGAGCACGTCTTCTTCACCGACGGCGACCAGCAGTTCGACCTCGACGACCTCGACCGCCTCATCGCGCGCCTCGACCGCGCCGACGTCGTCGTCGGGTGGCGCGAGAAGCGCGCCGACCCGCCGAAGCGGCTCTTCATCGCGTGGGTCTACAACACCCTCATCCGCGCGCTCTTCCTCGCCCCGTTCCGCGACGTCGACTGCGCGTTCAAGATCTTCCGCCGGTCGGTCTTCGACCGCGTCCCGCTCGCCGCGGTGCGCTCGGACAGCGCGTTCTTCTCGCCCGAGCTGCTCCTCGTCCTGCGCGCGCGCGGCGAGCGCATCGAGCAGGTGCCGGTGCGCCACTTCCCGCGCCGCTACGGCCGGGAGAAGGGCGCCACGCTCCGCGTGATCATGCGGACGGTCCGCGACCTGCTGCGCCTGCGCCTACGCCTGCTCCTGCGGGGATGACGGGCCGCCCTCGATCACCAGGAGCGCGCCCGACCCGACGCTGACCGCGGCCGGACGCGACGCGACCTCGTTGCTGACGCCGCGCGACGAGCCGAGCCGCAGCGTCTCGGACCGCAGCGGATAGCGCAGCCCCTCCGTCGTGACGCCAGCGGCGTCCCCGCCGACGGCGAGCAGCGTCACGGTCTCGCCCGCGGGGCGGTCGATGGCCGCGCGCCCGCCGCCGCGCACGACGCGCATCGCGAGCGCGCCGCGGACGATCCGCAGGCGCGCGTCGCAGGCGAGGAGGAGCGTGTTCGCGAGGGCGTGATCGGCGCGCGGACCGCCGAGCGCGCCGAGGAGGACGATCTCGTCCGCGCCGGCCGCGACGGCGCGGTCGACGGCGAGCTCGGTGTCGCTCTTCTCCTTCGCGGCGGGGTGCCGCTCGACCGGGAGGCCCGCGAGGCGCGCGCGCGCCTCGGCGGACAGCGAGTCGAGGTCCCCGACGACGAGGTGCGGCGCGACACCCCAGCGCTCGAGGTGCGCGGTCCCGCCGTCGGCGGCGACGATGAGGTCGGCCGCGCGCAGGTGCGCGGCGTCCGCGGGATCCACCTCCCCGTGCGCGACGACGACGGCCCTCACTTCTTCTCCAGCCGCCAGATGTCCGCCGCGCGCTCGCGCTCGCGGATGAGGCGCGCGCGGCCGCTGTCGATGAGCGCGACGGCGGGCCGCGGGTGGTGGTTGTAGTTCGACGCCATGGCGACCGCGTACGCGCCGCTCGCCGGCACGGCGAGCACCTCGCCGCGGCGCGCCGTCGGGAGGAGCACCTCGCGGATGAGCACGTCGCCGCTCTCGCAGTACGAGCCCACGACGGCGACCTGCTCCTCGGCCGCGGCCGCGGGCCGGTCCGCGAGGACGGCGGTGTACGCCGCGCCGTAGAGCGCCGGGCGGATGTTGTCGCCCATGCCGCCGTCGACCGCCACGAACGTGCGGACGGCGGGCACGCGCTTCGTGCCGACGACGCCGTACAGCGCCACGCCGCTGCGCCCGACGAGCGACCGCCCGGGCTCGAGGTAGAGCGCGGCCTTCAGGCCGGCCGCCGAGCGGATCGCCGGGCCGACCGCGCGCGCGTAGTCGTCGAGCGAGAGGACACGGTCCTCACCCGTCGTCGGGATCCTCAGCCCGCCGCCGACGGAGATCTCGGCGATGCGCGCGCCGAGCGGGCGCAGCTCGCGCGCGAACTCGACGAGCATGCCGGCGAGCACGCCGTACTTGTCGGGCTCGTGGAGCTCCGTCCCGAGGTGCGCGTGGATGCCCACGAGGCGCAGGCCCTTCGTCGCGACGATCGCGCGCGCCTGGGCGAGCGCATCCCCGGTCGCGAGCGGCGCGCCGAACTTGCTGTCGAGCGCACCGGTCCGCAGGTGGTCGTGCGTGTCCGAGGAGATCCCTGGCGACACGCGCAGCCACACCTTCTGCTCGCCGCGCCTGCGACGGACGAGCCGGGCGAGCGCGCCGATCTCCTCGGCCCCGTCGATGACGATGCGGCCGACGCCGAGCCGCAGCGCCCGGCGCAGGTCGTCGTCGGTCTTCGCGTTGCCGTGGAGCTGGGTGCGCGAGGCCGGGAAGCCGCTGCGCCGGGCGGCCATCACCTCGCCGATGGACGCGGCGCTCGCGTCCGCGCCGAGGCGCGCGATGACCGCGGCCACGCCGATGAGCGCGCACGCCTTCACCGCGTACGAGATGCGTACGGGCCGGTACCGCCGGAAGGCGCGCTCGTACGCGGCGTACGCGTCGCGGATGGTCGCCGCGTCAAACACGTAGAGCGGGGTGCCGTGGCGCGCGGCCAGCCGCACGAGGTCGACCCCGCCGACGCGGAGGTGCCCGTCCCGCCCCACGCTCGTGTCGCGGGGCCAGACCTCAGCTGCGAGGATCGCCCGGGCCGTCTGCCTCCCTCTTGGGCTCCCCGGTCGGCTCCTCCGGGAGGCTCTCGATGAACTGCTTGAAGAGCGCGATCTCGCTGTCGTCCTCACCGGAGCCCTCCGGTGCCATGGATGCGCGGTCGAACACCTCGTCCGTGACGAGGATGCGCGCCCCGCTGCGCACGGCGAGGGCGATCGCGTCCGAGGCGCGCGAGTCGACCTCGATCTCCCGCTCGCCCGCCTGGAGGAACACGCTGCCGTGGAAGACGCCGCTGCCCTGGCCGTCGTCGACGAGGTCTTTCACGACGATGCGCGTCACCTCCACGTCGAGCTTCGCGAGCATCTCGGCCATGAGGTCGTGCGTGAGCGGCCGCTCGCTGCGGAGCCCGGCGATGCTCATCGCGATGCTGTGCGCCTGGTCGGCGCCGATCCAGATCGGCACGATCCGCTCCGACTCGCGACCCTGCAGGAAGACGACGTGCTGGCCCGTGAGGCTGTGCACGCGGACCGATTCGACCGCACAGATGACGTACATCTCTGCGGATCGATCGTATCAGCGCCTCGGCAGCAGCAGGCGCACGAGCACGATCCCGCTGAGGAAGCCCGCCACGTGCGCGGCGTACGCGACCTGGTCGGTCGCGCGGTGCGGCGTCAGCCGCATCACCTCGAGACCGGACAGGACCTGGATGACGATCCACTCGCCGATGACGACGACAGCGGGCAGCGTGATGACCGTGATGAAGATGCCGAGGAACACGAGCGTCCGCACGCGCGCCGTGGGCGAGAGGACGACGTACGCGCCGAGCACGCCGGCGATGGGCCCCGACGCGCCGACCATCGCCGCCGGCGCCGCGACCGCCTGGCCGATCGCCGCGAACGCGCCGCTCGCGAGGTAGAAGAGGAGGTACCCCGCGGAGCCGAGCCGCCCCTCGACGCTGCCGCCGAAGACCCAGAGGTACAGCACGTTCCCGGCGAGGTGGGGCCAGCCGCCGTGCAGGAACTGGTGCGTGAAGAGCGGCGCGAGGGTCGCTGCGGTCGCCTGGCCCGCCGCGAGCGTCGCGCGCAGCTCGGCCGGGTCGAACGACCAGCGGTCGTAGAAGGCGCGCAGCTCCGCGGGCCGGCCGAGCAGCGAGAGGACGTACAGCCAGACGGCGACGTTCGCGAGGAGGATCGCCCGCGTCACGAGCGGCGTCCCGGTCCGCCGCTCCAGGTCGTGGAGCGGGATCATCGCGTGATGTCGGTCGCGGCCACCTTGCTGCCGTGGATCGTGTAGGCGATGCGCTGGCCCTCGGAGACGAAGAAAGCGCTCGCCTCAGCGAGCCGGGCGGAGACCCTGAAGCGGGCGATCTCCCGGCCGTCGCGCGTGACCTGCGCGAGCGTCCGCCCCGGCGCGTCGAGCAGCCAGATCGAGCGCTGCGCCTCGATCGCCTGGATGTGGGTGGGCCTGATCGGCGCCCCGATCAAGGTGAGCGTGAACGGGAGGCGGGTGAGCGTGGGCTGGACGCCCTGCCGCCGGTAGCGCTGGACCTCGCCGCCGCTCGTGAGGAGCCACACGTCGCCGTCCACGGCCATGCTGCGCAGCATCTCGGCCGGGAGCGCCGTCGGCAGGGCCGCGACCGGTCCGTCGAGCACTCCGCGGAAGTTCGGCTCGTACCGCCACAGCTGGCCGGCCAGGGGGTCGAGGACGTACACGTTGTCGCGGAAGGTCCCCACGCGCGTCGCGCTCTTCCACGTCTCGGGCTTCGGCAGCGCGAGCGCGGCGACCTCGTTGCCCTGCGCCCGCCAGACCTTGCGCGCGTCGTCGAGCGTCAGGAGCGCCTCGCCCTGTGCCGCGACGGACACCGGCGTGCCGACGCCGGCCCTGCCGCGCTGCAGGACGACCCCCGTCGTCACCGGGTCGCCGAAGATGCGCCACAGCCGTCCCGACGGCGGATCCGCCGCGTAGAGCCCGTTCACCGTCTGCGCGAGCTCCGTCGGCGCCGCGCCGGGCGCGGCCTTCGCGAGATCGACGATGACGTCGTTCAGCTTGTCCTCGAGCGCCGCGATCTCGGCGCGCAGCTTCGCGACCGTGCCCTCCTCCGCCGCGGGCGAGCGCGACGCCGCCGCGAGCCGGTCCGCCGCCGAGCCGAGCCGGTCCCACGCGCGGTCCATGTCGCGCCGCGTCGCGAACGAGCGCGTCGCGGCGAGGTCGTTCTCGACATCGACGATGGCGAGGCGGTAGTCGTGCACGACCTGGTTCGCCTGGTAGTCGCGCACGACCGCGGCGCCGAGGCCGAGCGTCACGACGAACAGGAGGACCGCGAGGAGCGAGATCACGCGCTGGACTCGCGCCGAGCGCCGCCGCGCGCTCTCGGGCCGGCGCGGCAGCACCGTCGCGCGTCGCGGCATGAGCTCGAGGGCCACGAGCGTGGCGGCGCGGAAGGCGCGGACGAGCGGCGCGGTGACCGCCGCGAGCATCCGCCCGAGGCGCGGGCGGTGCCGCCACACGACGTCGAGCCGCGACCTGATCGTTTCGGCCACGACGAGCTCGGCCGGCGCTTCGGCCGGCACCTCGGGCTCGCCGGCTAGGCGCGCCGCGGCGCCGGCCGATCCGGAGATCTCGATGAAGACGGCCGCGGTGCTGCCGGCCGCGCCTTCCGCGACCGCGCGCGCCCGGACGTGCTCGGCGGCAGCGCGCGGATGCAGCGTGATCGCCGCGTTCCTCAGCGCCTCCGCGCCGAGCGTGTCGACGACGTCGCTCGCCGCGAGCACGATCGTGTCGCCCGCGTCGATGGCCTGGCGCCAGACGAGCGGGAGCAGGTCGATCTCCGCGCCGAGCGACGCCGCCTGCCGCGTCGTGGTGCGATGCACGAAGTCGGCGATCTCGTCGGGCTCCTCGCCCGGGAGGAAGAGCCGCGCGTGCCGGACGAGGAAGACGTGGGTGCGGCCGACGCGCGCCGCGTGCACCTCGTTGTTCACGATCACGGCGCACGCGAGATGGAGGCGGATGCGCCCGCGCTCCTCGCGCACGAGCTGCGCGGCGAGCCGGTTCGCCTTGCGCAGCGCGCGCCGGAGCGCGACCTCGATCCCCGCCGAGAGGTCGTAGTAGTACTCGTGCCGGACCATCTCGGTCGCCTCGGCGGCGATCTCGTTCGCGCGGCGTGACGGCGGGTCTATCTCGCACACCAGGTAGAAGCGGCCTCGCGTCCGCAGCGTCGCCCCGGTCGGCGGCTCGTGGACGATGACCATCTCGCGGCCGTCGCGCGCGGCGATCGTCGCGCCGACCGTCGTGACGAAGCTCGCGGCCCGCATCCGCGACCGAGAGTACTGCCCGGCCTGGCGCCGCTCGCTCGCCAGCACGCTCCGCGGATCCACGGGCTCGGCTATCCGTCGCAGGCGGAATCGCGGGTGCGGGCGGCGTCACCGAGCGCTCGGCACGGTGCGGATCGCGCGGATGTCGCTCTTCGGCGACGCCCGGCGGAGCGCCTCGAGGATCGCGCGCTGCCGTAGGCGGATCTCCGACGCCCACGCCGCCGTCGGCACGGCGACGACGATGGTCGCCCCGTCGACCGCGACGGCGCGCGTGAGCGATGCATCCGCACCGAGCACCGACGCCGCCGCGGCGGCCCAGTGGTCGATGGCTGCGGCGCGGTCGACCTCGGCCGCGATGCCGAGGCCGCGCAGCAGCCGGTCCACCGCGCGCGAGACCGGTCTCACAGCGGGCGCTCCCGCGACAGGGGGATGACCGACGCACCCTCGGCGAGCCGCGTGGGCAGGCCCGCGGGGAGCGCCGACGTGAGGAGCGCCTGGGCATCGGCCGGCAGGGCGTCGACGAGGCGCTGGCGCCGCTCGCCGTCGAGCTCCGACAGCACGTCGTCCAGGAGGAGTATCGGCGTCGTGCCCGCGCGCTCGCGCAGCCACTGCGCCTCCGCGAGCTTCAGCGCGAGGACGACGCTGCGCTGCTCGCCGCGTGAGGCGAACGATGGCAGGTCCCGCCCGCCCTGCGTCACGGCGAGGTCCTCGCGGTGCGGCCCGACGAGCGTCGCGCCCTGCCATATCTGCCTCTCGCGCTTCTCCTCGAGGAGCCGCGCGTAAGCGCTCACGCGCTCCGCCTCGCTCTCGCCCTCGGCCGGCGTGGCGTAGGCGACGTCCACCTGGTGCTCGCCGCTCCAGCGCTCGACGGCCTCGCGGAACGGCTGACGCAGCCCGTGCACGGCCTGGATGCGCCGCAGCGAGATAGCGGCCGCGAGGCGGCACACCTCGCCGTCCCAGAAGTCGAGCTGCCCTTCGGGCTGCGCGCCCTCGTCCCGGAGCGCGCACAGGAGCGCGTTGCGCTGCTCGAGCACGCGCGCGTACTCCCGCGTCTCTGCGCGGTGCCGGCGGTCGACCTGCGCGATCATCGCGTCGACGTAGCGCCGGCGCGCGGCCGGCGCCTGCGCGAGGAGGTCCACGTCCTCGGGGAAGAACGCGACGACGACGATCCGGCCGAGCGCGTCCTCCGCGCGCTTCGCCGCGCCGTCGACGAGGTACCGCCGCGGCCGGCGCCGCTCCCCGCTCACCGGCGCGAAGAGAAGGGTCTCGACGCGCGCGGCCTCGCCGTCGCGCGACGCCTGCGCCGCGGCGCGCGCCATCGCGGCGCCCCAGCGCACCATCTCGCTGTCGTCGCGCGCCCGCGGCGAGTCGCCACGCGCGAGGAGGTGGATGGCCTCGAGGATGTTCGTCTTGCCGGCGCCGTTCGGGCCGACGAAGGCCGTCAGGCCGTCGGCGAGGTCGATCTCGGTCCGGTCGTACGAGCGGAACTCCTCGAGGAGCAGGCGCTGGACGCGCAAAGCGGAGCGGCTAGCTCGGGATCCTCAGAGGCATGACGACGTGCAGGTACGCCTCCTCGTCGCCCACGACCCGGATGACGCCTGGCGCAAGCGGTCCGCCGAGCTCCAGCTTCACCTCGGGGGCCGACAGGCTCGTGAGCGCGTCCTGCACGAAACGGCTGTTGAAGGCGATCGTCGCCGGCTGGCCCTGCACGCTCGCCTCGATCCGACCGGTGTTGTCGCCCACCTCCTCCGCGGTCGCGCTGATGACGAGCGGGGTGTCGCTCGTGGGGTCTATCTGGAATCGCACGATGTTCGCCGAGTCGCGCGCGAAGTACGACGCGAGGCGCGTGGCCTTCAGGAGCTCCTCACGCTGGACGATGACCTGCGTCTGGCTCGACGCTGGGATGACCTGCCTGTAGTTCGGGAACTGGCCCTCGATGATGCGCGTGACGAGGTCGACGTCCTCGGTGTGGAATATGACCTGGCCGCGATTCGGCGTGATGAACAGGTCCACCGGGTCGTCCGACTCCTCGAGGACGCGCTCGACCTCCAAGAGGCTCTTCGCCGGGATGATGATCTCCACCTTCTCGGGCACCTTCAGGAGGAGCGTCGAGCGGCGGACAGAGAGCCGGTATGGGTCGGCCGCGGCCATGAGGACCTCGTTGCCGTCGAACGTCGTGAGCGCGCCGGTGAGCACGGGACGGCTGTCGTCGGTCGCGGCGACGAACGCGACCTCGCGCACCATGCGCTTCAGCGCGCTCTGCGCGATCCGCGTCGTGGGCTTGTCCGGGATGCCGGGGATGGTCGGGAAATCCTCGGCGTCCATGCCCTTCAGGTTCGCCTCGAAGGGTCCTCTCTTGATGTGCACCGTCTTCGTGCGGACGTTCAGCGAGAGCTCTATCGGACCCGGCGGGAGCGAGTTCACGAAGTCGGTGAACAGCTTCGCGGGCACGGTGATCGAGCCCTCGTCGTCGACCTTCGCGGGTACCCAGCAGTTGATCCCCACCTCGAGGTTCGTCGCGGTGAGCTTCAGCCGGCCACTCTCCGTGCGGAGGAGGACGTTGCCCAGGATGGCGAGCGTCGAGCGCGACGAGACTCCCCGGCCGGCGATCTGGAGGCCGCGCGTGAGGTTCTCCTGCAGGCACGTGACCTTCACGCGGACCCTCCCTGTTCCTCGTTCGTGGATGGATGATCGATCGGATACGTCGTTGTCGTAGTGGCGGTGTGGACCATACGGCTTGCCCCTCCGCACCGCACTACTACAAGGTCTTCGGCCATGGACGCGCTGTGGAGGCGCGGCGGGATCAGTTGGACAGGGATTCAGGCGTTGTCACGGAACGATACAGGAGCCGCTGATCAAGACATTGTCAGGAGAGGCGCTATCCACGATCCAAAGGTCTTATCCACGGGAAAATGGGCCTTGTCCACAAAAAGCCCGAAAAATGCCCCTACTGCGCGTACAGCATCTCTCGCAGCGAGTTCAGTTCGCGGCGGAAATCGTCGCTCTCCTGCATCTCCCGCTCGATCTTCTCGCAGCCGTGCAGCACCGTGGAGTGGTCGCGGCCGCCGAGCGCCGCACCGATCCGCAGGAGCGGCGCCTCGGTCTCCTCGCGCATGAGATACATCGCGACCTGGCGCGGGAGGACGATCTGCCGGTCGCGGGCCTTCCCGCGCAGCTGCTCGACCGGGACTTGGTAGTAGCGCGCGACTATCTCGACGATCTTCTCGGGGCTGAGCGTCTGCCGCCTCGAGCTCTGCAGGATGTGCTGGAGCATCTGCTGCGCGATCTCCGTCGTCACCGGGACGGCGTAGAGGGTGGCGTGGGCCACGACGCGCGTCAGCGCGCCCTCGAGCTCGCGGATGTTCGAGACGATGCGCTGCGCGAGGTAGTCGATGACCGGCGGCGGGATCGGCACGCTCTGCGCCTCGGCCTTCGCACGGAGGATCGCGATGCGCGTCTCGAGGTCCGGCGGCGAGATGTCGGCGATGAGTCCCCACTCGAAGCGCGAGCGGAGCCGCTGCTCGAGGCTCGCGATGGCCTTCGGCGGCCGGTCGCTCGAGAGGACGATCTGCTTGCCTTCCTCGTGGATCGAGTTGAACGTGTGGAAGAACTCGTCCTGCGTGCTCTCCTTACCGGCGATGAACTGGATGTCGTCGATGAGGAACACGTCGATCCGCCGGTAGCGCTCGCGGAACTCGTCCATCTTCTGCGACTTGATCGCGTTGATGAACTCGTTCGTGAACTTCTCGCTCGTCGCGTACACCACGCGCTTGCGCGGATGACGCGACATCACCGCGTTGCCGATCGCGTGCATGAGGTGGGTCTTACCCAGCCCGCTGCCGCCGTAGACGAAGAGCGGGTTGTACGAGTGGCCCGGTCGCTCCGCGACCGACAGCGCGGCCGCGTGGGCCAGCCGGTTGTTGCTGCCGACTACGAACGTGGAGAACGAGTAGCGGGGGTTCAGGACCGCGGAGACGGCCGCTTCCCGCCGTTCCGGGGCCGTCTGGGGGGCGGCGGCGAGCTGCGCCGCGGGGATGCCGAGCTTCGGCCCCGCTCCGCCGCTCCGGGCGGCCCCGCCCGCCGGGGCGGTCACGAACTTCACGTCCACGGTGCGCCCGACGATGTGCTGGAGGGCCTGGCGGACCTGCGGCCGGTACTTGTTCTCGAGCCACTCGCGCGCGAACGCGTTCGGCACCGCGACGCAGTACTGGCCATCCTCCTCGGAGAGGATGGTCGTGTCCTTGAACCACGTCTCGAAGTTCGGCTTCGTGACGCTCAGCTGGATCTCGCCGAGAGCGGCTGCCCAAACGCGCTGGAGATCGGTGCGGCCCTCTACCCGTTCGACCATCCTGTCCTTCCCCATCTACACGACGCTACCGCCGAGCAACGCGAATACCGCACCGAAGAATGCGAGCGGAGTCGCGAACGTTCACCGTCCCCTTGGAAGCGGGGGAACGATACACTGATCGGGACGCGCTGCCGCCGCTACGGTGTGTCGGCGACGTCCTTACGAGAGCCATCCCGAGAGAGGATCCACCGACGTGAAGCGTACGTATCAGCCCAAGGCCCGCCGTCGCGCGCGCGCGCACGGATTCCGGCAGCGCATGAGCTCGACCGGCGGCCGCAAGACCCTCGCCCGGCGTCGCGCGCGCGGCCGCGAGCGCCTCACCGTCACCAAGTAAGCGCGCATCCGATGCGCGCGATGCGCTTGCGGCGCACGAAGGACATCGAGCTCGTGCGCGAGGGCGGTGAGGTGAGGTCCGACCGGCTGTTCACCATGCGCGCGCGCCCGAACGGCCTCGACGTCGTTCGTGTCGCGGTCGCGTCACCGCGCGCGGTCGGTGTGGCGACGAGGCGGAATCGCGCGCGCCGGCGCGTCCGCGAGGCGATCCGCACCCTCCTCCTCGCGCGCCGCGGCGCTCCCGGCACGGACCTCTTCGTCGTGGCCCGCGCGCCGGCGCTCGACGCGCCCGCGGCGGCCCTGCGCACCGCCGTCGCGAAGCAACTCGACGAGCTCCTGGGCGCGGCGCGGTGAAGGGCGCCGTGCTGTGGGCCCTGCGCTGGTACAAGCGCGCCGTGAGCCCGCTCCTGCCGCCCGCCTGCCGCTACACACCGACGTGCTCGGAGTACGCCGCCGAGGCCGTCGAGCGCCACGGGCTCGGCCGGGGGACCTTCCTCGCCGTGCGCCGCGTGCTCTCGTGCCACCCGTTCGCGCGCGGCGGCTGCGACCCCGTCCCGAACGGGCACGCCCGCTAGATGGACATCGTCGGCCTCTGGAACTTCCTCCTCGTCCATCCGCTCCTGTCGCTCCTCGCGTTCTGGTACGGGATCTTCCCCGACTTCGGGCTGGCGATCGTCGGCGTCACCCTCCTCATCCGGCTCCTGCTCTACCCGCTGTTCGTCGCACAGATCCGCTCGCAGCGCGCGATGCAGGAGCTCGCGCCGGCCCTCCAGGAGATGCGCACGAGGTACGGCAAGGACAAGCAGCGCGTGGCCGAGGAGCAGATGAAGCTCTACCGCGAGAAGGGCGTGAACCCCGCCGCGGGGTGCCTCCCGCTCCTCCTCCAGATGCCGATCCTCTTCGCCATGTACTCGGCGTTCATCCAGGCGGGCTGCGGGCTCGGCCGCGACCTCGGCGCGAACTGCGCCGGCGCGCTCACCGCCGGCGAGATCGACCGGATCCGCTTCTGGTTCCTGTCGAACCCTCTCGCCGAGGGCGAGCGCCTCAGCACCGCGGCGAACTGGCTCCCGTGGATCCCGGGGCTCCAGAACCCCGACCCGCTGTACGTCCTCCCGATCCTCGCCGGGGTGACGCAGCTCATCGCGTCGCTCATGGCGCAGCCGCTCAACGCGGCGAAGTCGGACGACCCACAGGTCCGGATGATGCAGTCGATGACCTACTACTTCCCGATCATCACGGTCGTCATCTCGGCCTCGTTCCCCGCGGGCCTCGCCGTCTACTGGGTGGCGACGACGGTGTTCCAGATCGTGCAGCAGTACTTCCTCACCGGGTGGGGGCAGCTCGCGCGCTGGCTGCCCTTCCTCCGCGAGACCCCGTCTCCCGCCGACAGCGAGATCGCGAAGAGCCAGAAGGCGGCGATCCGCGAGGTCGAGGCGGACATGGGCGGCGCCGCTGGTGGCGAGACCGGTGGGGACGCGGACGATCGCCGCTCGCGCCGGCGGAGGAGGAGGGGACGGTGAGCCCGATCCGAGGGGACGAGTTCACGGGACGCACGGTCGAGGAAGCGATCGAGCGCGGCCTGCGCGAGCTCGGCAAGCGCCGCGACCAGGTGGACATCGAGATCCTCGCGAAGGGGAAGCCCGCGAACATGCTCGGCCTCGGCGGCGAGGACGCGCGCGTGCTCCTCTCCTACGAGGAGACGGAGAGCGAGGAGCCGCAGCCGTCCGTCGACGAGGCCGAGGTCCCGCGCCGTCCCGGCGCGGCGCACGACGCGGTCGAGGACGAGGAGGAGCCCGCGGCGGCGCTCGGCGAGGCGCTGCCGATCGGCGGGCAGGTCGCGAAGGAAATCCTCGACGTCATGGGCATCGAAGCCGACGTGAAGATCGAGCAGATCCCGGGGCGCGAGGGCGTCGAGATCAGCGGCGGCGACCTCGGCGTGCTCATCGGGCGCGGCGGCGAGAACCTCGTCGCGCTGCAGCAGGTCGTCTCGGCCATCACCTCGAAGAAGGCCGGGCGCACCGTGCACATCCCGGTCGACGTCGAGGGCTACCGGCGCCGGCGCGAGGACCAGCTGCGCGAGGTGGCGAAGCGCGTCGCCGAGCGCGTCCGCGCGACGGGCCAGGCCGTGACGCTCGAGCCGATGCTCGCGTACGAGCGCCGCGTCGTTCACCTCGCCGTGCAGGGCACGCCCGGCCTGCGCACCGAGTCCGTCGGTCTCGAGCCGAACCGACGCGTCGTCATCAGCTCCACCGCGCCCGGGGCGCACGGCCCCGTCGGCATGCGCCCAGGCTTCCGCCCGGGCGGCCCGATGCGGCGCCCGATGGGCCCGCGCCGCATGTTCGATCCCCGCGGCGGGGGCGGCGGGTTCCGCTCCCGTTACGGAGCGTCGCGGCCCCGGATCGATCGCCCTTGATCGAGTAGCGCGGTACAGACCACGGCGGGCGGCCCAGATAGCGTTGGCTCCGATGTCGCCCACGCACTCACCGGAGCTCGTCCGGCGCAACTTCAGGATCGACCTCTTCGCCGCCATCTGCGCCGGCCTGTGGACCGCCGTCCTGGTCGGCTTCATGCCCGTCGTCGTGCGCCGCATGGGCGGCACGACCTTCGACGTCGCGCTCGTCGTCGCCGCGCCGTTCATCGGCCACCTGCTGTCGCCGATCTGGATCTGGCTGCTCTCCGGCCTGCCGCCCGTCCGTGTGGTCGCCGCGGCGATCACCGCCGCGCGCAGCGTGTTCCTCGTCGGCGTCCTGATCGCGACGACGCCGCTCATGCTCGGCGTGACCACGCTCGCGTTCTGGGTCATCACGCTCGCGAACATAGCCGCGTACACGACGGTCATGGCGGCGATCTATCCCGACAGCGAGCGCGGGCAGGCCATGGCGAAGGTGCGCGTGGGGGCCTCGGTAGCGAGCGTCATCTCCGCGGCCGTCGCCGGCGTCCTCATCGACGCCGGGTCGGCCACGGCGGTGTTCGCGGCCGCGACGATCCTCTCGCTGCCCGGCTCGATCGCGTTCTTCTGGATCCGCGAGGAGCACCGCACCTCGGCGCCGCGGCGGCGCGCGCTCCCGCTCATCGCGAAGACGGTATGGGAGGACAGGCGCTACCGGCAGCTGCTCCTGGCGAACAGCGTGTTCGGCATCGGCAACCTGATGAACGTGACGATCGTCCCGCTCATGCTCGTGGACCACTTCGACGCGCCGAACTCGTTCGTCGGAGCGCTCGGATCGATCAGCGCGCTCACCGCGAGCGTCGCGTACCTGTGGTGGGGCCGGCTCATCGACCGCGGCTCGTCGCTCTGGCCGACCGCCTATCAGAACGTGATCTGTTTCGCCACCCCGCTCACATACCTGTTCGCGCCGAACCTGTGGTTCCTCGTTCCGCTCGCCGTCGTGCAGGGGATCCTGAACGCGGGGTGGGAGATCACGTACCACACGGTGATCGTGCAGGTGGCCCCGAAGGGGCGCGTGCTCGACTACGCCACAGCGCAGTCGTTCCTCGTCGGCATCCGCGGCACGATCGCGCCGTTCCTCGCGTCATTCCTGCTCGGGATCCTCGAGCCGCGCTACGTGCTCTTCGCCGTGATCACGGTGATGGTGGCGGGCATCGCGCTGTACTTCCGCGCCACGCGCGCGTACGAGCCGGCGGTCGGGCGTGCGCTCGCACCCTCGACCGAAGCGGAACCAGCCGAGTCCTAGGGCGTGGCCTTCAGGGGGATCCCTCTGCGGCGCATCGCGTCCGCGAAGCGCCAGGCGATGAGCGCGTAGCCGTTGTCCGACGGGTGGAAGCCGTCCGCCGACACGGTGATGTCCGTCGTCAGCTCCGCCGAGCCGGCGAAGATGTCCACACCCACGACGCGTCCGGGGTGCTTCGCGGCCGCGGTCGTGACCTGGAAGTTGTACGCCTGGACGAGAGCGAGGACCACCGCGGGATCGACGGCGCGGAAGATCGGCACGGCGCGGAGGTCGGGGACGTTGCCGACGAAGATCCTCGCCTCCGTCCCCTGGACGAGCGCATCGAGGATCGCGGCGAGGGACGCGCCGTACGCGCCGGCGGGGACCTGCGCGAGCATGTCGTTCACCGCGAGCCAGATCGTCACGATGGTCGGCTGCTCGCGGATCGCGACAGGCAGCTGATCACGCTGGGCCTGCGCGGTGAGCGATCCGCGCACCCCGAGGTTCCGGTACGTGCTGCCCGGCGGGAGCAGCGCCGCGACGCGCGACGGCCACGACCCGTTCAGCGGATCGAGCGATCCCACGCCCACGGTGTCGGACGCGCCCATCGCGACGTAGTGCGTCTGGCCTGGCGGGTGGACGATCGGCGTCGGGCTCGCGCTCGGCGACGCGGCGGGTGATGCGGCCACCGCCGTGGGCGCCGGCGTGCGCGTCGCGATCGGCGTGAGCGTGGGCGTCGGCGATGCCGTGCGGAGCGTCACCTCGCCTGCACCACTGCACGCGGCGAGCACGAGGAGGGCACCGAGCAAGCGGGTCTTCGCGGGTACAATGGTACTCGTCCCTAGCGGGATCACGGGGATGCGTGGTTTCGACAGGGCAGGAGAGCGATCCGTTGCGAGCCGGGGGTGCTGTTCACCCCGTGAACCGAGCAGCAGGCAGACAACTGCCAACAACTCTTACGCCCTCGCTGCCTAGTCAGTGAGCGTCCCGCCGGTCCCCCCTCCGCGGACCGGTGAGGACGAGAGAGCGGAGGTGCGGCCCGCCGACGTCCGGTGAGCGGGCCTAAGACCACCGGGCTGGCGGATCCGGTAGCGCGTCGGTGCGCGACCGGGACCGCGAGATGCAGAGCGCCGACGAGGCTTCGTGGACGCGGATCGTTCGATGGCTCTGGACGGGGAGTTCGACCCTCCCCCATCTCCACAGGGAAGGCCCAGCATCTATGGGCCTTCTCGGCCCCAAGCCTCAGCTGTGTAGCCAAGCATGTAGCCGATCTCGGGCACAAGCTCCGGATGGGAGTTGGAGTGCACGGACGTGGTGTCTGAAGAAGACCGCCGCGTCGGCCCGGCGACGGCGGCCACGCTCATCGCCGAGATCGGGGACATCGCTCGCTTCGAGAGCCTCGACAAGCCGGTCGCCTACGCGGGCGTGCACCCGGCGGAGAAGAGCAGCGGCGAGAAGGGCAAGGATCCCGAGACGAGCTGGAGCATGTCCAAGGCCGGCAACGCCCACCTACGCACCGCGCTGTACCAGATGGCCATCGTCGGCATCACCCACAGCCCGCTCATCCGCGCGCACTACGCACGCAAGCGCGCCCAGGGCAAGTCGAAGATGAACGCGGTCGGCCACTGCATGAAGAAGGCGCTCGCGATCGTCTGGGGCGTCTGGCGGAGCGGCCTGGACCTCGCCGCTCCGCCGTCAACCGCTTGACTTCAACGTATGGGGCCTAGGTCGACGCGTGCCGCGGGCCCACCGCGAGCAGGTACACGCTGGCTTCTTGGAGGCCGTCGACGCCGATGAGCGCGTTGACGTCATCGTCGAAGAACGCACCGATCCCGCAGCAGCCGAGACCGAGGGCCTCGGCGCACAGGTATAGGTTCTGGCCCAGGTGCCCGGCCTCGATCAGCGCGTAGCGGTAGGAGCGGTCCTGGTACTTGAAGCGCGCGCGGTCGAAGAGTGACGCGAGCACGAAGGTCGCGGCAGCCGCAGCGACCATCTCCTGTTCCACCGCGGCGCGCATCAGCACCCTGCTCAGGTCGCCCGCCCGGACCAGCGCAAGCGCGTGACGCGCCGGCTGGTAGTGGTACACGCCCGGCTCCAGGCCGCCGACCGAGCGGACCGCGACATAGGTCTCGGTCGGGTAGAGGGCGCCGCTCGAGGGGAACGCGCGGAACGGCCAGCCTTGGTCCGCGTGATCGGTCTCGCCCGCCGCAAGGAAGAGCAGGTCGGACAGCTGCTGCATCGGGAGCTCACGGTCGGCGAAGTCGCGCCGCGAGCGGCGCTGCCGGATCGCCTGGTGCAGGGGCATGCGCGCAAGGTCCGTGGGCGGAGGCAGCGTGTGGGCCATCCTCCCCGGGATCTCCTTGTACAGCGGTGGCTGGGCGATCGCGCCGAGGCTCTTCAGCAGCCCTCCCGCGTAGGTCGGCCTGCTCCAGCGGTGGTAGAGGACGCCCAGGTCGCCCGCCTCGTTCAGCTCGGCCGGCACGTCGAGGCCTCGACGCCAGAAGCCGATCGCCGCGCCCGCGCCTGCGGAGGCGGCAAGGCCGAGCCCGATGCGCAGGGCCGAGCGGCGCCCGAGCGGTGCGCTCGCGGGTGCCGGCGGCGCCTTGTGCGCGCGCCTGCGGGGCATGCTCCAGTGCCGGAGCAGCCCGATCAACGTGGGTGCGACCAGGACGACGTGAAGCAACGCGAGCGCCAGCAGCGTGTACGCGATGTAGCGGTGGAGCGCGAAGCGGTTGATGTCGAACGCGACCGCGATCTGGCCGGTCACGCCCGCACCGATGACCGCGACGACCAGAAGGACGCTGGACATCATCAGCAGCCGGCGCCTGTCCATCGTGATCCCCGGCGACCAGTCTGCCCGCCCTGTCCACCACCTGCCAGCTGTCCCGTTGCTGCCCAGCGAATCTGACCGGGGGAACCGCTCAGCGATCCTGTCCAGCCCGCGGAGGGAAGGGACGGGCAGAACATGCCCCAGCCTGCACCTCGCGCCCTCGTCCTGACGATGGTCATCGCGGGCAAGGTCACGGTCGCTGACGCGGCCCTCCTCCTCGGGATCTCCGAGCGCACCGTCCGGCGGCTGCGGGCGTGCTTCGAATCACGCGGTCCCGCCGCGCTGGTCCACGGGAACGCTGGGCGACGCCCATCGAATGCGATCGACCGCGCCGTCGCCGAGCGCATCGTCGCGCTCGCGAAGAGACGTACGCCGGGATCGACGACAGCCACCCGGCCGATCTCCTAACTGAGCGCGAGGGCATCGCGGTGTCACGTGCGAGCGTGCAGCGCCTCCCGCGCGCGGCCGGCGAGGTTCACCTTCCAGCCTCGCGCCGCGGGCTAGCATCCCGCCCGCGTGAAGTACTTCGTCCTCTTCTACGACTACGTCGAGGGCATGGTCGAGCGGCGCGTTCCTTTCCGCGAGGCGCACCTCGCCCTGGCGCGTGAGGCCGCGGCGCGCGGCGAGCTGCTCCTCGGCGGCGCGCTGTCCGATCCGGTCGACACCGGGGTCCTGGTGTGGCGGACCGCGGACATCGCGCCCATCGAGCGGTTCGTCGCGGGCGACCCGTACATGAAGAACGGCTTGGTCCGCTCGCACCGCATCCGGCCGTGGAACGTCGTCGTGGGGAGCGCGGCCTCCTAGGCCGGGAAGGGCCAGCGCCCGCGCGAGCTCCCGGTCCCGCGCCGGGTGTCGTCATGGACGGATGCACCCGGCGTGCCCTAGGCTGGATCGGCCTCACGCGACGACCTCCGGGTGTACGCGCGCCCTCCGTCGGTCGCCCAGGGCGAGACCGACCGAGGGAGGGATGGATGGACGCGCCCCGCAGGCTGCCCGAGCCGCCGAAGACCGAGGATCTGCAGGTCTTCCTCGTCCTGAGCGCGCCGATCTTCGCCGTGACCTTCGCGATCATCGTCATCATCCTGGCTCTCAGCCCCAAGTGATCTGACGGCGCGGCGGGCCGGACGCCCGCCGCGCCTTACCCTCGAGGTCGGTGACAGAGGAGCTCGGCGGCGTCCTCATCGCGCTGGTGACGCTGACGGCCATGGAGATCGTCCTCGGCATCGACAACGTCGTCTTCATCTCGATCCTCACCGGACGCCTCCCCGAGCGCGAAGCGGCATTCGCCCGGCGCCTGGGGCTCACGCTCGCCCTGGTCATGCGCATCGGGCTGCTCCTCGCGATCTCGTGGGTGATGAGCCTGACGCAGCCGCTCTTCACGTTCGGCCGGCCGCTCTCGGGGCGCGACCTCATCCTCCTCGGCGGCGGTCTCGTGCTCATCGCGAAGGCGACGTGGGAGATCTACGACAAGCTCGAGGCGGTCCACGAGGAGCTCGTCCCGCGGGCCACGCGCGGCGCGCTCGCCATGGTCATCGGGCAGATCCTGCTGATGGACATCGTGTTCTCGCTCGACTCGGTGATCACGGCCGTGGGCATGGCCAACGAGGTCTGGGTGATGGTCACGGCCATGGTCATCGCCGTCGCCGTGATGCTCGCGTCGGCGGCCCCCATCAGCCGCTTCGTCGAAGAGCACCCCAGCGTGAAGATCCTCGCGCTCGCGTTCCTGCTGCTCATCGGCGTGATGCTCGTCGCCGAGGGGACCGGGCAGCACATCGGCAAGGGCTACATCTACGCGGCGATGGCGTTCTCGCTGTTCGTCGAGATGCTGAACCTCCGCTACCGCCGGAAGCGCGCGCCGGTAGAGCTCCACGGGCGCTTCGACGCCGAGCGCGCCGAGCGTCCGGCCTAGCCCTTCACCCGGCGCCGGACGGCGGCCTCCATCTCGCGCGCGGCCTCGCGCTCCTTGATGACCTGCCGCTTCTCGTACCGGCGCTTGCCCCTGGCGAGGCCGAGCTCGACCTTGGCGCGCCCGCCCTTGATGTACATCCGCAGCGGGACGAGCGTGTAGCCGCGCTGCGAGACCGCGCCCGCGAGCTGGCCGATCTGCTCGCGGTGGAGCAGGAGCTTGCGCACGCGCATCGGGTCGTCCGGCTCCCAGGCGGAGGCCTGCGGCCAGCGCGCGATGCGGACGTTGCGCAGCCACGCCTCGCCCCTGTCGATCTTGGCGTAGCCGTCGCGCAGGTCGACGCGACCCTCGCGCACCGACTTGATCTCGCTCCCGGTGAGGGCCAGTCCCGCCTCGAAGCGCTCGTCGATGGCGTAGTCGAAGAAGGCGCGCCGGTTGTCCGCCACGAGCTTCACGCGCGGTGCGGCCTCGTCGGGATCCTTGTCCTGCGCCCTGGCCACTGGCGCAGGTTACGACCCGCAAAAGAAGGAGCGGCGGCATCTCTGCCGCCGCTCCCAGCCGGGGTCGCCTCGACCCGCTAGTGCGCGATCACCTCATGTGACAAGGAGTCCTGAAGTGCTTCGCCGCGGGTCGTAGGTTTCCCACTGGCATCCGGCACTTCACATCACCTCCTTTCCTACGCCGGCCATGCTGGCACCAGGCCGGGGGCGCGTCAACGTCACGGGCGTTGCGGTCTCGGCGGGGCGGCTAGAAGGGGCCCGCCGCGCTCGTGACCGTGGCCGCGTCGGCGATGGCGAGCGCGGCGAAGACCACGCTCAGCGCGACGACGAGGACCCCGAGCAGCGTCGTCGAGCGCGTCACGGCAGATAGGGCCGCGGGTCGACCGCGCGCCCGTTCACGATCGTCATGAAGTGGACGTGCGGGCCGCTCGTCCATCCGGTCATGCCGATGTAGCCGATCGTCGTGCCCGCGGTGACGAACTGCCCGACACGGACCACCGGCGGGCGGACGCGGTCGTCGAGGTGCCCGTACAGCGTGGAGAAGTTCGAGCCGTGCGCGATGATCACCACCGTCGCGGTGTCGCCGTACGCGAGGTACGGCTTGCCCGCGGTGACGACCTGGCCCGCGGCGCCGGCCTTCACCGGCGTGTACATCGGCGCCGCGACGTCCATGCCGTTGTGGAAGCCGCCCCAGCGGTACCCGAAGTTCGACGTGACGGCGCCGGCGACCGGCCACAGCGCCATGCGGCCCGTGAAGACCGCGAGGCCCGAGCTCGCGGCGAGCTGCGCGGCGAGGGCGGTGTACGTGGCCTCGGTCTGCTCGAGCCGCCGGTTCAGCGCGGCCGTCTCGGCGTTCGCCCGCTGCGTCGCGCCCGCGGCGGCCCGCTGGTTCTGCGCCGCGATGCGCCGCTGCTCGTCGGTCTCGTTCGCGGCCGCGGCCTTCGCGCGCGCGATCTCCTCGAAGTCGGTCTTCTTCTTCTGCAGCGAGGCGCGCTGCTCCGTGATCTGCTGCTGCAGCCCCTTGATCTCGAGCTGCTTCAGCGCGACGGTGCCCTGCTTCTCCGTGGTCGCGGCCTTGAGCGCCCGCATCTCGCCGACGAGCTGCTTGTCCTGGCGGTCGATGAGGATGAGCGCCTGCACCCGGCCGACGAAGTCGGTGAGCGACCGCGACGACAGCAGCATCTCGAGCGGGCTCACCCGCGACTGCACGTACGTGGTGCGCAGGTGGACCGCGTAGACCTCCTCGCGCTTCGCGAGCTGCTTGGCGTGTTCGCTGGTCTGCGCGGTGAGCGAATCGATGAGCGACTGCGTCTCGTCCAGCTGGAAGCCGACGAGCGCGAGCTGCTCCTCGGCGATGGCGATGTCGATGCGCAGCGCGTCGGCCTCGCTCTGCGCCTGGTTCTGCTCGGCGGCGAGCTGCGCGATGCGCGAGTTCGCCGACTGCACCGCCGCCGCGAAGCGGCTCGCCTCCTGCCGGTAGCGCTCGGCGTTCGCGCGCGAGACCTGGATGGCGCGCTCGAGCTCCTGCTTCTCGCGGGCCAGCTGCGCCAGGCGCGCATCGTCCTCGGGGTCGGCCGAGACGGGGACGGACTGCGCGGGGAGCAGCGCGAGGATGACCAGCGCGGCCAGAAGCACGCGCCAGCGGCGCACCCCACCTCCCCGGCGCGCGGACCGGGGAGCTCCCATCGCGAGCGCATGTTCGCGCCCGAGGTCGGTCGCGGTCAAGCCTTGCCCCGCGCGGGCGGGCCGACCGGAGGGAAGGAGCGTCACTTGGCGAGGTGGCTCCGGATCGAGATCGAGGCCCCGCCCGCGCCCATGAACAAGGCGAGCGCGGCCACCCCCGCGGCCAGCTGGACCATGAAGTTCGCCCCGAGGGAGACCGGGAGGATGTCCAGGAACTTGATGAGCGAGCTCGTCACCGGTCCCGCGGCGGCCACCATGACGACGAGCGCGATGGCCGCGCCCGCGACGCCGACGAGCATGCCCTCGAGCACGAAGGGCGCCGAGATGAGCCGGTCGGTCGCGCCGACGAGCTGCATGATCTCGATCTCGTCGCGGCGCGCGTGCACCGCGATGCGGATCGTGTTCACGATCACGAAGAGCGTGACGAACAGCATCATCCCGAGGACGGCGAGGCCGCCGATCGACAGCACGCGCGTGATGGTGAGGAGCTGCTCGACGACCTGGGGGTTGTCGATGATGTCGTCGGGCCGCGCGATGAGCGGACCGCCCGCCTCGGCGCGCAGCTCCTCGGCGACGCGCCGGCTCTCCTGGGCGCGCGCGAGCTTGACCTCGAGGGACGCCGGCAGCGGGTTCACCCCGATCTCCTCGACCGGCGCGATGTCGGCGCGCGATGCGCTCAGCTCCTTGAAGCGCTTGAGCGCGTCGTCCTTCGAGACGTAGTCGACGCGCGAGACCGCGGGGTCCTTCGCGATCCGCGCGCGCAGCTGCAGGACCTCGGAGACCTTCGCGTCGTCGCGCAGGTAGACGATGAGCTCGACCTTCTGCTCGAGGAGGCCCACCGCCGACTGCAGCCCGCGGTCGGTGACGAAGAAGAACGCGAGGAGCACGAGCATGAGCGCGACGGTGAACGTCGACGCCGCGCTCATGAACGGGTTGCGCGAGAAGCCGTGCCACGCCGCGGTGAGGACGTAGGCGAGGCGCGTCACGCGGCGTAGAGCCCTTCGCGCTCGTCGCGGATGACGCGGCCGTGGTCGAGGTGCACGACCCGCCGGCGGAGGGCGTTCACGATCTCGGCGTTGTGCGTCGCGACGAGCACGGTCGTACCGAGCTCGTTCACGCGCACGAGCAGCTTGATGATCTCCCAGGTCGTGACCGGATCGAGGTTCCCGGTCGGCTCGTCGGCGACGAGCACCTTGGGGCGCATCGCCAGAGCTCGCGCGATGGCCGTGCGCTGCTGCTCGCCGCCCGAGAGCTCGCGCGGGAAGTGGTGGCGGCGCGGCAGCAGGCCGACGAGCGCGAGCGCGCGCTCGGTCTGCTCGCGCACCGCGCGGCCGTCGTGGCCGGTGACGATGAGCGCGAACGCGACGTTCTCGTGGACGGTCTTGGTGGGAAGGAGCTTGAAGTCCTGGAAGACCACGCCGACCTTGCGGCGGAGGAGCGAGACCCGCGAGCGCGGCAGCCGCGCGACGTCCTGGGCGTCGACGACCACCCGGCCGCTCGTGGGCAGCTCCTCGCGGATGAGGAGGCGGTTGAGGGTGGACTTGCCGGCGCCCGAGGAGCCGACGATGAACACGAAATCACCCGCACCGATGTGCAGGTCGATGTCGCGCAGCGCGTACGTGCCGTTGGGGTAGCGCTTGCTGACGTCCTCGAGCGTGATCAACGCACCCTTCTCCTGGAGCCGGCGCCCTTCCGGTGCGGGGCACCGTACCAGCGCAGGCCCGCCGGGGACAACGCCGGGCGAGCCCTCGCGGTGCGTCCGGCGGTACTAGGACCCGCGCGCGACGGCCCAGCGGGTGTACGCCTGGCGGACGCCCTAGCCCTTGAGCTTCAGCTCCGTCTGCGAGGCGCGGGTGCCGCCGAAGGTGGCGATGGACGCGATCGACGCATCACCCGTAGCCATCACCTTCACGCCCTGCGTCGCGCGCGAGAGCGGTCGGATCTGGTCGAGGGGGGTGCGGATGACGACGCCCGTGGTGGTGATGAGCAGGATCTCCTGGGTCGCCTCGTCGACCATCTCCGCCGCGGCCACGTCGCCGGTCTTCTCGCTGATCGCCGCGAGGATGACGCCCTGGCCGCCGCGGCCCTGCACCGGGAACTCCTCGACGTCGGTGCGCTTGCCGAATCCGCGCTCGGTGACCGAGAGGGCCTGCGTACGCGGGCGGACGATGCCCATGCCGATGACCTCGTCGCCCTTGCGCAGGCGGATCCCCGTGACGCCCTGCGTCGGACGGCCCATCGGCCGCGCGTCGGTGGCCTTGAAGGTGATGCCCTTGCCCTTCTTCGTCGCGAGGAGGATGGCGTCCCTGTCGGTGCACGGCGCGACCCACGCGAGCTCGTCGCCCTTGCGCAGCGCGATGGCGATGAGCCCGGCGCGCCGCATGTTCGCGTATTCGGCGAGCGGCGTCTTCTTCACGAAGCCCCTGCGCGTCGCCATGACGAGGTGCTCGGCGCCGCTGGGCTCGCGCAGCGCGACGAGCGCGGAGACGCGTTCGCCCGGCTGCATCGCCTCGAGGATGTTCTGGATCGGCGTGCCCTTCGCCGTGCGGCTCGCGTCCGGCAGCTCGTGGGCCTTCAGCGCGAACACGCGTCCGCGGTCGGTGAACACGAGCATGCGGTCGTGGGTGCTCGCGACGAGGAGGTGCTCGACGTCGTCCTCGTCGCGCGTCTGCATGCCGATGACGCCGCGGCCACCGCGGTGCTGCGCGCGGTACGTCGAGAGCGGGATCCGCTTCACGTAGTTGCGGCTCGAGACGGTGATGACGACGTCCTCGTCGGCGACGAGGTCCTCGTCCGACAGCTCGCGGACCGTGTCGTCGACGACCTTCGTGCGCCGCTCGTCGCCGAACCTCTCGGCGAGCTCGTCGAGGTCCTTCTTGATGAGCCCGAGGACCCTGCGCGGCGAGGCCAGGATCGACTCGAGCTCGGCGATGAGCTTGATCGTCGCCTCGTACTCCTCCTCGATCTTGGAGCGCTCGAGGCCGGTGAGGCGGCGCAGC
Source organism: Chloroflexota bacterium (assembly GCA_016875795.1). Lineage (GTDB taxonomy): Bacteria > Chloroflexota > Limnocylindria > P2-11E > P2-11E > JACPOT01. The sequence goes on along the minus strand of VGOU01000003.1, from coordinate 14,184 downwards.
TGCATCTCGAGGATCGCGCGCGCCTGGGCCTCGGAGAGCTTGAACTTGCGCTGCAGGCCCTCGAGCGCGGTCTCGGGCGTCTTGCTCGCGCGGATCGTCTTGATGACCTCGTCGATGGCGTCGAGCGCGATCTTGAAGCCCTCGAGGATGTGCGCGCGCTCCTTCGCGCGCGCGAGGTCGAACTCGGTGCGCCGCTTGATGACGTCGCGCCGGTGGTCGACGTGGTGCTGGAGGACGTCCTTCAGCGACAGCGTGCGCGGCTGGCCGTCGACGATCGCGAGCATGTTGAAGTTGAACGCCGACTGCATGGCCGTGTGCTTGTAGAGCGCGTTCAGGACGCGCTGCGGGTCGTCGTCCCGCTTCACCTCGATGTGGATGCGCATGCCCTCGCGGTCGCTCTCGTCGCGCAGGTCGGAGATCCCCGCGAGCTTCTTCGCCTGGACGAGCTCGGCGATCTTCTCGATGAGCGCGGCCTTGTTCACCGCGTACGGCAGCTCGGTGACGATGACCGCCGTGCGGTTCCCGCGGACCTCCTCGAGGTGCGCCTTCGCGCGCATGAGCACCCGCCCGCGGCCGGTCGCGTAGGCGCGGCGGATGGCGTCGACCTTCTCGGCCTTGCCGGTCTCGACGTTGCGCTGCTCCTCGAAGCGGTACACCGTCCCGCCGCCCGGGAAGTCGGGCCCGAGGATGGTCTCGGCGAGGTCGTCGATGGTGAGCTCGGGGTCGTCGATCAGGCGCTTCGTCGCCTCGACGACCTCGCGCAGGTTGTGCGAGGGGATGTTCGTGGCCATGCCCACGGCGATGCCCGACGACCCGTTGACGATGAGGTTCGGCAGGCGCGCCGGTAGGTAGGCCGGCTCGCGCTCCCGCCCGTCGTAGTTCGGGCGCCAGTCGACGGTCTCCTTCTCGAGGTCCGCGAGCAGCTCCAGCGCGATCGGGGCGAGGCGGCATTCGGTGTAGCGCTGGGCCGCCGGCGGGTCGTCGTCGATGGAGTTGTGCACGAAGACGCCGGCCGAGAGCGCGAAGTTCTGCGTGATGTCGACGGTGAGGTCGTAGACGTCGGCCTTGCCGGCGGGCTCGACCTTCTCGACGCGGACCTGCAGGCTCGCCGGCACGGGGAAGGCCCCGGTGCGGTGGAGGCGCTCGGGGATCGCCGTCCGCGCGAAGGGCATGAGCTGGTCCTTCGGCCGCAGCGCCTGGGCCTCGCGGTAGGTGCCGTCGCGCAGCATGAAGCGGTGGTCGAGGGTGCACGTCACCGCGTTGGCGTTCGAGAGGGTGACCTTCACCACGGGGTCGCTCCGGCGCACCAGGCGCGGCGCGCGCACCGGCTTCAGGCGGACGTTGCGGTGCTGGTCGATGGTGAAGATGTCGCCGCGCAGGCCGTGGCGGACCATGTCGATGAGCTCGAGGAAGGTCTTCTGGTCCCCGTTCGTGAGCTCGACCCTGGTGTCGCCGGCGAAGCAGCCGAAGTTCCCCTGGCCGGTGACGAGCGGATAGCGCACCGAGAAGTCCTGGGCCATGCGCACGAGCGCGTCGTAGATGGGCGCCTCGCCGTGGGGGTGGTAGTTCCCCATCGTCTCGCCCACGACCTTCGCGGACTTGAGGAACGGACGGTCCGGGCGCAGGCCGAGCTGGCTCATCGCGTAGAGGATCCGGCGCTGCACCGGCTTGAGCCCGTCGCGCACGTCGGGGAGGGCGCGCGCGACGATGACGCTCATCGAGTAGTCGAGATAGGCCTGCCGCATCTCCACCTGGAGATCGACGCCGATGATGCGCTCGTTCCCGCCGCGGTCGATCATGTCCGGCCATGCTCCATTCCCGCTTCCTGGGCCGCGACCGCCTCGCGCACCCGCTCGAACGCGTCCTTCGCCGCCGAGTAGCGCCGCTCGAGCTCCGCGCGGCGCTCGTCGGGCATGCGCAGGAACAGGCCGGCGGCCTCGGCGAGCACCTCACCGTCGGAGGCGCGCGCGACCGTCCCGTGCAGCTCGATGGCGCGCCCGCGGTCGCGCACGACCTCGGCGCGCACGCGCAGCTCCTCCCCCACCGGGACGGGCCGCCGGTAGGTGACGTCGAGCTTCGCGGTCACACCCCAGATGCCCTGGTGGAAGATCGCCCAGCCCATCGTCTCATCGAGCAGCGCGGCGACGACCCCACCGTGCAGCGTTCCCTCGTACCCCTGGTGCCGCTGCTGTCCGACGTAGGTCGTCTCGGCGCTGTGGCGCGCGACGTCGAAGTCGAGATGCATGCCCGCGGGGTTGCGCCGCCCGCAGGCGAAGCACCAGTGGTCGAAGTCGACGCCGAGCTGCGAAAGCCTCGCCACGCTCAACCGTCCCCCGCGCGCGCAGACCGAGCGCGGACGCGGCCGAGCACGCGGGTCGGGCGAGGGGCTCTGCCCCGATCGAGATCGGGCACTAGATGTCGAGGGAAGCCTTCCGGGCGTTGGCCATGATCCACTTCTTGCGGCCCTCGACCTCGGTGCCCATGAGCTCGTCGAAGACGAGGTCGGCCTGCTCCGCGTCGCGCAGGGTCACGAGCTTGAGCGTGCGCGTCTCGGGGTTCAGCGTCGTGTCCCACAGCTGGTCGGCGTTCATCTCGCCGAGGCCCTTGTAGCGCGCGATCGAGGGGTCGCGCCCTCCCTTCCCGTCGTCGGTCCCCTCCTCCGAGGGTGCCGCCGCCTCGGGCGCCTCGGCCTTCGTCGCCGCGCGAGCCTTGCGCTTCTGCCGCGCCAGCGACCTCAGCTCCTTCACGGCCTTGTCGCGCTCGGCGTCGGAGTAGACCCAGCGGATCTCCTTGCCGAGCTGCACCTTGAAGAGCGGCGGCAGGCCGATGTAGATCCGGCCGTCCTCGATGAGCGGCCGGAAGTGGCGGTACAGCAGCGTGAGCAGGAGCGTGCGGATGTGCGAGCCGTCGACGTCGGCGTCGGCGAGGAGGATGGTGCGCCCGTAGCGCAGCTTCTTCGCGTCGAAGTATTCGCCGATGCCGGTCCCGAGCGCGGTGACGATCGCGCGGATGTATTCGTTGCCGAGCATCTTGTCGGCGCGTGACTTCTCGACGTTGAGGATCTTGCCGCGCAGCGGCAGCACCGCCTGGAACCGCCGGTCGCGTCCCTGCTTCGCCGAGCCGCCCGCGGAGTCGCCCTCGACGATGAAGAGCTCGGCGCGCTCGGGGTCGCGCTCCTGGCAGTCGGCGAGCTTGCCCGGCAGCGAGAAGCCGTCGAGCGCGCTCTTGCGGATGACGTCGCGGGCCTTGCGCGCGGCCTCGCGAGCGCGGAACGCGGTGAGGCACTTCTCGATGATCCGCTTGGCGTCGCCGGGATTCTCCTCGAGGAACTGCCCGAAGTCGTCGTTCACGGCCTGCGCGACCTGGCCCTGGACCTCGGCGTTCCCCAGGCGCGTCTTCGTCTGGCCCTCGAACTGGGGCTCCTTGATCTTGATCGAGACGACCGCGGTGAGGCCCTCGCGGACGTCGTCGCTCGTGAGGTTGGGGTCGGCCTCCTTGAGCATGCCGATGCGCCGCGCGTGGAAGTTCAGCGTGCGGGTGAGCGCGGTGCGGAATCCGGTGAGGTGCGCCCCACCGTCCATGGTGTTGATGTTGTTGGCGAAGGTGTAGACGCGCTCGGCGAAGCTGTCGTTGTACTGGACCGCGATCTCGGCGACCGTGTCGTTCTCGAACCGCCGCTCGACGTAGCGGGGCTTGTGGAGCACCTCGTGCACCTTGTTGAGGTGGCGCACGAACGAGACGATCCCGCCGTCGAAGTAGTAGTTCTCCTCGGTCGCGGCCCGCTCGTCGCTGAGCGAGAGCCACAGCCCCTTGTTCAGGTACGCCGTCTCGCGCAGCCACTGCGCGATGATCTGCGCGTCCCACTGGATGACCGGGAACATCTGTCGGTCCGCGGTGAAGGTGGTGATCGTCCCGGTGACGCGCTCGCGCGGCCGCCACGAGAGCCGCGGCGGCTCCAGGCCGTTCTTCGATTCCGCGCGCACCGGGCCGAGCGGCTTGCCGCGCGCGTACTCCTGCATGAAGACCTTGCCGTCGCGGTGGACCTCGACGCGCAGGTGCTCCGAGAGCGCGTTCACGACCGACACGCCGACGCCGTGCAGGCCGCCCGAGACCTTGTATCCGGCGCCGCCGAACTTCCCGCCGGCGTGCAGCACGGTGTGGACGACCTCGAGCGCCGACTTCCCGGTCTGCTTCTGCTTCTCGACGGGGATGCCGCGCCCGTTGTCCTTCACCGTGATGCGGTCGTCCTTGTGGATGACCACGTCGATGCGGTCGCAGACGCCGTTCATGGCCTCGTCGATCGAGTTGTCGAGGACCTCCCGGACGAGGTGGTGCAGCCCGCGCAGGTCGGTGGCGCCGATGTACATGCCGGGCCGCTTGCGGACGGCCTCGAGGCCCTCGAGGACCTGGATGTCGTCGGCGCCGTACGAGAGGCGCTTGTCGTCGCGCCTGCCGCCGTCGTCCCCGTTGTCGCCGCCGCGTCCGTTCTTCTTGGCCATGTCCCCTACTTCGTCGCGTTCATGAGCAGCTCGTACAGCCGCTCGAAGTCGTCGATCGAATAGAACTCGATCGTGATCCGGCCGCCCTTGCGGCCGCGCTGGATCTCCACCTTCGTGCCGAGCGCCGCGCGCAGCTCGCCCATGCGTGCCTTCGTGTCCGCGTCGGCGCCCCTGACGAGGCGCCCGTTCGGCCTCTCCTTCCGCTTCGTGAGGCGACGCGCGAGATCCTCCGTCTCGCGGACCGAGAGGCCCTTGGTGATCACTTCCGCGAGCGCGGCCGGCGTGTCCGTCGCGCTCAGCGGGAGCATCGCACGCAGGTGTCCCTCACTGATCCTCCCACTCGCGAGCGCGTCCTGCAGGATCTGCGGGGCGTCAAGTACGCGCAGCGTGTGGGCGATCGTGGAGTGGGCCTTCCCCACCCGCTCGCCGAGCTGCTGCTGCGTGAGGCCGTACGCCTCGATGAGCATGCGGTACGCGCGCGCCTCCTCGAGCGAATTGAGGTCGGTGCGCTGCAGGTTCTCGATGAGCGCGAGCTCGAGGCGGTCCCCCACCTCGTCGCGCACGACCGCGGGGATGGACGTCCGCCCCGCGAGCCGTGACGCGAGCACGCGCCGGTGGCCCGCGACGAGCTCGTAGCCGTCACCCTTGCGCGAGACGACGATCGGCTGGAGCACGCCGTGCCGCTTGATCGAAGCGGCGAGCCGCTGCAGCTCCTCAGCCGCGAACACCTGGCGCGGCTGCTGCGGGTTCGGCGACACCTTCTCGAGCGGGATCTCGCTCACACCGGACACCGCCGCGGGTGCGGGCGCCGCCGCGGGCCGGTCGCCGAGCAGGACGTCGAGGCCGCGGCCCAGGCCGGTCCTCACGAGGCCACCGCCGCCGCCGCTGTCACGAGGCGTGCCTGCACCTCGGCGGCGAACTCGGCGTACGCCCTGGTCGCGCGCGACGTCGGGTCGTACACGTCGATAGGCTTGCCGTGGCTCGGCGCCTCCGCGAGTCGGACCGAGCGCGGGATGCGCGTGCGCGCGACGAGGTCCGGGAAGTGCCGCGTCACCTCGTCCGCCACCTGCAGCGAGAGGCGATTCCGCCTGTCCTCCATCGTGAGGAGGATCGCGAGGATCGCGAGCTGCGGGTTGAGGCGCGCGCGGACGGCCTCGATCGTGTTCACCAGCTGCGCGAGCCCTTCGAGCGCGAGGTATTCGCACTGCACCGGGACGACGGCGTGCGTCGCCGCGGCGAGGGCGTTGATGGTGAGCAGGCCGAGCGACGGCGGGCAGTCGATGAGGATGGCGTCATAGCCGGATAGCCGTGATAAAGATACGCGCAATCTGAATTCTCGAGCTAGGACGGGGACGAGCTCCACCTCTGCGGCTGCCATGTCGAGCGACGAAGGGAGGAGGGCGAGTCGCTCCACCGCGGTGGGGACGATCGCCCGCTCGGCCGGGACGTCCTGGAGCAGGACGGCGTGCAGGTCGGTGGATCGGTCCTTGGCGAACCCGAGCGCGCTCGTCGCGTTCGCCTGAGGGTCGGCGTCGACGAGGAGGACGCGGGCTCCGCGCCCTGCCAGGGCCGATCCGAGGCTCACCGCCGTGGTGGTCTTCGCGGTGCCGCCCTTCTGGTTGGTGACCGCGATCGTGGGCGTCATGAGGGGCCTCTGCCGACGTTTGTGGCACGTGCCAAGTCGCCATCGGTGAGGATGGGGAGGACGGCCACTGAGGCGGGTGAAAGGGTGGGACCGTGCCGAGTGACCGTGAGGTGAGTATAGGCGTTCGGCGCCATTGCCGCACGCCGCGCCGGTCCAGACCGCTACTACATATGGTCGCGCCAACCGCTCTCTTCGCTACCAGCATCGGTAGCGGCGGCGCGCGCAGCGCCCTATGATCCGCGGCGCATGCGGGTCGCGCTCGCGATCGTCGTCCCGCTCGCCGCAGCGCTGCTCCAGGGGGCCGTCGCGAGCCTCGTCGCGGTCGGCGGCGCCTTCCCGAACCTGCCCGTCCTCGTCGCGGGGTCCTGGGCGGTGGCCGCGGGGGCCCGCCAGGCCCTGTGGTGGGCGTTCGTCGGCGGGATCGCCTCGGACATGCTGTCGGCGGGGCCGCTCGGGGCGTTCACGGTCGCGATCCTCCCGGGCGTCCTGCTGGCCGGGCTGGGGGAGCGCGATCCGGCGAAGCCCATCCCGGTCCTTCCCGGCGCGGTCATGGTCGCCGTCGCCGCCGTCCTCACCCAGGCGGTGTACCTGGGCCTTCTCGGCTTCCTGGGCCACCCCCTGGCGAGCGGCCCGATCGCCCTCGCGCAGACCGTCGGGGTCGGTATCTACACGGGAGCGCTCGCGCTCGTCGTCTACCCGCTCGCGCGCCGGGGCCGCAAACTCACGGAGAAGGAGTCCCCCTTCTAGTGATCGACCGCAGCGAGCGTCCCTTCGTCCGTCCGCACCGGCTCGCCGGCTTCGCGCTGGTGATCGTCGGCATCTTCGTCGTGCTCAGCGTGCGGCTGTGGGACCTGCAGGTCGTGAACGGCGCCCATTACCGCTCGCTTTCGGAGCAGAACCGCATCGTGCGCGTGCCGGTCCTGCCCACGCGCGGCGTGATCCTCGATCGCGGCGGGCAGCTCCTCGCCCGCAACGACCCGGGCTTCGCCGTCACGGTCCTGCCCGCCGACGTGGCACGCGCGCGGCAGGACGAGCTCGCGTCGCGCCTCGCGCCGCTCGTGGAGCGGGGGAGCGACGAGATCGCGAAGGCGATCGCGGACCAGCGCATCCGCAATCCGTACGAGCCGGTGAAGGTGAGCGTGAAGCCCGTCGCGCGCGAGGTCGCGATGCTGCTCATCGAGCGCGCGGAGCTGTATCGGGGCGCGACGGTGACGGCCGAGGCGATGCGCGTGTACCCGGACGGACCGCTGTACTCGCCGCTGCTCGGCTACGTCGGGCCGATCAACGAGGCCGAGCTCGCGACGCGCAAGGACCTGGGCTACCTGCTGCGCGACACGATCGGCAAGACGGGCCTCGAATACCAGTACGAGCGGTACCTGCGCGGCGCGCTCGGCCGGCGCGAGGTGGAGCGCGACGCGTCGCTGCGGGAGCTGCGCACGCTCGGGCTGACGCCGCCGAAGCCGGGGAACGACCTCGTCCTCACCATCGACGACCGCCTGCAGCGGATCCTCGCGCGGGAGCTCGAGCAGGGCGTGCGCGAGGACAGGTTCACGCAGGCCGTGGGGATCGCGATGAACCCGCAGAACGGCGAGGTCCTGGCGATGGTCTCGATCCCGGCGTACGACAACAACTCGTTCGTGCGCGGCGTCTCGAGCGCGGAGATGAAGGCGTGGAACGGCGACTGGCGGCGGCCGCTCGTGAACAAGGCGATCGCCGACATCTACCCGCCGGGGTCGACGTTCAAGATGGTCACGGGGCTCACGGCGCTCAGCACCGGCGCGGCGACGCGCAACACCGTCGTGAACGTGTCGTCGAGCGTGATGGTGGTGGACGGGTGGCGCTTCTACGACTGGACCACGCACGGCACCGTCGACTTCGTCAACGGCTTCGCGCACTCCAGTGACATATATTTCTACACGATCGGCGGCGGCAACCCGTACACGGGCCAGCGCGGGGCGGGCCCCGAGGCCATAGCGAAGTACGGCCGCATGCTCGGGTTCGGCGCGCCGACCGGGATCGACCTTCCGGGCGAGTCGGGCGGGATCATGCCCGACCCGGATTGGAAGCTCGCGACCTTCGACGAGCCGTGGACGCTCGGCAACACGTACCACGCGGCCATCGGCCAGGGCTTCGTCGCGGTGACGCCGCTGCAGCTCCTCAACTCGTACGCCGCGGTCGCGAACGGCGGCACCGTCTACAAGCCGCGGCTCCTCAAGGAAGTGCGCTCGCCCGACGGCAAGGTCGTGCACACCGAGCCGCCGGCGGTCGCGCGGAAGCTCGACGTGAAGGAGGAGCACCTCCGCCTCATCCGCGAGTCAGCGCGGCGCGTCGTCACCATCGGGCAGGCGTACATGCCCGACGCGAAGCTTCCCATCGCCGGGAAGACCGGCACCGCGGAGTTCGGCGAGTCGAAGGGCCTCGACGCGGCCGGCCGCAACGTGCTCGGGTTCCACAACTGGTTCGTGAGCTACGTCCCCAAGGAGGACGACACCGACCCGACGGCGGAGATCGCGATGGTGATCCTCATGTTCGACTCGAGCCGCTCGCTCTGCGCGAACTGCTTCAACCCTGCCGTGGCGCTGACGCAGAAGGTCCTCGAGGAATACAGGGGCGTGAACAAGTGAGCGTCCGGCCGCTCGCGATCCCGCAGCCGTCGTCGCCGCCCCACGACCGCCCGAGCGCGCGCCGGCTCCTGGACCTCGACTGGATCCTCCTCCTCGCCACCCTCATGCTCATGGGCTACGGCCTGGCGATGGGCTACTCGATCACCGTCGAGGACCGCAACTTCACCGGCGACGTCGGCCAGCAGATGCTGCGCGCGCTGCTCTACGGGGTCGTCGGCGCCTCGGCGATGGCCGTCGTCGCGCTCGTCGACTACGCGTGGCTCGGGACGCTCGCGCCGGTCATCTTCATCGGCACGCTCGTCCTGCTCGCGATCGTCCTCGTCGTCGGCAGCTCGACGCTCGGCGCCACGCGTTGGGTCACCATCGCCGGCTTCAATTTCCAGCCCAGCGAGTTCGCGAAGGTGTTCATGATCATCGTCCTCGCGAAGTGGTTCGCCGACCGCGACGTCCGCTCGCCGTTCACGCTGCTCGGCGGCCTCGCGATCCTCGCCGTCCCGGTCGCCCTCGTCTTCCGGCAGCCCGACCTCGGCACGAGCCTCGTCTTCTTCGGGATGTTCTTCGGGATGGCCTTCGTCGCCGGCGCCCGTCTCTGGCAGCTCACCGCGCTCCTCGCCGCGGGCGCCGCGGCGCTCCCGCTCGTGTGGGGCTTCCTGAAGGAGTACCAGAAGGCGCGCCTCACGGCCTTCACCGACCCCTACAGCGACCCGCAGGGCGCGGGCTGGAACATCATCCAGTCGCTCATCGCCGTCGGCTCGGGCTCGCTCACCGGCAAGGGCCTGACGCACGGCACGCAGTCACCGCTGGGCTACCTGCCGATCGCGGAGTCGGATTTCGTGTTCTCGGGCCTCGCCGAGGACCTCGGCTTCGTCGGCGCGGTGATCCTCTTCGCGCTCTACATCGTGCTGCTCTTCGCGGCGCTGAGCATCGCGCGCCGCTCGCGGGACGCGTTCGGCACGTACATCGCCGGCGGCGTCGCGGCGGTGTTCACCTTCCAGATCATGGTGAACGTGGGCATGGCGGTGTCGCTCATGCCGGTGACAGGGATCCCGCTGCCGTTCATCTCGCAGGGCGGCAGCTCGCTCATCTCGATCTGCTTCGCGCTCGGGGTGCTGCAGGCGATCTCGATGCGCGCGTCGGCCGGAGGTCAGCGCTCGGCGGGATAGGTCAGCCCTCGGGCGGGTGACGCACCCGCCTGGGGAGCCGGGACCCCCGGCGCGGGTCGCTCCGATCGCGGTCCGCACCTCGAGCGCCGTACCGCTGCACGGCCGTCGCCGGGGCCATCGTGCGGATGCCACCCGCAGGCCCGACCCGCCGTTGGTCTTCCCGCGACGACGGTGAGCGGGCTGCCTGCGGGTCGCCGGCGCGCGCTGGGACGCGAGCGAGCGAGGGTCGAAACCTATACTCGTGAGCACAAAGGCTGCGAACGAGAGCAGTACGCCAGGTCCCGGCGCTCAGAGAGCCAGCGGTCGGTGCGACTTGGTGCGTACGGAAGGCGGAACTCGCTCGGGAGCCGCGGTCGCGAAGCGAGAGTGAGCGGTCGCCGGGGTCACGTCCGTTATCACCGTGCTCGAGTCGGAGAGCGTCTTGGGCCTGTGGCGCAGTGGGAGCGCATCACACTGGCAGTGTGGGGGTCGCGGGTTCGAATCCCGCCAGGTCCACGGCCGAGCGAAGGCGAGACCGGAAGCCGCGGCTTCCGGGTGAGCCGGGCGACGGCCGTATGAGGCGTCAGCCTCATACGATGTGGCTCTCGACCGGGGTGGTACCGCGGAGGCTTCGCCCTTCGTCCCCTGTCAGGAGGACGAGGGGTCTTTTTGTTGCGCGCGAGCACGCGAAGGAGGTCGGCCGATGGCGGTAAAGGAGCCGGCGAAGGAGAGGATCGCGAAGTACGTGCCGGCCGAGGTGGAGGCCAGGTGGGCCGATACCTGGGACCGCACGCGCCTGCACGAGACGCCGGACGAGGTCCCGGGCCGCGAGAACTCCTACTTCCTGACGATGTTCCCGTACCCGTCGGGGCAGGTGCACGTGGGCCACTGGTACGCGTCCGCGCCCGCCGACGCGGCCGCGCGCTACATGCGCATGCGCGGGGCGAACGTGCTGTTCCCCATGGGCTTCGACGCGTTCGGCCTGCCCGCCGAGAACGCCGCGATCAGGAACAAGATGCACCCGGCGCGCTGGACCGAGGAGAACATGGCCCACATGCGCCAGCAGTTCCGCGCGATGGGCGCGGCGATCGACTGGCGCCGCGAGGTCGTCACCTGCTACCCCGAGTTCTACCAGTGGAACCAGTGGATCTTCCTGAAGTTCCTCGAGCACGGGCTGGCGTACCGCGCGAAGGCGCCGGTGAACTGGTGCCCGAAGGACCTGACGGTGCTCGCGAACGAGCAGGTCATCGCGGGCAAGTGCGAGCGGTGCGAGACGCCCGTGGTGAAGCGCGACCTCGAGCAGTGGTTCCTGCGGATCACGAAGTACGCCGACGAGCTGCTGCGCTTCGACGGCATCGACTGGCCGGAGCGCGTGCGCGTCATGCAGACGAACTGGATCGGCCGCTCGGAGGGCGCGGAGCTGGCGTTCCCGGTGGAGGGCCACGCCGCCGCCGAGATCCGCTTCTTCACGACGCGGCCCGACACGATCTACGGCGCCACGTTCATGGTCCTGGCGCCGGAGCACCCGCTCGTCGCGCGGATCACGACGCCCGACCGCAAGGGGGAGGTCGACGCGTACGTCGAGAAGGCGCGCGCGGTCGCCGAGATCGAGCGCACCGCCGAGGGGATGGACAAGACCGGCGTGTTCACGGGCGCGTACGCGACGAACGTGTTCTCCGGCGAGCGCATCCCGGTGTGGATCGCCGACTACGTCCTCGTCACCTACGGCACGGGCGCGATCATGGCCGTCCCCGCGCACGACGAGCGCGACTTCGCGTTCGCGAAGAGGTACGGGCTGGCCATCCGCGAGGTGGTCTCGCCGGACGGGAAGGCGCATGAGCCGGATGCCGCGTATGCCGGCGAGGGCGTCATGGTGAACAGCGGCCCGCACAGCGGCATGCCGAGCGAGGCGGGCAAGAAGGCCATCGCCGCTGAGGCCGAGCGGCGCGGCATCGGCGGACCGACGGTCTCGTACCGCCTGCGCGACTGGCTCATCTCGCGGCAGCGCTACTGGGGCACACCCATCCCGGTCGTGTACTGCGGGAAGTGCGGCGTCGTCCCGGTGCCCGCGGCCGACCTGCCGGTCATCCTGCCGCGCGACACCGAGTTCACCGGCCGCGGCGGGAACCCGCTCGAGAAGGTGGAGTCGTTCACTCGGACGGCGTGCCCCTCGTGCGGCGGCGCGGCGCGCCGGGAGACCGACACGATGGACACGTTCTTCGACTCGTCCTGGTACATGTACCGCTACCTCGACCCGAAGCTCGGGACGGCGTTCATGGACAAGGATCGGGGCCGGAAGTGGCTGCCCGTCGACCAGTACACGGGCGGCATCGAGCACGCGATCCTGCACCTCATGTACACGCGCTTCTTCTGCAAGGCGCTGCGCGACCTGGGTGAGCTGTGGTTCGACGAGCCCGCGCTGCGCCTGCAGAACCAGGGGATGATCGTCTTCGGCGGCAGGAAGATGTCGAAATCCCGCGGCAACGTGCAGTCGCCCGACGACTACGTCGCGCGGTACGGGGCCGACGCGCTGCGGATGTTCGTGATGTTCCTGGGCCCGTGGACGCAGGGCTCCGACTGGGACGCCGCGGGCATCGACGGCACGTCGCGCTTCCTGCACGGCGTCTGGCGCCTGGCGAACGGGAAGCCCACAGCGGGGGAGCCGGACCCGGACCTGGAGCGCGAGATCCACCGCACGATCCGCAAGGTCGGCGAGGACCTCGAGGCGTACCGCTTCAACACCGCGGTCGCCGCGCTCATGAAGCTGCGCAACGCCCTCGAGGGCGCGAGCGGCCCGACCCGCGACCAGGGCATCCACACGCTGCTGCTGCTGCTCGCGCCGTTCGCGCCGTTCATCGCCGAGGAGCTGTGGGCCCGGCGCGGCGGGGCGTACTCGATCCACCAGCAGCGGTGGCCGGCGTACGACCCCGCGCTGGCGAGCTCCGGCGAGGTGACGCTCGTCGTGCAGGTCGACGGCAGGGTGCGCGACCGTCTGACGGTCGCGGCCGGCCTGGGCGAGCAGGATGCGACGGCCGCCGCGCTCGCGAGCGAGAAGGTGCAGGCGGCGATGGGCGGGCGCGCGGCGGCGAAGATCGTGGTCGTGAAGGACCGGCTCGTGAACATCGTGCTCGCGAAGTGACGCCGGAGATCAAGATCGCGGCCCTCTGCGATCACGCCATCGTCGGCCAGGACGGGAAGCTGAGCATGCTCGGCATCTTCCGGAACATCAGCGTGAGCCAGCTTCCCGCCCAGCACCCGCGGATGTACCTCGTCGCGGTGCTCGCGCTCGACCCCGGCGCGCACGACGTCACCGTGCGGCTGACGAAGCCGGACGGCGGCGCGGCCATGGCCGAGGACCCGCACATCCAGGTGCGCTCCGTCCCGGGCCAGGACGTGAACGTCATCGTCGAGCTGAACAACCTCGGCTTCACGTCGTACGGCCTGCACCGATTCGACCTCGACGTCGACGGCATGACCGTCGGCAGCCTGCCGGTCGCGATCTCCGCGATCACCGCCTCGAGCTCGCGGCAGAACTGAGGCCCGCCGGCGGGACGCACGTCCCGTCCGATCCACCAGCGATGCCGCGCGCCCTGCTCCTCGCCGTGCCGGTCCTCGCCCTCGTCGGTGCGGGCATGGGGCTCGTCGCGCGGCCGGCGGAAGCGCCGCCGGTCATCGAGACGGAGGAGCCGTCCCCGTCGCCGAGCGCCCCGCAGATCGTCGTCGTGGACGTCGTCGGGGCCGTCGCGCGGCCCGGCGTCGTCCGTCTCCCGGCGGGCTCGCGCGTCATCGACGCGCTCCTCGCCGCCGGCGGCATGACCGGCGACGCCGACCTGTTCGCCGTGAACAAGGCCGCGCTCCTGCGCGACGGGATGCGCATCTACGTGCCGCGCCCGGGCGAGGCCGCGCCGGCCGGGAGCGTCGGCACGCCCTCGGAGACGAGGATCGACATCAACCGCGCATCCGAGGCCGAGCTCGTCGCGCTGCCCGGGATCGGACCGACGACCGCGGCGAAGATCGTGCGCTCGCGGGAGGCGAAGCCGTTCGCGCGTACGGAGGAGCTGCAGACGCGCGGCCTCGTCACCGCGCGCACGTATTCCGACATCAGGGATCTCGTCACGGCGCGTTGACCGTCGTTCTCCGCGCGCCGCTCCTCGCCGCGGCGTTCCTCGCGGCCGCCCTCGCGTACCTCGCCGTCGACCGGCCGCTGGTCGCGGCGGCCCTCGGTGTCGCGCTCTCCGCTGCGGCCGCGGCCCTCGCCCGCGTGAGCGCCGATG
>VGOU01000002.1 GCA_016875795.1 Chloroflexota bacterium | reverse complement strand
GGGCTTCCGCCGGTCCGACCTACCTCACCTGATCCCCGGAGACCTCACCTGACTCGACTGTTCGCTGACTGCTACACCGCCCTCTGCCCGAGGGCGGCGCTGAGCGGCGTCGGGAGTCGCTGCAGTTCCTCGAACGGTCGCTCGTGCGTGTAGCGCTGGACCATCTTGAGATCGCGCCAGCCGCCCTCCGCGGCGATGTCGAAGACCGTCATCCCGGTGCGGTGGGCGCTGGTCGCCCAGTAGTGCCTGGCGCGGTGCGCCATCCAGTCCTTGATGCCCGCAGCCTCGAACGCGCCCCTCAGGCGGGCCATGTAGTTCTTGAAGCCGCAGAGGCTGAATGGCTTGCCTCCCTCGGTGAGGAAGAGGGCTCCCCCGGTGCCCGTGAACGGGCGGAGGCCGCGGACGTACTCGTGGACGGCCTGGGCCGCGAGCCGATCGAGGCGGACCTTCCGTGCCTCGCGGCTCTTGCTGGTCTCCGCGCGAACGAAGACGTAGCTCTGTTCGATCGGCCGCTCGATGTGCGTGTCCGCGACCTGCAGCTCGCGTAGCTCGTTGAGCCGAAGCCCCGTCGCCAGGAGCGTCAGCACGACGGCCTTGTCGCGGGCCCGTGTCCGGTCCGAGGTCGCGTTGAGCGTCCGGATCATCATCCTGACCTCGTCGTCGGTGCATGGCTCGCGCCGGCGGTCGACGCGCGGCGTTCGCACGCCTGCCAGGACCGACGTGCCGAGCGGTGTCGCGACGTACCCCATAAGGGCGAGCCACGACGCGAACGATTTCAGGACCGCCGAGATGTAGCGAGCGGCATACCGGGATCCGCGCTGTCGCTCGGCGACGTACCTGCTGACCGCTACCGGCGTGAGCTCCGCGACGGCGGAGCCACCCAGCCAACGGTCGAAGGCGTGCAGGTACTTGCCGTAGTCACTCAGGGTGCGGGGCGAGCGCCCCTCGGCTTCCTTTGCCATGAGGAAGCCCTCGATCAGTTCGCTGAGGGGGGTGTCCGACGATCGTCTTGCCGTCCGACTCCGGCGGCTCGGCTGTCACACCGGTCGTTGAGCGGAAGTACTCAAGAAGCGTTCCGTCGAAGCGGTCGAAGACGACGAAGTGAGACTTGTCCGGGTGGCGCAGACCCTTGCGGGTGCCGCGCCCGATCATCCGCTCGAAGAGGAGGCGCGATTTCGCGTGGAGCCCACCTTCGAGGCAGACGCTCCGCCCTCCCTGCACAGAAGCGAAGCCACGCGCATCCTGACCCCATCTTCCGACAAGAGGATGGGAAGGAGTACGTCGTGGCTCCAGGTGACAGCCTCGCACGTCTGCGCAAGCGGGTGCTCGACCGCGTCTCCTCGGGCGAGGTCACGGTCCTGCGGGCCTGCCGCGAGGCGGGCATCTCGTGCTCCCGCTACTACCAGCTCCGCCGCCGCTACCTCGCGCCCGGCGAGGCCGGGCTGCGGCCCAGGCCGCTCACCGCGCGGACTCTCGCCGAGGTCCGGGCGATCGAGCGGCCCCGGGTCATGCACATCGGCTCGGACACCGTGGGCGCGGAGCCGTTCGCCGACACCATGTACGTCGGCGAACTCAAAGGCGTCGGCACGATCTGGCAGTACACGATGGTCGACGGGGCCTGCAGCTTCGGCTTCGCCCGGGTCCGCGGCGGGCGCAGGAGCGCCAAGAGCATGGCCCGCTTCCTCGAGGAGGACGTCCTGTCGGCCTACCGCGAGGCGAGGATCCGCCTGGTCCGGGTCAACACCGACGGCGGCCCCGAGTTCGGGAAGGCCTTCAGCGCCAAGTGCCGCGAGCTCGGCATCGAGCACCGCAAGCTCCCGCCCAGATCGCCCGACCTCAACGCCTTCGTGGAGCGCTTCCAGGGGTCGTGCCTGCACCTGCACTACCGCACCGCGTTCCGCTTCCGCTACTACCTCTCGGCCGCCGACATCGACGCGGACCTAGCGGCCTGGCTGCGCCACTACAACCTCGAACGGCCGCACCGCGGCTACCGCACCCGGGGACGCACCCCGGCTCGCTCTTCTACGCGCATCGACCGAGCCTGCTCACGGTGAAAGGATGGGGCCCCGATGAAGTCCGACTCCAAGCGCGCGCTGTTCAACAGGAACGTGGGCCGCACCAGCTAGCGCGCGCCGGGATACTGTTTACGGAACGCACGCTGGATCACTCGAGAGGGGCGAGGATGGCGCGGATCGATATCGAACGGCTCACCGTCGAATACGAGCTGGCCGAGCGCCGTCAGCGGCTCGTCGCGCTCTGGAACATCGATCTGAGGATCGCGGACGGCGAGTTCGTCGTGATGGTCGGTCCGAGCGGGTGCGGGAAGACGACGCTGATCAACGCCATCGCCGGCCTCGTGGCGCCGGCGGAAGGGCGGATCCTCGTCGATGACCGGCCGGTCGGTGCGCCCGGCCCCGACCGCGCCCTCGTGTTCCAGGAGTACGCGCTCCTGCCCTGGCGCACGACCTGGGGGAACATCCGCTTCGGCGTCGAGATGCAGCGCGACCTCACCGTCAGCGACGACGAGATCCAGCAGGTCATCGATCTCGTCGGGCTCCGAGGGTTCGAGCGCTCGTACCCGCACGAGCTGAGCGGAGGGATGCGGCAGCGCGTCGGACTCGCCCGCGCGCTGATCGCCCGCCCGAAGGTCCTGCTCATGGATGAGCCGTTCGCCGCGCTCGACGCGATGACCCGCGAGGTCATGCAAGGTGAGCTGGAGGGCATCATCGCCGCGACCAGGCGCACGGTCTTCTTCATCACGCACAGCATCGACGAGGCGATCGCACTCGGGGACCGCATCGTCGTGGCGACGGCGCGACCCGGCCGGATCAAGGAGATCATCGAGGTCGACCTTCCGCGTCCGCGACGCGAGTACGACGTGAAATCGCATCCCGGCTTCGCACGCCTCCGCGAGCGGGTGTGGACGCTGCTGCGGGACGAAGCGGTCGTGCACGCGCACCAGGCGCACGCCGACGGGGCGGCCTAGTGGCGGTCGGCGAAGAGATCCTCGCGCCGCCGGCGCGGCTGCCCGCGCGGGCCTCGACGCTCCGGGCTCGTCGGCGGCGCACGCTCACGCAGGTCGGCGTCGTCATCGGCGAGGTCGTCCTCGCGCTGCTCGTCTGGGAGATCGCCGTCGGGAGCCTCCGGCTCGTCGAGCCGATCTTCTTCCCGCCGCCGAGCGCCATCGGGGCGGCCTTTGCGGATCTCCTCTCGAGGGGGGTGTTCGCCGATCACATCCCGTATAGCTTGCGGAACTTCGCCACCGGCTACGTGCTCGCTGCGGTGGTCGGCATCACCGCCGGGCTCGCGATCGGCTCGTCATATGCCCTCGGCCGGCTCCTCGGGCCGGTCGCCTGGTCCCTCTACGCGATGCCGTGGATCTCGATCCGGCCCGCGACGACCATCTGGTTCGGCTTCGGGGCCGAGCCGATCATCTTCCTCGTCTTCCTCGCCTCGCTCCTGCCGGTCCTGCTGAACACGATGAGCGGCGTCCGGACCGTCGACCCCGCGCTGCTGCGGGCCGGACGCGTGTTCGGCGGCGGCCGCGTGCAGCTCTGGTGGAAGGTCGTGCTTCCATCTGCGGTGCCGTTCGTCCTCACCGGCCTGCGGCTGGCGGTCATCTCGGGATTCATCGGGCTGCTCGTCGCCGAGCTCGTCGGCTCCTCGCGTGGCTTCGGAGCGCTCGTCGCGATCGCGAGCAGTCGCTTCCGGGTGGAGGAAGCGTTCGCGACGATCGCGCTCCTCGTGGCGATCTCGGTCACGGGCGTACGCGCGGTCGGCCTGCTGGAGCGCCATGTCTCCGTCTGGCGGACGCGGTCGAGTTCCGCATGAGCGCGGCGGTCCCGTACCTCAGGCCGCTTCCGACGCCGCCCTGGCCGCGACGCGTCTGGCTGAAGCTCGGCTGGAACCTCGCGCTCGCGGTCGAGGTGGTCGCGGTCGTCGTCCTGTGGGAGCTCCTCGTCGGGGTCCTGCGCCTCACCAATCCGGAGTTCTTCCCTCCGCCGAGCGCCATCGGGAGCGCGTTCAAGGCCATCACCTCTTCCGGCGTTCTTGGGGAGAACATCGCGTTCAGCGTCCGGAACTTCGTCATCGGATACGCGATCGCCGCGGTCGTCGGCATCGCGATCGGCCTGACCATGGGCACCAGCCCGCGGCTGTCGCTCGCCTTGTCGCCCTTCGTTTGGACCTTCTACTCGACGCCCCGCGTCGCGATCGCGCCGCTGCTCGTGCTCTGGCTCGGCTTCGGCGCCGAGTCGAAGATCGCGATGGTCGCCCTCATGGCCGTCTTCCCGATCCTCGTCAACGTCATGGTCGGAGGGCAGAACGTCGATCAGACACTGCTCCGCGCCGGCCGCGTCTTCGGCGCCTCGCGGCTCGACCTGTACCGGAAGGTCGTGCTGCCCTTCACGCTGCCGTACACGATCACTGGGCTGCGGCTCGGCATCGGGCGCGGACTTATCGGGATCGTGATCGGCGAGTTCATCGGCAGCTCCGCCGGTCTCGGCCTCATGATCCTGCGCGCCGCGTCGCAGTTCGACCTGGCCACGACGTTCGCCGTGCTTCTGGTCCTGCTCGTGATGGCGAACGCTTCGATGGTCCTCCTGGACGCGGCGCGGGCGCGCATCGCTCCGTGGTACCGAGAGACGACGTTCTAGCCGCGGACCCCCCCAGCCCGGCCGACTGGTACCCGCGCTTCACGGAGGGGGAGCGCAGCAGGCGACGCGCCGCGATGGCCGAGCTCATGGCGCAGGCGGGGGTGGGTGCCCTCCTTGTGCACGGGAACGTCGCGGCGCGGCAGGACGTCCAGTACGTATGCGGCTTCCCACCGAGACACGACACATATGCATGTCTGACGGAGCGCGGCGACGCTCTTTTCGTCCAGCTCTTCAACCACGTCGCGAACGCCCGCGAGATGTCGGCGTGGAGCGACGTCCGCTGGGGAGGCATCGATACCGGCGCGACCCTGGCGCGCCATCTCGCCGCGCTCGCCCTCGAGCGCGAGCGGATCGGGCTCGTCGGGCAGATCCCCTACCAGCAGCGGGATCGCCTCGACACGCTACTGCCGGGTGCCGCATTCACCGACCTGACGCCGGCCTTTCGACGGCATCGCCTCGTGAAGAGCCCGGAAGAGATCGAATGGACGAGGCGCGGCGCGGCGCTCTGCGACCTCGCCCTCGAAGCGCTTCTCGCAGCGGTCCGGCCGGGAACGACGGATCAAGAGCTCGGCGCCCTCGTCGAGGCGGCGTACTCGCGGGCCGGCGGGCACCACACGATCTGCTTTCTCGGGAGCGCCTCGATGGCGGACGGCGGGCGCGTCAGTCCGGCTCAGAACTGGGCTGACCGGCTGGTGCGTGCCGGCGACATCGTCTTCATCGAGCTGAGCGCCGGCTACGGCGGGTACACCGGCCAGGTGCTGCGCACGATCGCCGTCGGCGCGCAGCCGACGCCGCTCATACAGCGGCTGCACGACGTGGCGGAAGCCGCCTACACGGCGATCGTGGCCGCCATTCGACCTGGCGCGACCGCGAATGAGCTGCTCGAAGCGGCGGCGCTGATCGACGAAGCTGGCTTCACCGTTTGCGACGACGTCGTCCACGGCTACCAGGGTGGCTATCTGCCGCCGATCATTCGGACGCCGGCGACGCAGCACGCTCCGCTGGGTGATCTCAGGCTCGAGCCAGGAATGATGCTGGTAGTGCAGCCGAACGTCGTGAGCCGCGATGGGCGTCACGGTGTTCAGCCCGGCCAGCTCGTCCTCGTCACGCTGACGGGAGCCGAGCCCCTCCATCGCGTGCCGCTCCGGCTCTTCGTGCGACCCTGATCCGCGGCCAGGCTGTTGACAACGCGCGGTCCGGCAATATACCGCATGCAGAAACGCGGGGAGGGATCAGATGCAGGAAGAAGTCGCTCGCGGTATCTCGCGCCGCCGGCTCATCGAGCTCGCCGGCCTGGGCAGCCTCGCCGCCGCGTGCGGCGGGCTGAGTCCTTCGGCGACGGCGGCGCCCACGGTAGCGGCGACGGTCGCGGCGACCGCGGCTGCTACGCCGAAGACGCTGCCGAAACCCGAGAAGACCGCCATCAAGGTCGGGCTGCGCCTACCGAGCCTGAACCAGCAGGCTCCCATGCGCATCGCCGTGGACAAGGGCTACTTCGCCGAAGTCGGCTTCACGAACGTCGAGATCATCACGACCGAGCAGACACGAGAGGGCGTCCTTGGAGGCAGCCTCGACGTCGCGCACATGGAGACGAGCGACGTGGTGGATGCCGCCGGGAACCGCGGCACGCCGCTGCGGATGATCGCGGCGCACAGCAACTACACGTCGATGATGATCGCGGTCCACAAGTCGATCAGGACGCTGAAGGACCTGGAGGGGAAGGACATCCTGCTCGGGGGCACGCCCGGTACCAAGGACTTCGACGACCGTGCGGCGTTCCTCAAGAAGGCGGGCTGGGACATCACGACGATCAAGGTGAACCCCGTCACGGTCCCGGGCGGATCGAACGCGTGGGTCAAGCTGCTCAGCGAGGACAAGCTCTTCATGACGCCGATCTTCAACCGGCACCGCAACGGCGTGCTCGCGGCCGGACACAAGCTCGTGGTCGACGAGAAGGTCTACGGGAGCGACGTGCTCACCGCGAGCACGGCGGCGCTCGCGCAGACGCCGAACCTGTTCGTCGCGTTCATCGGGGCATACATCAAGGCGCTCCAGATCGTGAAGGACCTCGGCAACCAGGAGTACGTCATGGGGCTCGGGCCGAAGATCGGGATCACGGTGACCGACGACATCCGGAACGCCTGGGAGCTCGACGCCGCGAACTACCGTCCGCACACGGGCGGCTTCCCGGTGGAAGACATGGACGGGTTCACGAAGCGGCTCTTCGGGAACGCCGTTCCTGTGTCCAAGTTCTTCGATCCCACGCCGCTCTGGAAGGCGCAGGAGATCCTGGGCATACCGAAGGATCCGCCGAAGCTCTAGCCATCAGGGACTCCCGCCTCCGGGGCGACCCCGGTCTCCGCGAGGGGACCGGGGTCGCTCGTGTTCAGGCGGCCGCGAGCGCCGGCATGACCTCCGACGCGAGCAGCCGCATCTGCTCGAGCGTCGGCTCGAGCGCCAGCGGGAGGAACTTCAGGTCGATCACGTTCAGCCCGGCGCGGCGATAGCGCTCGATGTGCGCGATCGCCTGCACGGGAGTCGCCGCGATCGTGGCGGCGAAGAGCGCGGCGTCGCCCTGGAACCTGCGGCCGAGCGCGCGGCGCAGGTCATCCTGCGCCGCCCTCTCGGTCGTCGCGACCGAGATGAACACGTTGATCCCGAAGTCCTCGGGCGGACGGCGACCTCGCTCCGCGGCCAGGCGGCGGATCGACCGCACCCCCTCCTCGAAGATCGGGAGCGGGCACTGACTCGGGATCCAGCCCTCCGCGAGCAGCGCGGCCCGGCGCTGCGCCTCGGGCGAACGCCCGCCGATCCAGATCGGCGGCCTCGGCGTCTGCACCGGCTTGGGATACACCTCGACCTCGTCGAACGTGAAGCGCTTGCCGCGGTAGGCCGCTCGCTCTTGCGTCCATAGAGCGTCGAGCACTCGGATGGCCTCGTCCGCGTGCTTCCCGCGGTTCCCACTGACCCCGAAGACCTCGAACTCCTTGCTGGCGATCGAGCTGTGCCCGCCGAGATGCTGCCCTTCGCTGCTCGTGCCGCCCTGCGGCGGCGCGCCGACGCCGACGCCGAAGACCACGCGACCGCTCGAGAGCACGTCGAGGGTGGCGACCTCCTTCGCCAGCGAGAACGGGTTCCGCATCGGGAGGACGATGACCCCGGTCACGAGGCGGACGCGCTCGGTCCGGGCGGCGACGTACGCGAGGACCTGAAGCGCGTCCATCGCGTTCCGATCCTCGCCGTGCGCGCCATCCTTGCCGCACGGCGCCACTCCCGCGTCCTGGATGAAGTGGTCCTGGACGGAGACGCCCCAGAACCCGAGACGCTCCGCCTCGGCGGCGACACGGGCGATCGCGCGGGGGTCCGCGGCGCACCAGGAGTGGGGGAGCCGGACGCAGAAACGCACACCGGATCCGGTCATCGAGGGCTGTCGCACGAGCGCATCATGTCATACGATGTGCAGCCTTGTGCGCGCGGCGACGACCCGCAGCGAGCCAAGCGCGATGACCGGTTCGGCCGACCTGCTCATACGAGGCGCGTGCGTCCTCACGCTCGACCCCGAGGTCCCGGAGCTGCCGGTCGGGGACATCCTGATCAGCGGAGGAGCGATCGCCGCCGTCGCGCCGCGCTTGGACCTGCCGGGTGCCGAGATCGTGGATGCCGCGGGGTGCGTCGCGCTTCCCGGCTTCGTCGACAGCCATTGGCATCTCTGGACCCCTCTGCTCCGCGGGGCGGTCGACGATCGGCCGGAGACGAGCTGGTTCCCGCAGAAGGCCCGGCTGGGGCCGTTCATCCGGCCCGAGGACCAGGAGGCCGCGGTGCGGCTCTCCCTCGTCGAGGCGCTCTCGGCTGGGATCACCACCGTCCACGACTGGGCCCATCAGATCAATGATCCTGCGGACGCGGACGCGAACGTACGTCCGCACCTTGAGGTCCGAGCGCGCGCGCGGTTCTCGTACGCGACGCCGTCGACGCATCCGGCGCTCACTCCCGATCAGGCCTCGGCCGTCATGCGCGAGGCCGGCAGGTCGCCCGGGGATCCGATGGACATGTCGGACGTCGTCCGACTTCGCGAGCGCTTCGCGGACGACCTCCTCACGTTCGGTGTCGCTCTCCGAGGACCCGCTCGCTCCTCGCCGCGGGTGTGGGAGCGCGAGTTCGCGGAAGCACGTGAGCTTGGCCTTCCCATCTCGATGCACTGCGCCGGAACGACGGAGGAGGTCGCCCGGATCCGTCAGGTCGAGGTCCTCGCGTCGGCAGGTCTGCTTGGACCCGACCTGCTCCTCGCGCACTGCAATCACGTGTCCGCGCAGGAGCGTGGGCTGATCGCCGAGCACGGCGTCCACGTGAGCATGAGCCCGCTCAACGAGGTGCGATATGCGCGCAGCGCCCCGCAGCTCAGCGAGCTGCTCGACGCCGGAGTGGAGGCGAGCTTCTCGCTCGACTCCACGGCCGTCGTCCCCGCCGACCCGTTCGAGTCGATGCGCGTCGCGTATGGGCACGAGCGAGTTCGGACGGGCCGCATCGTGCCGGCGCGGCGCCTCCTCGAGCTCGCGACGATCGGCGGTGCGCGCGGCCTCGCCCTCGCCGACGCGACCGGGTCGATCCGGGCCGGCAAACGCGCGGACCTGTCGCTCGTGCGGCTCGATCGTCCCGGGACGGTGGGGACCGGCGATCCAGCCGAGCGGATCGTCCACTCCGCCCGCGTCGCCGACGTTGAGACCGTCCTGGTCGACGGCCGCTTCGCGAAGCGTGACGGGGTCATGGTGGGCTGCGACGTCGCTGGGATCGTCGCGGGGGCCGCGGCGGCGCAGCGTCGGGTCCTCGAGCGGGCGGGCGATGCGCGACGTGACGTCGCAAGAATCGTCGCGACGGCGGCGAGATAGGAGCTCGGAGCGTGAACGAGGCCGAAGCGAGGCAGGCCATCGTCGGAGCCGCGGACCGACTGGTACGCACGGGGGTGCTCTGGAAGAACAACCACGGCAACATCTCGATCCGGATCGAGGGCACGGACGAGGCGCTGCTCACCGGCGCGCTCCTTGACAACACCCGAGCCGAGACGCTCGCGCGAGTGCGGCTCGACGGCGAGGTCGTCTCGGGGTACATCGAGCCGCAAGCCATGGAGATCGTCCACCTGCACACGGTCGTATACAGGCACCGTTCCGACGTCGCGGCGGTCGTGCACGCGCACTCGCCGCACGCGACCGGCTACGCGGTCGCCGGCGCGAGGATGCCCGTGTACACGATGGCCCTCGCGCGTCTCATCTTCACGCCGATCCCCGTGACCGACTTCGGGCCGCGCGGCTCGGACCTGGAGGTCGCGAGCATCGGCAGGACGCTCGACGCGGACCCTGCCGCGAAGGCGCTCCTGCTCAGGAACCACGGCCTGCTCGCGTTCGCGCCGACGATCGACGAAGCCGTCAGGATCGTCTTCGCCGTCGAGGAGAACGCTGAAGCCTCGATGCTCGCGCGGAGCGTGGGCTCGCCGCGCGAGGTACCGGAGGACCTCGCTCGGGCGGCGGCGAAGCGGCGCGACGAGTTCGCCAAGGTCGGGCTGATCCGCAGGTAAAGGGAGGATGCGATGACCACCGCGACGCTCAAGAAGGACTTCGTGGATCCGCGCGATATCTATCAGGCGCCGTGGCAGTTCCATCAGGCCATCAAGGTGACCGGCGGGGCGCTCCTATTCGTCAGCGGCATCGTCGGCCGGCTTCCGAACGGCGACGTGCCGAAGGGCGATGTCGTCCGGCAGGCCGAGCTCGCGTACGCGAACCTCGAGCGGGTGCTCGCGGCCGCCGGTGGCAGCATGCGCGACATCGTGAAGACGAACGTCTACGTGCACGCGAACGCGGACTACGGGAGCGTTCGCGACGCGCTCCGCGAGGTGCGTGGCCGCTACTTCACGGCGGATCACCCCGCCACGACCCTGCTCCAGGTGCCGGGCTTCGCGAACCCGGACTACCTCTTCGAGATCGAGGCGGTCGCCGCACTGGACGGGTAGGCCTCAGGCTCCGGCGAGCGTCGGGATGCGGGCGAGCATCGTGCGACCGCGAGCGGACGCGAGCTCCTCGCGTCCGAAGCCCGCTTCCTCCAGCAGGCGCAGGCCCGCACCGAGGTCGTCGCGGGAAACGTAGGGGAAGTCGCTGCCGAAGACGAGCCTGTCCGCGCCGAGGACCTCACGCGCCAGGCGCAGCCCGGATCGCGAAGGCGTGCACGTGTCGAACAGGAACGCAGCCAGGCCGTCGCGAAGCGGCGGGAGCGGCGTCCCGCCCGGGCCCGCTCTCCGTCCGAGCAGGTCGAGGCGCTCGTACAGGATCGGGAGCGTCCCGCCGAGATGCGGCACGATCCAGGTGATCCGCGGGTACCGCGCCGCGACCCCTCCGCGCACGAGGCGGACGACCGCGATGGTGTCGTCGAACGGAGCGCCGAGCCCCCACTCCATGCCGTAGCGCTCGAGGACCTTCGGCGTACTGAAGCGATCAGGGTGTACGAGGACCGCAGCTCTGCGGCGGTCCCACTCCGCGTAGACCGGCTCGAAACGCCGATCGTCCAGCGCCAGGTCGCCCGCGTGCGTGCAGATCCCGAATCCGACGACGTCCGGGTCGTCGCCGACCCGCGACGTTTCCTCGAGCGCCGCCTCGACGAAGGGCATGGGCACGTTCGCGAAGAGCTTGAACCGCCCGGGGAAGGCGCGGCACGCCTCGAGACAGCCCTCATTGAAGGTGCGGACCAGCGCGGCGCGCATCGCGACATCGCGATGCCACACGTTCGGCGACGAGAAGCTCAGGATCTGGGTCGCGATCCCGGCGCCGTCCATCAGCTCGACACGTGAGCCGAGCTCGCCCCCGAACATCGGGTCGCGCACGCGGAGCGGATGCTCGTACGTGAGCCGCGCCTCGGCGGCGGTCTCGCCGTCCCCGGCGCCGACGCGACGCGTCAGCTCGACGTACGCGGGCGGGATGAAGTGCGCGTGCACGTCGATCGCGCCCGTGCGCTCACTCATGTTCGGCTTCGCGCGACTGTATCCTGCATACGAAGGCGTTTCCCGGGGGAGGATCGCGCATGTGCCATCCGGAGGTCCCTGCGGGCACGCCGGTCCCCGACGTCGCGACGCGGGAGCTCTGGGTCGAGCTGGAGAGCGGGGAACGGATGCCGGCGATGCTCGCGCTGCCCGATCGCACGCCCGCCCCGGCCGTGATCGTCCTGACCGACATGTACGGCCGCTCTCCTTTCTATGACGTCATCACGCGCCGGTTGGCCCAGGCGGGCTTCGTCGCGCTGCAGCCGGACTACTACTTCCGAGAGGGTCCACTCGCCGCGCCGACCTTCGACAACGCGATGGCGCGCCGGACGGCGCTCCAAGGGAGCGGGACCCTGCGCGACCTCCTCGTGACCCTGCGGTGGCTCGCGTCGGTTCCCGAGGCGACGGGGAGGCTCGGGACGATCGGGTTCTGCGGCGGAGGCACCTTCGTGCTGCAGCTCGCGGCGGAGCGGAAAGACCTCGCGAGCGTCTGCTACTACGGCTTCCCGCGCGGGCACGGGGATCCCCCGAAGGAGCCGCCGGCGCCAGTGGAGATCACGCACAAGATGACCGGCCCCATCCTCGGGTTCTGGGGCGACCAAGATCAGCCGTGCGGGATCCAGAACGTTCAGGCGCTGCGCTCGGGACTTCAAGCGGCCGCCGTGAAGCACGAGTTCCACATCTATCCCGGGCTCGGACACGGTTTCCTCAAGCAGTTCCTCGAGGACGACGAGGCCGAGGGATACGTGGAGGCCTGCGCCTCCTGGACCCGGACGCTGGACTTCTACAGGAAGCGGCTGGCGTGACCGACTGGGCGCTGCTCCTGTTGCGCCTCTGGCTCGGCTCGCTCTTCACGGCGCACGCGCTCCAGAAGCTCCTCGGATGGTGGGGAGGCCCGGGCTGGGCGGAGTGGACATCGAGGGTGACGCGACACGGCTTCAGACCCTCGGCCCTCTTCGCCGCGCTCGCGCTCGGCGCGGAGCTCGCCGGCGGGCCGCTCCTCCTGGTCGGTCTTGCGACGCCCGTCGCGGCGGCGTTCCTGTCGGTCCTCATGATCGTCGCGATCCGGAAGGTGCACTTCCGGAACGGGTTCTTCAACGAGCGGCGGGGCTTCGAGTTCCAGGGCACCCTGCTCGTGGGCCTGGTCACCCTCGGGATCGCCGGCCCCGGCCGCCTCGCGCTCGACGCGGCCCTGCCGGCGACGCTCCTGGACGGACAGGCCTACGCGGCGCTCGTCGCCGGTGGCGTCCTCCTCACGCTCCCCGGGATGCTGCGACCGTCGGCCGTTCCGCCGGCGCCCGCAGCGTCGTCGCCAGCCACCTCGCGATGAGCTTCTCCGCGTCGCGGTAGGGGCCCATGTGACCCGCCTGGTAGAAGCGCGCCGACTTCGGATCGCCGCGCTCGAGCAGGAGGTGCATGTCCGCGATCGGGAAGACCGTGTCGTTCGCGCCATTCACGAGGAGCAGCGGAGCGCAGGGCCGATCGAGGATGCCCGCGTCGAGGAGGGAGAGCCGCGGAGCGAACGCGACCCACTCCTCGTAGGTCCGGAGCCCGAATGCCGCGGCGAGCGTCTCGCCGAACTCGAACGGGTACTCGCCCACCTGCGCGCGCTCCATCCACTCACGCGTGAAGGCGTGGTGAACGCATCCACCGTGACACGCCGCGGCCGCGATGCGGTCGCGCCGCACGTGCGCGAGCTTCACGGCCCAATACCCGCCGGTGCTGCCGCCGACGATCCCGATCCGCGTGCCGTCCACGTCGTCGCGCGCGCCGAGCCACTCGAAGACCGGATCCCAGAGCCGCTCGGCGTCCGGAGCGCCGACGATGGGCGAGCCGCCGATCCCCGGCATCTCCATGGCGAGCGTCGCGAGCCCTTCGGCGAGATACGCGTCGCCTCGCCTCTCTTCCTTGAACGCGTCGATCCCGCCCCAGACGACCGCCACCGGCGGCCGCTCGAGGCCGTGGGGGCGCCGGAGATGCGCAAGCACGTGGTCCCCATCGCCGGCCCTCCCGCGGAACGGGATCCGCACCTCCTCGAGCGGAGGGTCGAAGTAACGCGCGGCCGCGAGGTAGCTCGAGCGCGCCCGCTCGTGCGCGGCGCGCTTCGGCGCCGAGGTCGGCGCGGGGTAGCGCGCCACGCGCCAGTAGCCGGCGGCGAGCAGCCATTCCGCGGCGGCGCGCTCTCGGTCGCCGGCCGCCTCGGCTCCGCGCGCGGCGCGCTCGTGCGCTTCCGCCAGCGCTCCGAAGGCCTCGACCCACGGCGCGGGCTCGACCGAGTCGAGACGCGCGAGGACCTGCTCCACCTCGTCGGCCCGCGTGTCGAGGAAAGGCTGCCGGCGGACCCGCGCGCGCTCGACGAGGAGTCGCCGTACGTCGCCCCAGGGCCTGGCCCCCGCCGTCGGCCCTTCCGCTCCCGCGGTGACGCTCACGCGGAGACGCGCTCGGACGCGGCGAAGGCGGGCATCACCTCGCGCGCGATCAGCCGGAGCTGCGCGACGAGATCGTCGACGGTGTGATAGGTGGGCTTGATCTCGCAGTACGTGAGGCCGACCTTCTCCCATTCGCGCAGGATGCGCACCCACGTCGCCGGTCCGCCCACGATCGTCCGCGCGCGGAACTCGCCGTCCGAGTAGAACATCGGCCCGACGGCCGGGGCCGCGATCCGCTCCGCCAGCTCGTCGGTCTCGGCGATCGCCGTGAAGATGTTCGTCGCGTACTCGCTCGGCGCCGGACGGCCGTGCGCCGCGAACTTCGCACGGAGGACCGGCAGGCTCTCGGCGTACTGGCGCGGGCTCGTCTGGCTCGGGTTCCAGACGTCGCCGAAGCGGGCGCAGCGCTCCATCGCGAACTCGGAGCGGCCGCCGACCCAGAGCGGCGGTCGGGGGCGCTGCAGCGGCTTCGGGAAGACGTCCAGGTCCTCGAACGAGACGTAACGCCCGCGGAACGTGGCCTTCTCCTGGGTCCAGACGGAGATCATCGCCTGGAGGTGCTCGTCCATGCGCGGCCCACGGTTCCCACGCAGCCCGAATGCCGCGTACTCCTTCTCAGCGTTCGTCCGGTGTTGCGCGAGCCTCGTCGTCTCCGTCTTCGCCTCCTCGAGCGGCGGGCCGACGCCGACGCCGCAGGTGAAACGGCCGCCGGAGAGAACGTCGACGGTCGCGATCTGCTTCGCGAGGACGATCGGGTCGCGCACCGGGAGCAGCAGGATCGAGGTGAGGAGCCGGACGCGCGCCGTCCGCGCCGCGACGAACGCGAGCGTCGTCACCGCCTCGAACAGGGTGCGGTCGTCGCCCCCGGGCACCGACGTGCGCGAGCCCGAGGCGATCCACCAGCCGTTGAACTGGATGTGGTCGTGCACCGAGACCGCGTCGAAGCCAAGCTCCTCGGCCGCGGCTGCCGCGCGTAGGATCGCGTCGGTCGAGGCCACCTGGTTCGTCTGAGGCAAGAGGACGGCGAACTTCACACGCGCTCCTCGACGCTGGGCTTAGGCCGTATGCAGGATACGCAAGAGGCGTGACATGACGCGTGAAAGCGCGCGCGCCGTCGCTTGCTCCCGTCCTTCCGCGCGCGCGTCAGCGAGGGGTGGCCACGGCCTCAGTGGACTGACCGTACCGCTGGTGCCAAGCGTCGAAGAGGCGGTGACGGCGTCGCTCCGTCAGAGCATCCTTCGAGGCGAGCTCCGTCCCGGCGAGCGGCTTCAGCAGGAGAGGCTCGCAGAGCGCCTCGGCGTCAGCCGGATCCCCCTCCGGGACGCGCTCCGAAGGCTCGAGTCCGAAGGTCTGGTCCGCATCGACGCGCGCAAGGGCGCGCAGGTTGCCGAGCTCACAGCGGGTGACGTCCGCGAGATCTACGAGTTCCGGATCCTCCTCGAGGAGCACCTCACCCGTCTCGCGATCCGCGACCTCGACGAGGCGGGAGCAAGGAAGCTCATCGAGATGTCGGAGCGGGTGGATCGGCTCGTCCGTCGTCCCGTCGAGGCAGGAGAGGCCCGTCGGGCGTTCTACAGCGAGCTGTACCGTCACGCGCATCGGGAGCGGATGCGCCGCATCGTCCTGCGGCTGCACGACGACGTGCACCGATATCACGTCCCGAAGAACACGGACGCCTCGCGCCACGACCACGACGAGCTCCGCGAGTGCATCCGGACGCGCAATGCCGATCGCGGCGCTCGCGCGATCCGCGAGCACCTGCGCCGCGCGTGCGATGAGCTGGTCGAGGTCCTCGGAGCGGATGGGGACTGACCCGCGATGACCGCATGACATCCGCGCCGCCCGCGCGCGAGACGGTCGGTACCTTCGGCGCGCTCGCGCATCGCGATTACCGGATCTTCTGGAGCGGACTCGTGGCTTCGAACGTCGGGACCTGCATGCAGACGTTCGGCGTCGGCTACCTCGTGGTGCAGCTCGCCGTACGCGAGGGTCATCCCGAGCTCGCCCCGGCGTATCTGGGTCTCATCGGGCTCGTCCGGGCCGTCCCGGGGATCGCGCTCGGCCTCGTCGGCGGCGCCGTGGCGGATCGGATCGACCGCCGCAGGCTCATGATCGCGGCCCAGTTCATCGCCGCGGTGACGGCCGCGGCGCTCGGCGGGCTGACGCTGCTCGGGCTCGCGACGCTCGGTCCGATCCTCGTGCTCACCGCGGTCGACGCGACGACCTTCGCGTTCGCGAGCCCGACGCGCCGATCGATCGTCCCGCGGCTCGTCCCGCCACGCGACCTCGCGAGCGCCGTGGGCATGCACTCCGTCGCCTGGGACGGTCCGGCGATCGTCGGGCCTCTCGCGGGGGCGGTCCTCTACCCGTTCATCGGACTCGGGGGTCTCTTCGTCCTGAACGCCCTCAGCTATCTGGTCAACGCCGCGGCCCTCAGCGCGCTCCCCCCGTTCCCGACGCCGCGAGCCGGCGTCGCGCTCCTTCGGTCGATCCGTGACGGGATGAGATGCATCCGCGGCGATCCCGTCGTCCTCTGGCTGCTCGTCCTCTCGGTCTCATCGGCGCTCCTCGCGCGTCCGTACCTGCAGCTCATGCCGGCGGCGGCCGGAGGGATGCTCGCGGTCGGCCCCGCCGAGCTCTCGTGGCTGCTCGCGTCGTCCGCGCTCGGCGCCTTCAGTGCCTCGCTCGTCGCGGCGAGCCTCGGTGCCGTGCGCGCCAGGGCGACCGTCGCCGTCGCGAGCGCGGTCATCAGCGGCGCTGCCGTGTGCGTCTTCGCGCTGCGGCGCGCACTCCCACCTGCGATCGCTCTCAGCCTTGCCCTCGGCTTCGCGACCGCGCTCTCCATGGTGATGGCGAGCACCGTGCTGCAGGGCCGCACGCCGGACGGCCTCCGTGGCAGCGTCATGAGCGTGCGAGGGATGGTCTATGTCGGCTTCATCCCGCTCGGGACGACCGTCATCGGCGGCGCCGGCAGCGCGATCGGCCTCGAGGCCGCCCTCTTCCTGGGCGGAGGCCTCCTCGTCCTGCTGGCCGCGTACGCAGCGGTGCGCGTTGCCGTCCTTCGTGCGCCGATCGCGGAGGCCGCGACGGGCCCCCGATCAGGCCGGGACGCGCCGGATCATGGTGGGGATCTCGTTCATCTCCTCCGCCCCGCCCGCCGTGACCACGACGGTCCCACCGACGTTGACCCGCCGACGGCCGAGGTGGGCGTTCGGCTCGAACGCGAACGTCATGCCGGGCCTCAGCTCCCACGTGCGGTCGGTCCGGTCGCCTCCGTGCTGGATGCGGTAGCGAGCCGCGAGCCATGGCGCCTGGTCGGGCCGCGGCGGCCGATCGGGACCGTTGATGGCGAACGGGTTCATGGTCTGGATGAGCGGCGTGAGGTGCCAGCCGCCGGCTTCCACGATCGGTCGCTCCATCCCGTCGCAGACCTCCTGGAAGGTCACGCCCGGTCGCATCGCGCGCAGACCCGCTTCATAGGCGCGGCGCGCCGCGGTCGCGCAGGCCTCCTGCTCGGCGTCGATGCGACCGACCGCGACCGCGAGCTGAAGCTGCGTCTCGATCATCCCGTAATAGCCGAAGAGCTCGGTGAGGATCACGTCTCCCGCCTCGAGCCGCCGCGCGGGCTGCGGCCTCGCCAGCCACGCCGGAGGTCCCCAACCGAAGTTGTCGCTCCCGCTCTGCATCATGAGCGTGCTCGGCGGGACGGTGCGCACGCCGTGCCGCGAGTACGTGGCCATGGCTGCGGCGTAGGCGTCCGCCTCGGAAGCCCCAGGCCGTATCGCGTCGAGCATGGCCTCGCAGACGCGCTCGCCGACCGCCGCTGCATAGCGCAGGCACGCGAGATCCGCGTCACTCCGCTCGAGCAGGAGCAGCGTCATCTCGTGCTGCATGTCGATGAACGTCGCGTCGGGAAGCGCTTCGGCGATCGCTGACCAGGTGCGGTGAGGGACCCACCCTTCGCCCCGGCCGCCGAGGCCGACGACCCCGATCTTCGCGCGCGCGAGGCCCTTCTCGATCAGGACGCCGCTCAGGACCCGACCGGATCCTCCGGCGCGGACGTCGGCGACCCACGAGAGCTCGCCACGCGCGGCGCTCACGAAGTGGGCCGTTTGGCGAAGGTGGCCGAAGGCTGACGTCGCGACCAGCTCGCCGTCGCGGGGAAAGACGACGTGCATACCCGGCTGGTCGTTCGTCAGGTAGTGATCGGCGCCGAACCGCTCGTGTCCGAAGACCAGCAGGGCGTCAAGGCCGTGCTCGTCCATCGACCGTCGGACGCGGGACCAGTGCAGGTCGCGCTCGGCCGGGCCGCGCACGGCCTGCGGGTCGGGCGGCGTGAGCAGCGGGGCCGACAGGACGCTCATGGCGAGTCATCCACGACCGCGAGGACGGCGCCGACCGCGACCGTGTCGCCGTCGTGAGCCCGGATCTCCGTAAGACGACCCGTCGCGGGCGAGTCCACCGTCGCGCTCACCTTGTCCGTGTCGATCTCCACGAGCGCCTCCCCTTCGGTGACGCGGTCGCCCACCGCCTTCAGCCACCGCGCGATCTGCGCGTCCTCCATGGTCGCGCCGAGACGCGGCAGATGGACGTCGGTCACTTCGCGATCTCGAGGGCCGCGGCCACGACCTTCTCGGCCGTCGGCTCGACGTACTCCTCGAGGGGACGGCTGAACGGGATCGGCACGTCGAGCGCGGCGACGCGCCTCACCGGCGCACGCAAGTAGCCGAATCCCTCCTCGGCGAGGACGGCCGCGATCTCGGCGCCGACGCCGCAGCGGCGGTGGCACTCGTCGACCACGACGGCGCGCCCGGTCTTCGCGACCGACGCCAGGACGGTGTCGCCGTCGAAAGGAACGAGCGTGCGCGGGTCGACGACCTCGGCGCTCACGCCTCGCGCCGCCAGGGACTCCGCGGCCGCGAGGGCGACCTGGACGCTGTACGAGGTAGCGATGATCGTGAGGTCGGTGCCTTTCCGTTTCACGTCCGCCTGTCCGAACGGGATCGCCGTCCCGTCCTCGGAGACGGGCCCCGTGACCTCGAAGAGCTTCACGTGATCCACGAAGACCACAGGGTCGTCGCATGTGGCCGCCGTACGGAGCAGCCCTTGGACGTCTCGCGGCGACGACGGCGCCATGATGAGGAGCCCAGGGGTGTTCCAGAGCATCGCTTGCGGGCTGTGGGAGTGCTGCGCCGCGCCGCCACCGCGGATGCCCTGGTTGAAGTGGAAGATCACCGGCACTTTCGTCTGGCCGCCCGTCATGTAGCGGATGTTCGCGGCCTCGTTCACGACCTGCGGGAACGCGTGGAAGATGAACGAGGCCGTGGCGATGTCGACGATCGGCCGCAGGCCGGCCATCGCCGCGCCGATCGCCGTGCCGACGTAACCCGTCTCGGCGATCGGCGGATACCAGACGCGCGCCGGGAAGTCGTCCCGCAGCTTGGCCATGAGCGTTCGCCGCGGCGTGAGGCCGAGGAAGTAGCCGCCCATGATGAACGCCCGCTCGTCCTTCGCGAGGATCTCGCGAAGTCCGTCGACCAGAGCCTCGGCGTAGGCGACCTCCCGCACGTTGATCACTCGTGCGCGAAGACGTCGCGCATCGCGGTCTCGGGGGACGGGAACGGGCTGTCGAGGCCGAAGCGGACCGCGGTGTCCGTCCGTTCTCGCACCTCCCGATCGAGCGCGCTGACGCCCTCGGCGGACGCGTGTCCCGCGGCGAGGAGATCGCGCACGTACCGGAGGACCCCGTCATTCACCTCGTACCACGCTCGATGCGCGTCGGGGATCCGCGCCCGGTCCCAGGCCATCGCGAGTTCGGTCTCCCCGGTGGCCAGCTGCGGCCACAGCGGTCGGCTGCCGGGCCAGCGCACCGTCCGAGACTCGATGAACGTGGGCCCCTCGCCGGCGCGGGCGCGCCGGATCGCCTCGGTCATCGCCACGTGCACCGCGCCGGGGTCGGTCCCGTCCACCGCTACCGCTGGGATGCCGAACACCTTGGCGGCGTCGGTGAGATCGGGGGTCGCCAGCGTGGACGAGGGGTACTCGTTCGCCTTCTGGCCGAGGGCTTCGAGGCTGTTGTTCTCGCAGAGGAAGATGACCGGCAGCCGCCGCAAGGCGGCGATGTTCGCGGACTCATGCCACGCTCCTTCCTCGACGGCGCCGTCCCCGAACAGCGCGACGCTCACGCGTCCACTGCCGAGCTCTCGGAAGGCGAAGGCCGCGCCGGTCGCGAGCGGGAGGTTCCCGCCGGTGCTCGCCGAGGTCGCCGGGAATCCGTGCTCGGCGCTGGCGATGTGGAGCGTCCCGCCCTTCCCCTGGTTGTATCCGGTCTCCCTCCCGAGGATCTCCGCCATCATCCGGCCGGGATCGGCTCCTCGTGCCAGGAGATGGCCGTGGTTGCGATGTGTCGAGAACGCGACGTCCCCCGGCTCGAGGAGCGCCAGCGCCGGGACGCCGGTGGTCTCCTGCCCGATGTACACATGGAAGTGACCGACGTCGTAGCTCCGCTGGAGGAGGATGAGCGCCTCCTCGAAGCGCCGGATGACGAGCATGGTCCGCAGCTGTCCGAGCAGGTCTTCGCGCGGAAGATCCGGGAGCACGAGATCCTGCGCGTCAGCCCGCGGGCACCGCGGACGGCCGTCGCACGGTCGACCTGACCGCGCCGGCGATGTCGTCGGCGTCCGGAACGAAACGACGCTCGAGCTCGGGGGAGAACGGGACGGGGACGAAGGGCGCACCGACGCGAAGCACCGGCGCGTCGAGCTCCCCGAAGGCCTCCGCCTGGATGCGCGCCGCGATCTCCGCGCCGACGCCGCCGTGCTGGACCGCCTCGTGAGCGACCACGACGCGTCGTGTCCGTCGGGCCGAGTCGATGAGCGTGTCGATGTCGAGCGGCGCCAGCGACCGGAGGTCGATCACCTCGACGTCCAGTCCCTCGTCCGCGAGGCGCGTGGCGGCCTCGAGCGCGATCCCGACCATCCTCGAGTACGAGATCACGGTCACGTCGGCCCCCCGCCGCACGATCTTCGCGCGCCCGATCGGCACGGGATCGTGACCGTCCGGGACGGGTCCTCGGGTCCAGTACAGCGCCCGGTGCTCGATGAAGATCACGGGGTCGTCGTCCCGGATTGCGGCGATGAGAAGACCTCGGGCGTCTGCCGGGGTAGCCGGGGCGACGACCTTGAGGCCCGGGACGTGCGTGAGCCAGGCCTCGAGGCTCTGCGAGTGGTGCGCGCCGAAGCTCGCGGCCGCCCCGCCCTGGACACGGATCGTGAGCGGAACGCGAAGCTGCCCACCGGTCATGTAGCGGAGCTTCGCGGCGTGGTTCACGAGCTGGTCCATCGCCAGGGTGATGAAGTCCATGAACATCACTTCGACGACAGGGCGCATGCCCGTCGCGGCGGCGCCGACCGCCAGCCCCATCACCGCGGCCTCGCTGATCGGCGTGTTCCGGACCCTGGCTTCCCCGAACTCGTCGACGAGCCCCTTCGTCGCGCCGAAGGGACCTCCCACGGTGATGTCCTCGCCCAGGAGGACGACGCGCGGGTCGCGCGCCAGCTCGGACCGGAGCGCGTCGCGGATCGCGTCGATCGATCGCAGCTCAGGCACCGGCGGGTCTCGAGAGGACGTCGGTCATCAGGTCGGCTGGTCCGGGGAAGGGCGCGGCCAGAGCGGCCGAGGCGGCGGTCTCGACACGGTCGCGCGCCCGGCGCTCGATGCGTGCGCGATCCTCGCCCCCGAGCGCGCCCCGCTCCGCGAGCACGGCCTCGTATCGCCTTACCGGATCCTTCTCCTTCCACTCGGCGAGCTCCGCGAGCTCGCGGTACTTCGCGGGGTCGCCTTCGTAGTGACCTCGTAGCCGGTACGTGATGCATTCGACGAACGAGGGACCCGCTCCCTCACGCGCGAGTGCGGCCGCCGCGCGCACCCCATCGCGCACTGCCAGGACGTCGTTCCCGTCCACGGCCCTGGTCGGCATGGCGTACGTCCGCGCGTGCGCCGAGAGCTCCGCGACCACGGTGTGGGCCGACAGCGGCGTGAACTCGGCGTAGCCGTTGTTCTCGCAGACGAAGACGAGCGGGAGACGCCAGAGGCTCGCGAGGTTCAGGCACTCGTGGAACACACCCGTCTGGGCCGCGCCGTCCCCGAAGAACACCGCCGCGACCTGGCCGCCTCCGCGCGACATCGCGGTGAGGCTCGCGCCGAGCGCCAGGGCGACGTTCCCGCCGACGACCCCGGTCGCCGTGATGAAGCCGACATCTGTCGCGGCGATGTGCATCGAGCCGCCTTTCCCTCCGCAGTAGCCGCTCGCGCGGCCGGCGATCTCCGCCAGGAGCCGCTCGGGGTCGGCGCCCCTCGCGAGGGCATGCCCGTGCGAGCGATGGCCACCCACGACGAGGTCGTCAGGCTCGAGCGCGAAGCAGGCGCCGACGGCGACCGCCTCCTGGCCGATGCCGAGGTGGATGAGCCCCCGCACGGCCCCGCGCGCGTACATCTCGGACACCTTCTCCTCGAAGGCCCTGATCAGCCACATGCGCTCGAGCGGCGCGAGGAGGTCTGTGTCGTTCGGGGCGGGCGTCGCCTTCCTCCGTCAGTCGGGGCGCACGCGCAGCGCCGAGGTGCCCGGCTCGTCGATCCGGAGGTCAGCCGGATCGATCGCGACCCGGTACACCTCTCGCGCGTGCGCGACCGTGATCTTCTCGTCCAGGACGTCCTCGAGGACGGCTCGTGGATCGCGCTCGGCCGGATCGCCGACGCCGCCGCCGCCGCCGCTCACCTTGCCCAGGACCTCGCCGGTCTTGACCTGGATCATCCGATGCGTGCGGGCCGCGAGGACCTCATCGCCACGTCGGATGTACATGCGGGAGAGCGGTCCGGGATGGCCGCTCGCCGCGCCGGGGGGCTGCGTGAGATCCCCGTCCGAGGACCCGGTGGCCACGCCGACGTCACCGCCGACGTTCTGCCACTCCCACAGCGTCCCGCTGCCTCCGCGCCAGCGGCCGGCGCCGGCCATGTCAGGCACGAAGTGCCACTTCACGGCGCGCCACGGGAAGCGGATCTCCACCTCCTCAACGTTGCCGCGCGTGATCGATCCGAGGCCGGACATGCCCAGCGCGCCCTCGAACCCATCGAACCCCGCGACCGCACCTGAGCCGCCGTCGGCGTCGGTGGTCGTCTGGACGTACCGGTCGCCGCTCCGGGGGTCGATCCCGAAGATGTAATGGCCGCGGCGGCGTCCCCAGCCGGCGACCGCGCGGTCGGGCATCGCCTTCGACAGCGCGGCGCAGGTCGCCTCGAGGACCTGGGTCCCGACGTTCACCGGCGAGCCTCCGACGGTGGCGGGATACACCGCGTGCACGACGGTGCCGGGGGGCGCGACCACCGAGATCGGCCGCATGCTCCCGCCGTTGTGGAACTGCGCGAGGGCCGGGTCGAAGAAGAGGAAGCTGCCCGCGACCGCTCGGCTGTAGGTCGATGAGTAGGTGCAGTTCACGAATCCCTTCCGCTGCGCGTCGCTCTTCGAGAAGTCGAGCACCATCTCGTCGCCCTTGAAGGTCGCCTCGCACCGGACCCACACCGGCTCGTCGAGAACGGTGCCGTCGTCGTCGGAGGCCGATTCGCCGTAGTAGGTCCCTTCCGGAACGCGCGCGATCTGATCGCGAACGGCCCGCTCCATCCGATCGAGCATCTCGTCCACGCACTCGAGGACGGTGCTCCGTCCGTACTTGTCGAGGAGAGCGACGATCCGGTCGTCGCAGACCTTGAGCGCGGCCATGAGCGCGTAGTTGTCGATCCGTACGCCTTCGGGCCACCGCACGTTGTTCCAGATGAGCTCGAGGACGTCGCTGCGCTCGCGACCCTCGTCAACGACCTTGATCGGCGGGATCATGATCCCCTCGGCGTGGATGTCGTACCCATTCGGGAAGTACCCGCCAGGGAACGAGCCGCCTGTGTCGAGCTGGTGCCCTCGCGTCAGGGCGATGAACAGGAGCTCACCCTTATAGAAGATCGGCCGGAAGAACCCCCAGTCCGGCAGGTGATTGCAGTACCCCTTGTACGGATCGTTCGTGAGGATCACGTCGCCTGGACGTAGGTCGGCCCCGAACTTCTCGAGGACGTACTCCACCGTGAAGTGCTGCGACAGGAACATCGAGGTGGGACCCTCGGGCACCGCGATCGTCCGAGCCTTCACGTCCCAGATCCCGGCGGCCATGTCGTGCAGCTGGGCGATGAGGTAGTTCTGTGCGGTGCGGTCGATCACGTGGCGCATCTCGCGGCCCATGCTCTGGAAGGCGTGCCAGACCGTGGACAGCGTGATCGGGTCGACGGTCCTTCCCGTCATCGGGAGACCCCTTCGACCGCCCGCGTCTCTGTGCGGCCACGCGTCCCCGCCCGCTCGCCGAGCGTGAGCACGTAGCTCCGCTGCTCGTCGACGACGACGGTGAAGGACGGGGGCACGACGACCGTCGTCGTCGTCTCCTCGATGAGCGCCGGACCGGCGATCACATTGCCGGCACGGAGCTTCGAGCCGTCGAAGACGGTCGTCTCGATCGGCACGCCGCCGAACCACGCGGTCCGCCGACGCTTCACCGCGGCCGACGCGTCCCTGCCACCCGGCTCGACGCGCCTGAGGCTGAACGGCGGTCGCGGCACGGTCGCCTTCTGGTGGAAGGTCAGGAACTCGACGGCCTGCCAGGGCATGTTGAACGTGTAGAGCGCCTTGTGCCGGGCGTGGAAGTTCTCGATCGCGCGCTCCATCGCGGCGGCGCTGAGCTCCCCGCTCGGGACCTCGACCTCGACCTCGTGGAATTGACCGACGTATCTGAGGTCGGCCGTTCGCGTGAAGGCGACCGCGTCGCGCGCGATCCCCATCGCGCCGAGGCCCTCGACGGCCTGCTGCTCCATCTCTCGATACAGAGCGCGGACCCGCTCGAGGTCCAGCGACTTCGCACGCACGACGTACGAGCGCGAGTAGTGGCGGCCGATGTCCATCGCGAGCATCCCGAACGCCGAGTACGTAGCAGCGACACTGGGGACGATGACCGTCGGGATCCCCAGCAGCTCCGCGATGAACGAGACATGGACGGGACCCGCGCCGCCGCCGCCGACGAGCGCGAAGTCCCTCACGTCGTGGCCGCCCATCGTCGCGACCTCCGTGATCTGATCGGCCATGAACGAGTTCACCGCGGTGAAGACGGCCTGCGCCGCGTCGCGCGCGGTCATGCCCAGCGGCGTGCCGACGCGCATCATCGCGGCCTCCGCGCGCGTAGCGTCGAGCTTGATGTCCCCGCCGAGGAAGAAGTCCGCGGGTACGTATCCGAGGAGGAGGTCGGCGTCAGTCACCGTGGGGTCGAGGCCCTTGCCATAGCAGGCCGGGCCGGGATCGCCCCCGGCGGACCGAGGTCCGACCCGGAGGAGGCCGATGGAGTCGATCCACGCGATCGATCCGCCCCCCGCCCCGGCCGAGTGGACGTCCACCATCTTGATGGCGACGCGCTCGTCCTGCACCCATCCCTCGGTCGTGGTCGGGATCTCGCCACCGCGGATCATGCATACGTCGAACGAGGTCCCGCCCATGTCGACGGAGAGGAGATCACGTCGCCCGGAGGCGGCACCGGCGTGCAGCGCGGCCGCCGGTGCGGCCGCAGGCCCCGAACCGATCAGATACACCACGCGGGGCACGCAATAGTCGACCGTCTCGACGACGCCGCTCGACAGCATGAGGAGGAGCTGCCCTCGGAAGCCCGAAGCCGCGAGCCGGGCTTCCAGGCTCCGCAGATAGCGCTCGACGACCGGACCGGTGTACGCGGACACCGCGGTCGTTGAGAAGCGCTCGAACTCCCGCCAGACGGGAAGGATCTCATGCGATGAGGTCACGTAGGTCCCAGGCATCTCCGCCCTGGCGAGCTCCGTCGCGCGTCGTTCATTCGCGGGCTGCGCGTACGAATGGAGGAAGCAGATCGCGACGCTCTCAACGCCCTCGGCGCGCAGCTTCCGCGCTGCCGCGCGGACGTCGTCCTCGCGCAGGGCGGTCGCCACTTCGCCGGTGTAGAGCGAGCGCTCCTCGGCCTCGAGACGCAGGCGTCGCGGGACGAGCGGCCGATACGGTGGGACGAAGACGTTGTACATCGACGTTCGGACGTTCTTGTATCCGCGGCGCGTCTCGACGACATCGCGGAAGCCCTTCGTCGTGATCATGCCGGTCTTCGCGCCGCTGGTGTTGATCAAGGTGTTCGTCGCCAGCGTCGTCCCGTGCACGAGGAGCTCGACCGAGCCGAGGAAGGTCTTGGTGTCCTGCCCGTAGCCGCGCGCCGCCTTGGCGACGGCGCTCAGGAAGCCGACCGACGCATCCGCGGGCGTCGTCGGCGACTTGAACTGCCGGACCTGGCCGTGGCCGTCGAGCACGAGACAGTCGGTGAACGTCCCGCCTACATCGATGCAGACCCTGTACACGCAGATCTCCCCCGCGAACCCTCGGTCGGATACTGATTAAAGCCGCCCGGTAGGGTCTTGGCTAATCGGGGCTCCTCGCCAACTCGTGTGGGTAGCAAGGTCCAGCTTCCCCGCGACGAGGGAGGCGATGACGATGAGGTTCTCGGTCGTCCGGTAGCCGCGAGCCCGACGCTTCGCCGCCTGCACGAGGCTGCCGATGGCCTCGAGGATGCCGTCGCTCACCTTGCTGGTGAAACAGCGCAGCACGCCGTCCCAGAGCTGCTTGACCGTGCGGGCGAACTCGACGATGGGGATCAGCCGCGAGCGGATGGCCCAGGCGTACCAGCGCCGCGGGTAGGCCTCGGCCTCCTCGGGGCACTGCGTGTACAGCTCCTGGAAGGCGAGCTCGATGCGGTACGACCTGCCGGTCCTGTCGTGGACCGCCGAGAGCCGCTCGACCTCGGCGCGCTGGCGGTCGCTCAGCTTCGCGGGGTTCCTCAGCCAGAGGTAGCGGCTCTTCTTGAGCGTCGGAAGCTGCGTTCGGCGGCGGCGGCTCCACAGGTGCCGCGCGGGGAGCGCCCGGGAGGCCTGCTCGGAGCGGCGGACCTGGTCGAGGGCGAAGTTGAGGTCCTGCATGAGGTGGTAGCGGTCGAAGGTGATGGGCACGCCCGCGAAGTGCTCCGTCGCCCCCGAGACGTACGCGGGGGACATGTCCATGCACAGCTCGACGAGCTGCGCCGGCTCACCGCGGTGGGCGACGAGGTCGTCCTTGAAGCGGCCGAACGCGCCGCCGTCCTTGCCCGGCGTGGCGAAGAGGAGCCTCGCGCGCTCGAGGTCGCAGAGGAGCGACGCGTAGCGCTGGCCCCGCCGGCGGCTGGTCTCATCCACCCCGACGTGGCGGACCTTGGAGAAGTCCTCCCTGGCCCGGGCCCGCTCGACGTGGAAGTGGACGACGCGCCAGATGCGCGTGTCGTGCTCGCCGAGCAGGTCGGCGATCGCCTTCACCGGCATCTCCGCCGCGAGGGTCATGACGAAGGCCTCGAACAGGTGGCTGAAGCCCGAGCCGGGACGGGCCCAGGGGAGATCGATCTGACGCACGCCATCCTTCTCGCAGCGGACGCGCGGCACCCGCGCGTGGAGGTACAGCGGGTACTGCATGAAGTTGAGGTGCCGCCACTCCTCGTCCTCCGTGTCGTGAACGGGACAGCCTTCAGCTCCGCACGCGGGACAGCGGAACCGCGCGCCCCGCTCGAAGTCGAGGAACAGGTCGAGGCGCTGGGCCTTGGGATCGGACTCAGAGCGGGTGACCTTCCACGGCGGGACGAGGCCGAGGGCCTTCTCGAAGAGCTGCTGCACCTCGCGCGCGCAGGAGCCTCCGCAGCGGCAGCCCCTGGCTCCCCGGCCACCCTGCGGAGCTCAGCGTACCCACACGAATTAGCGAGGAGCCCCAATCGTCAACGGCGCTCGAAGACCGGGTTCATCGCGAATGAGCGGGGATAGCGAGGAAAGAAGAAGCGTCCGCCGGCCTTCCTAGACTCGCCGCGATCTCACTCAGTGGCGAGGAAGGGGTCGACGGATGAAGGACGACTGTATCCCGGTCCCGCTCAACATCCCAGGCCGGCGCGTCATCGGCTGCGGTCCGGGCGAGCTCGCCGGTCTCGAGGTCGAGGTCGAGAGCGAGGCGAAGGGCGGGCTCTGTCCCGAGTGCGGCGCCGCAGC
The DNA here is from genome assembly GCA_016875795.1 of Chloroflexota bacterium. Taxonomy (GTDB): domain Bacteria; phylum Chloroflexota; class Limnocylindria; order P2-11E; family P2-11E; genus JACPOT01. Next base: position 11,638 of record VGOU01000002.1, on the reverse strand, counting down.
GCTCGTGCCCGAGGAGCGGCCCATGGTCCTGGTGCGCGACCTGCCCATCCACTGCCGGCCGACCTGGCTGCGCTGGCGCAAGCGACGCTACGAGTGCCCCGCCTGCGGCAGGAGCTTCACCGAGGCGCACGTTCCTCCGATCGCCTGTCGATGTGGGACCGCTCACCGTCGTACTTCGTGCTCGGATCGGATCGGATGCACGAAAGAACGTTCCCCAGCCTCTGGATCAGGCGATTGGAGGTTCGAATCGCATGGGACGAGTACGCGGAAAGGTTCTTGAGGCTCATGGCAGAACGCGATGTCGCGACCATCGTCAAGCCGTCCGACCTCACAGAGAGGACCGTGCTTCTGTGCAGCGAGGCCGGACCGGAGCGGTGCCATCGACGCCTCCTCGCGGAGCATCTATCGCGACTGTGGGGCGACGCCGATGTTGTCCACCTATGACACAGCAGCTTGAGTTCGTCTGCCTTGCGAACTCCTGGCGCGAGGGTGGACGCTGCGTCGCGGGAGTCCGCACCGACGATCCGGCGACGTGGGTGCGTCCGGTGCCTAGGGGCAACGGCCCGCTGAGTGAAGACTCATGTCGCGGCTTCGGACCATTCGACGTGGTCCGAGTGGAAGTGACGGGACAAACCCCCGACCGCTATCAGCCAGAGAATTGGGAACTCATGACCGATCGCGTGGTCACAGTCGGTCGCCTGCCTCGGCTGGAGACCCCTCGGCTGCTACGGAGGCTTCGCTTCGAAGGGTCCGACCTGTTTGGCGACGCTTCGACGCGCATTGCTGCGGTGCGATTCGACGCGAGCCCAGCGCGAGCTTCGTTGCTCGCCGTCGCTCCGACGAACGTGGAGTGGATCATTGAGGCGACCGTCACAGGAAGGAAGCGTGTTCGAGCAGCATTCACACTTGCGGCAGCACGCACTCGCTTCCGGTCACAGACCCGCGGTGGCATGGGAGGTTCGCTTCCGTGCCTGTTGGTCAGCGACGCCCGCGCAGTTTCGGCGGCGTTGGCGAGCACGCCGCGGTCTTCCTCGTAGTCAGCCTGGGTGCTCCATTCCGTGGCTACTGCCACAAGTTCGTTGCGACGGTCCTCCCGGCCGGCGCCTGACCTGCTCCGGGAGCAGCTGCGCGCGCTCGCGGAGGAGCAAATGGCGTTTACGAGGCGCATCTCTTCCGGCGATCCTTCCAGGTCACAACTGAGGAGCACGGGGCTACAAGCGATGGTCGCGAGCGGCTCCGCGCGTGACACCGGGACATTCGCGCCACGCCTCGCATCGATATGACGCTTCGTGGGATCGCCGTCCGTCCCGGCAAGGCCTCGGTGCAGTGGCTGTTTGGCCGGATTCGCGGCGCCCAGAAGGACGATCCTCTCCACCCCGTCACGGTCATCGTCCCGAACCACTACGTCGGGCTGTGGCTTCGGCGCGAGCTCGCCCAGGAGGGCTATGCGAACGTGCGTTTCGAGATCCTCGCGCGGTTGGCGGAGCGCCTCGGCTCGGTCCGCCTCGCGCGGTCGGGACTGCGCCCTCTCACTGCGGTCGCCGAGGACGCTCTCATCCGCCGCTCGGTCCGGGCGATCGGCGAAGGATTCGGCGCTGTCGCCGAGCATCCCGCGCTCGTTGACACGCTGCGTGAGCTATTCGGGAGGCTGAGGGAACGCGAGGTTTCCAGTGCCGACCTCGATTCGTGGGTGGCGCGAGGCCGGATGGCGAGAGCCTCCTTCGCCGCGTACCGGCAGTACGAAGAGCTCCTAGGATCCCACCTCTTCTACGACGACCGCGCGGGCGTCGACGCGGCGACGGATGAGATACGCATTGGCGGCCTCTCGACACGCGATCTTGGGGACGTGTTCGTGTACCTGCCAACGGTGCTGCCGCTCACCGCAGCGCGGCTCATCCGCGCTATCGGCGAGCTCGCGACGGTGGAGGTGGCCATCGCCGATACGGGTGACCCGCTCGCCGACAAGGAGAGAACGCTGATCTGTTCCGACCTCCGACTCGGCGACGTGGCTCACGCGAGTTCGGAGGTACCTGCGGCACTCCGGCAGGTGATCGTCGCACCGACCGCAGACGAGGAGATCCGGGCGGTGTGCCGACTCATCCTCGCCGACCTCGATGCTGGCATCCCGCTCAACCGGATCGGAGTGCTCTGGCGCTCGCGCGCGCCGTATGCCGTTCTCGTCCCAGAGGTCCTGCGGTCTGCGGGCCTGCCTTTCGCCGCGCTCGAGGGGCGGCCGCTGAGCGAGAGCTTCGTGGCGCAGGGACTTCTGCGCCTGCTCGCTCTGGCCGATGCTGACTTCGCACGACTCGCCGTGCTTGAGTGGCGGAGCACGCTGCCGCCGGCTGGCTACACGGAGCCCTCCTTCGCCGAATGGAATCGACTGTCGCGAAGTGCGCGGGTCGTACGCGGACCCGCGCAGTGGAAGGAGCGCCTCGAGCGCCTCGCTGAGGAGCACCGTCTCGCGGCTTCGGAAGACGGCATCAGCGAGGGGCAGCAACGCTTCCGCCAGCGCGAGGCCGCGACCGCGGCCGCCATCGCCTCTGAGCTTTCTGGGGTCGCCGATGCCGTGAGGCCTCCGACCGAACAGACGTGGTCCGCATATGTCGCGTGGGCCAAAGCGCTTCGGCGGCGCTTCGTCCCGCCGCACGCCGAGGACGACGAGCGACAGGCCGCGGACCTTGTCGATGACGTCATCGACGGCCTCGGCGGCGCGGCGATCATCGATGGAACGGTCGAGCTTCCGGTGTTCCGACGCGCCCTCGAGGCCGCCCTCGAAGGCCAGCGCCGGCCGAATGGGCAGATCGGCGTCGGAGTCGTCATCGGCCAGGTGGCCGCAGCTCGGGGAGTGGCCTTCGACCGCGTGCACATCGTCGGCATGGCCGAGGGGGCTTTCCCATCGAAGGCACCGCCCGATCCCGTGTTCCCTGAAGGCGACCCGCCCGGTGTCTCAGCGGATCGTCTCGTCGAAGAGCGGAGCGCCTTCCGCGCTGCCGCGGCCTCGGCCGCGGCGGATGGAGGAACTCTCCGTCTCAGTGCTCCGGCGTGGGACTCGGAGCTACGACCGCTGTACGCCGCGCCATGGCTGCTCGAGATCGCGAGCGATCTCGAGGGGCGGCGGGTGAGCGCCGCGCAACTGCGCAACATGACCTCGCACGGCCCGTTCTTCCGCGTGCGATCACCCGACGAGGGACTCGCGAACGGGCCGGTGCACCTGGAGCTCGCGGAGCGTCGCGTGGCCGAGGCACGCACCGCGTCGATGCGCGGTTCGCTTGAGCACGCCGCGGTGGCTCGTCGCGTGGATCTTCCGCTCAGTCGGATCATCCACGTTCAGCGTGCTCGGAACTCGCCCGCCCTGACCGAGTTCGACGGGAACGTTGAGGCCGTGGCCACGTCGTCAGCCCGGCTGCGCGGGGGTCTGACGCGCACGGCCGTCTCGCCTTCGGCCCTCGAGCAGTGGGCGCTGTGTCCTTTCCGCTACTTCCTCGACCGGGTGCTCTTCGTGGAAGAGACCTCCCAGCCCGAGGATGACGAAGCTTGGTCGATCATCCCAGCGGTCAAGGGGAGCCTCATCCATCGGATCCTCCAGCGGTTCTTCCAGGATCTCGCGACGAGTGGCCGACCGGGTCGGAACGAGACGTATACGCCGCAGGATCACGCGCGGCTGGACCGCATCGCGGCGGAAGAGTTCGCGCTGATCGAAGCGCGTGGACGATCCGGGTACGCGCTCGCCTGGGAGAACGAGAGGGCGTCGATCCTTCGCGACCTTCACACACTCCTCCTGAAGGACCAGGAGATGCGCGCGAGCGGGGGCTGGGTCCCGCTGCGATTCGAGCAGGCCTTCGGTCCCGCGGGGGAGTGGCCCGCCGGCGCGATCAGCGCCCCAAGCGGAGCGGAGGTGCGTTTCCGGGGCAGGCTGGACCGGGTCGACGTGGCTCCCGACCGGGAACGCCCTGAGCGCGCCCGGCTCTTCGACTACAAGACCGGGCGGGTCGACCGGAAGGCGCTCGAGGCGGACCCTCTCGTCGCGGGCACTCAGCTGCAACTCGCGGTGTACGGGCGGGTGGTGAAGGAGCAGCTGCGTGCTCTCGGCGTAGCGGAGCCGTTGGTCGAGGCGGCCTACTGGCAGGTCGTATCGCGCTACAAGTTCGAAATGACGGACGTCGCGATCACTCCCGAGCTCGAGCAGCGGCTGGCGGAGGTCGTCGAGATCATCCATCGCGGCGTCGCCGCGGGGGCGTTCCCGCAGGTGCCGGGTGAGGAGTCGATGCGTCCCGGCGTCTTCGGCTGGGACAACTGCGTGTACTGCGAGTACGACCGCATCTGCCCCTCGGCGCGAGACCAGCTCGCCGCGCGGAAGTCGTCCGATCCGGCAAGGGGGCTCCACCGCGCTCTGCAGGTCGCGCCGTGAAGATCACCGGGCTTGCCGACCAAGCTCAGCGAGAGCGCCTCCGGAGCGAGCTCGACACGACGTTCTTCGTCCAGGCCGGCGCTGGTACCGGCAAGACGAGCGAGATCGTCTCGCGTGTCGTGGCGCTCGTCGCCGCGGAGAAGCTGCTCGCCCGCGAGATCGTGGCGATCACGTTCACCGAAGCGGCTGCCGCCGAGCTCCGCGCCCGCATCCGGGAAGGGCTCGAGGAGGCGGTGGACAGCCCCATGTCCGCCGAGGCGCGCGAGCGGTGCGCAGCGGCGGCGAGGGAGATCAACGAAGCGGCCATCGACACCATTCACGCGTTCGCTGGATCGCTCTTGCGCACATTCCCCCTCGAGGCCGGGCTGCCCCCCAACTTCGAGATGCTCGATGAGATCCAGCAGGACGCCGAGCTCGGTGAGCAGTTCCGGGCGTACTTCGATGCGCTCGGCTCGGGCCCGGACCGCGACGTCGCGCGACGCGCGCTGCTCCTCGGTCTGGCTCCGGACCAACTGGCCACGCTGATGCGCGGTCTCCACGACCACTACGACCTGCTGACGCCGGCGCCGCCGTGGCCCGCCGCCCCCGCAGCCGAGGACGCGGTCGCTGGCGCAGCGACGATCGCGCGGATGATCGAGCGACTCACACGCGAGCTGCTTCCCGAGATGTCTGCCGAGCCGATCGCACGCACTCTCACCGGCCTCGGCGTGGTGGCGGACCGACTGGCGACCGCGTCGACGGAGGAGCCGGCGCTCGAAGCGACCCGCCTGGTCGAGCGGATCGAAGGTAAGAGCGCGGGCAACATGGGGGAGTGGAAGGAGCGCTACGGCGCAGGAGCGGATGCGACGCTCCGCACGCTCAAGGGCGGCCTGCGGGATATCGAGCAGCGGGCGCGGGACATCTTGGAGGCCCACAAGCGTGCCGTCCTGACGTCGCTTCTCGGCTCGATGCGGCGCGCGGTCCTCGAGAGCGCGGACGATCGCAAGCGTCGCGGCGTCGCCACGTTCCACGATCTGCTCACCTGGGCCCGCGACCTGCTCCGTGATGACCTCGAGGTGCGCCGGCGCGCCCAGCAGCGTTGGATGCGCGTCTTCATCGACGAGTGCCAGGACACCGATCCGCTCCAGGCGGAGATCGCCTTCTACCTCGCGAGCGAGGTCGGCGCGACCGCTACCGACTGGCGATCCCTTCCGCTCGTGCCCGGGAAGCTCTGCGTGGTCGGCGACCCGAAGCAGTCCATCTACCGCTTCCGCCGCGCGGACATCGCCCTGTACCAGACCGTGGAGGCGAGGATGGGTGGCTCTCTTGAGCTCACCCAGAACTTCCGCTCCGTGCCGCGGATCCTCGAGTTCGTGAACGCCCATTACTCGCAGCACATGCAGCACGCGCTTGCCGTGCAGCCCGCGTACATCCCGCTCGCCGCGGAAGCGGCCGACACCGCAACGGGCCTCTGGACGTTCGGCGCCGCTCTGGACGCGGACCAGCCCGCGGTGCGGGAAGCGGAGGCGGTCGGCGTCGCGCGCACGGCCCGTCGCGCGGTGGACGAGGACTGGGAGGTCTCGGATGGCAAGGGGACGGCGCGTCAGCGGCGGCCGGCTCGATTCAGCGACATCGCCGTGCTCATCCCTTCGCGAACGAACCTCCGCCGGCTCGAGCGCGCGTTCGATCGCGAGCACGTTCCCTATCGCATCGAGAGCGGTGAGCTGATCGTACAAACGCAGGAGGTGCGCGACCTCGTCTCATGTCTCCGCGCCATCGACGATCCGTCCGACGAGGTCGCGCTCATCGCCGCGCTCCGGTCGGTCGCGTTCGGCATCAGCGACGTCGAGCTGCTCGAGTGGGTGGAGAGCGGAGGGCGCTGGAGCTTCGAGTTCCCTGGAGACGGGACCGTCGAACGCATCCAGAGTGCCCTCGCGGTGCTCCGGGAGCTGCATTTGGCGAAGCACCGGATGACGCTTCCCGGTCTCATCCAGAAGGTGCTCGATCGGCGGATGCTCGTGGCCGGCGCGTTCGGCGAGGCCCGGCCGCGCGAGTCCTGGCGGCGCTATCGCTACGTCCTCGATCGGGCCCGCAAGTTCTCGGTGGCCCGCAGTCCGACGCTGCGCGGCTTCGTCGACTGGATCGAGAGCCTGCAGAACGAGCAGCGGCGTGACGTCTCGTCCGCGCTCGCGGAGGAGGACGAGGACGCGGTGCGGGTCCTGACGGTGCACGGCTCGAAGGGCCTCGAGTTCCCGGTCGTGATCCTCACGGGATGGGGTTCCACCCGCGCGTTCAGCCCTCCGATGGTCCTGGCGGACCGCGTCGCCGATGCCCTCGCCGTCGGCATCAAGAACAGGTACGACGACGAGCGGACCTGGACGACGGCGAACTTCGCCGAGCTCGAACGCCGTGAGAGGCAGCTCGCCGAGGCGGAGACCCTTCGCCTCTCCTACGTCGCCGCCACACGGGCACGCGACCATCTCGTGCTCAGCCTCTACCGGAAAGAGCGAGAAACCACCGCTCAAGCCGTCGCGCTCGCGGCCACGATCGAGAAGCTGGCACTCGCGCGGAAGGTGGTGATCGAGCCCCTGCCGGCCCCCGTGGTCGAGATCGCCGGGACCGCGCACGAGGACATTGGCGCTCATTCTCGGAGCGAAGAGGAATGGGCCCGCGCACGTCTAGAGAGGGTCAACGATCTTGCGGGTTTGCGGCTTCTGACCGCGACCGGCCTGAAGGAGGGAGGGAAGGTATCCGGGGACCACGAAGAGGCAAAGCCGCGCTACCCGCGCGGGCGTGCCGCGACTGCATTGGGCCGTGCTGTCCACGCTGTGCTCCAGGCGGTCGATCTCGCCAGCCTCGACGGTGTCGAGCGCCTCGCGCGTGTGCAGGCCGCGGTCGAAGGGGTCCCGGAGCGCGCGGACGAGGTCGAGCGCCTCGTCCGGTCTGCATGCGAGAGCGAAGCGGTGCGGCGGGCGGTCGCCTCTGGCCGCTACCTGCGAGAGGTCCCGGTCGGAGCGCGGATCGACGGTGCGATCCTCGAGGGTTTCATCGACCTGCTCTACCTGGATGCGGGCGTCGCGGTCGTGGTCGACTACAAGACCGACAAGATCACCGCGAGCGACGTGCCCGAACGCGCCGCCTCCTACGGCCTGCAGGGCGCCGCGTATGCCTGGCTGGTGGCCGAGACGCTCCACATCCCGGTGCGAGCGGTCGAGTTCGTATTCGCTTCCGCCGGGGTCACGCATCGCATCGAGGATCTCGCAGGCGAACTTGCGGCCCTACGGTCGGCCGTCGTCGCGGACGGCAAGAGCGCGGTGACCGGAACCTAGCGTCCGGTCCCTGGATACAGGACCGGACGTGAGCGGCTGATCGCGACCGCCGCGCTGCGCGATCATCCTGAGCACCCGGCTCGCGCAGGTAGGGGAAGTGGAAGGGAACGAGTCAGGACGGAGCGCTCGCGGCCGGCCCGGACGGCGATCCGTCAGCCGCCGCGGGGCCGGCCGCTCGGGCGTCGGATGCGCGTGGACGTCCCCGCCTCCGCGCTCGCCGCGGGATTCAGCAATGAGCCCGCCGGCACCCACTCGAGCCGGGCGATCATGCTCGCCGAGCTGGAGACTCTGCTCCGCGCCACGCCGGTCGATGCCACGTATGAGGACTACGCGGCGGCGGTCGTGTCCGAGAACGTCCTCGGCAGATCGACCCTCGCCACGAGGGCGAAGTCTCTGCGCCACCTCCGCGAGCTCTACGCGCTGCGGAGCGACGTGCCCGTCTTCGCCAGCCTGCGACGGATGTGGTCGAGCGACGTCGAAGCGCATCCTCTGGTCGCGCTGCTCTGCGCCATCGCGCGCGACCCGCTGCTGCGCGCGACAGCTGAGCTCATCCTGGAGGCCGGCGTCGGCTCGGCCGTGTCGGCCACCGAGCTCTCGGAGGCGGTGGGTCGGGCCTTCCCGCGGCGGTCCACCAGGGACGTCCTCGCGCGGATCGGCCGGAACGTCGCGAGCTCCTGGACACAATCGGGGCACCTGCGTGGACGCAGCAAGAAGACGCGCGCCCATCCCCGTTCGACCCCGGCCGCGGCTGCATACGCGCTCTACCTGGGTCACTTGTGCGACGCGACGGGCTCAGGCTTGTTCCGTACGCTCCCCGCTCGCCTTCTCGACGTGCCGGAGACCGACGCGCGCGAGCTCGCGCGGGCGGCGTCTCGCCTCGGGTGGATCACGTACCGCGCCGCGGCGGGCATGACGGAAGTGACATTCCGCCAACTCGAGGCATCCGCCGAACGACGCTCACACGAATCCTCCCTCGCCAGCAGCCGCAGCGCGGTCCCCTCGGCTCTCTTCGACCCTGGCGCTTGCGTGTCTGCGAGCAGGCACGCCGCTGGCGGCGTCTCTTCGGGCGGATGTCCGCATGTGCCAGGGAGGCACGGCCACTGACCGCTCCGGCGAGCGCGCTCGCGAGCGGCAGGAGCTCGCCGGCGCGCCCCGCCCGGCACCGTCGCCCCGCTCCTCGCGAGGGGCGTGACCGCCGGTTCACGGTCCTCGATCCGGCCACGCGGCGGACGGCCGAGATGACGGTCGCATCAGGCCCCGTCGGCGTCACCCGCACGGCGCTTCCGCGCGGGGTCATCCTGCGGTGACCCGGGGCGGCCGCTACCGCGCCGCTCTCCTCACGAGGTCGGTGATGCGCTTCTCCTCGGCCGCGGTCAGCTTCGTGAGCGCGAAGGACGTCGGCCACATCGCGCCGTCGTCGAGGCTCGCGGTGTCGCTGAAGCCGAGCGTCGCGTAGCGCGCCTTGAACTTGTTCGCGTCCTGGAAGAAGCAGACGACCTTGCCCTCCGTGTTCGCGTACGCCGGCATCCCGTACCAGGTCTTCGGCGTCAGGCCCGGAGCGGCGGCCTTGACGAGATCGTGCACCCGCTTCGCCACGGCGCGCTCCGCGGGCGGCATCTTCGCGATCGCCGCGAGCACCGCGCTCTCGTCGTTCGGGCCCTTACGCTCGCGGACCGTCTCCCGCAGAGCGGCGCGCTCCTCCGGCGTGAGCCCGCCGCTCGCCTTCGTGGCCTTCCTCGCCACCTTCCGCTGGGCCATGGTCGTCCCCCATCTCGATGTGATCGGCGACACTATGGACCGGTGAGCCGGAATGATCGCGCGGGCGACGGCGTTGGACCGGACGTGACCCCCGGCGTGAAGACCCCTGCGCGCATGCCCGCCGTGTACCTCGGGCACGGCGCCCCGCCGCTCGTGGACGACGACGTCTGGCCCAAGGAGCTCGCCGAGTGGGCCGCGCGACTGCCGAGGCCGAAGGCGATCCTCGTCGTCTCCGCGCACTGGGAGTCGGCGCCGGTCACCGTCGGCGCGACACGCACCGTCCCGCTCGTCTACGACTTCTACGGGTTCCCCGAGCGCTACTACCGGCTCCAGTACCCCGCTCCGGGCGCGCCCGACGTCGCCGAGCGCGTGAAGAAGGTCCTCGCCGACCTCACGCCGGTGCACGAGGACCCCGAGCGCGGCCTCGACCACGGCGCGTACATGCCGCTCCTCTTCATGTACCCGAAGGCCGACGTCCCCGTGCTCCAGGTCTCGATGCCGAGCGAGGACCCCCTCGCGCTCATCGAGATGGGCAAGCGCCTCGCGCCGCTGCGCGACGAGGGCATCCTCATCATGGGCAGCGGCTTCATGACGCACTCGTTCGACGCCATCCGCCGCGTCATGTCGGGCCCGCAGCAGCCCGCGGCGCTCGTCGAGTTCGACCGCTGGGCCGCGGAGACGCTCGCGAAGCGCGACATCGACACGCTCATCGACTACCGGGCGAGGTCGCCGGCGGCCGCGTACGCGCACCCCACCGTCGACCACTTCGTCCCGCTCTTCATCTCGGTCGGCGCGAGCCTCGACCGCGGCGCCGCGTCGCGGACGGCGATCGAGGGCTTCTGGCGGGCGAACTCCAAGCGCTCCGTGGAGTTCGACTAGCCCCCGTCCCGATGGGCCTGCGCACGCCGCTGCGTTCGGCGGCAACTTCATCATCGCCGGGCTCGAGGAGCTCTTCGCGGGGCATCCCGTGGGTGTCGCCCTAGAAAAGTGGGCGGAGCCCGACCTGCCGACGAAGAGCCACCACTTCTGGAGCGGCGTGCCCTACCACCAGCACGTCGGCGAGGCCTACGGCGCGTCCCGGCTCGGCGGGGACGTCCGCGAGCACGAGGACGCTCCGCAGGAGTCGCGGGTCTGAGCGTCAGCGCCAGCGCGGCAGCAGCTGTGAGAAGTTGTGGAAGTTCGAGTGCCTCGGCTCGACCTGGACGGGACCGCGCAGCACCGTGAACCCGGTCCCGTCCACGTCGATGCGGCAGAGCAGCACACCGAACTGCCCGGCCCGCTCGACCGCACCGTCGAACACGATCTGCCTGTTGTCGGGTGACAGCGCGCCGTCGAGCGGGAACGTGCCGGCCCCGGCCTGGCCCGGGTAGCGCGCGTCCGGCTTGTAGCCGGCGGCGGCGAGCGCGTCGAGCGCCCGCTGGTGCACGTCGGCGAGCAGCGCACCGCTCTTGGCGTCGTAGACCTGGAGCTGTCCCGGGATGAGGATCCGGGAGGAGTCACCGCTGATCGAGACGTGGAAGCGCGGCCCGTCGAGGATCCCGCGCTCGGGCTGGTAGCAGCCGGCCGTCCCGCCGCGGCCGATGGTCAGCACCTCGCTCCCGCTCGCGGCGTCGCGGACGCGGATGACGAGGCACTGGTCGCGCGTGCCCCAGTGCCCGATGCGATCGCCGCTCGGGGACCAGGACGGCAGCTCGCTCTGCCCGTCCGCTGTGAGTGGCACGGGCGCGACGCGGCGCCACTTCCCGGTGGCGATCTCGATCACGTAGATGGTGAAGAGCGAGTCCGCGCCCGGCACGGGCCGCGTCTCGGTGGCCTGCACGGCGACCTGCTTCGCGTCCGGCGACAGCGACGGCCGGCCGAGCGCGTACAGGCCGGGGACGGCGGCCCGCTCGTCGCGGCCGTCGGCGTGATGGAGGACGAGGCCCTCCCCGGGGGCCGAGATCACGAGATCGTCGGAGACGTCGTAGCCGATGCCCCTGAAGTCGACCTTTCGCGGCAGGAGGCCGTCGAGCACCTCGAGCTCGCCGCCGGGACGACCGAGCGCCGGCCGGACGACGTAGATGCCGCGCGGGAAGGTGGGCCTCGGTGTGGGCGGGGCGGCCGTCCGCGGCGGCGAGGGCTGGGGGGTCGCGGCGGCCGCGGGCGCGACCGAGGCGGCCGGCAC
>VGOU01000001.1 GCA_016875795.1 Chloroflexota bacterium | reverse complement strand
GGGCGAGCGCTCCGCTGCCGGCGGCCCGGATCGGCCGCGGGATCGCGTCGAGGTACGCGGCGAGGCGCGCGGCTGCGTACCGGTCGTAGCCGGCGAACACCTCGTCGCCCCCGTCCCCGTTGAGCGCGACCGTCACGTGCTGGCGCGTCAGCCTGGAGAGGTGATACGTGGGCACGGCCGACGAGTCGGCGAACGGCTCCCCGTAGTGGCGGACGAGCAGCGGCAGGACGTCGAGCTCGCTCGGACCGACCACGAATTCGTGGTGCTCCGTGTCGAACGTCCGCGCGACGCGGCGCGCGTGCTCGAGCTCGCTGAAGCCGGACTCCTCGAAGCCGATCGAGAACGTGCGCACGCGCGGTGTGCTCCGCGCCATGAGCGCGACGACCGCGCTCGAATCGACGCCGCCGGAGAGGAACGCGCCGACCGGCACGTCGGCGACCATCCGGCGCGCGACGGCCCGCTCGAGGAGCCGCAGCAGCTCGGTGGCGGCCTCCGCCTCGCCGATCCGGAGCGTCCCCGGCGCCGGAGGCGTCCAGTACGGCAGCGCGCGAGTCCCGGCCTCGTCGTGGACGAGGACGTGGGCCGGCGGCACCTTCTGGATCCCCTCGAACGCGTCGAGCGGCGCCGGCACGTAACCGAGACGGAGGTAGCGGCGGACCGCATCGAGGGACACGCCCGGCCGTCGCTCGAGGGCGGCGAGGAGCGCCCCGTGCTCGGACGCGAAGGCGATGCCGTCGGCGGTCCGGTGGTACAGGAGGGGCTTCTTCCCCTGGCGGTCGCGCGCGAGCACCAGACGCCGTCGCCGCGTGTCCCACACCGCGAGGGCGAACATGCCGTCGAGATGCTCGACGAATCGCTCACCATGGTCCTCGTACAGGTGGACGATGACCTCCGTGTCCGAGGACGCGGTCGCGAAACGGTGGCCGCGTGCCGCGAGACCTTCGCGAAGCTCGGTGAAGTTGTAGATCTCGCCGTTGAAGACCGTCCACACCGTGCCGTCCTCGTTGGACTGCGGCTGGTCACCGGTCGCCAGGTCGATGACGCGCAGCCGCCGGACTCCGAGCGCGGCGTGCTCGTCGACGTGCTCTCCTGAGGCGTCGGGACCGCGGTGCGTGAGGCGGTCGCGCATGACGCGCATCCTCGATGTGTCCGGCCGACCGTGTCCCACGACGATCCCTGCGATCCCGCACATGAGCGAACGCTACGGCCTGACTGCCGTGATGTTCAGCCCGGGGCTGCGCGAGCGCTTCGCATTCGCGAAGCCCGCCCGCTCGAGCGCCGATCTGAGCTCGCTCTCCGTCTGGGGCAGCACGTACGTCGGTGCGAGAACGTCGAACGTGTCGAGGAGCGCCCAACTGTAGCGTTGGCGCACCGAGAGCTCTGGCAGGTCCACCGGATCGGCGACCGGCAGCAAGAATCGGAAGGCACGACCTGCGCCCGGGATGCGGAAGAGTACTTCGGCCAGCGGAAAGAGGACCGGCAGCGACCATCTGATGAGCCGCAGCTTCGCGCGCGGGCTCAGGCTTCGGAGAGCGCGCCGGAGCAGGAACATCGGTGAGAAGGCTGTGTATGTCTTGCGCTCGTAGCACGTGAGCGCGAGATGGCCGCCCCGCCGCATCACGTCCCGCAGTCCGACCACGCTGCCCGGCGGATCCGGGGTGTGCTGGATGACCCCGATCGCGTAGCACGCGTCGAACGTCTCGCTCACGAACGGCAGCGCGAAGATGTCGGCCTGGACGATGTGGACGCCGTCGTCGCGCCCGAGCAGCGCGTACGCGGCGTCGACGGAGCTGCTCGCATCGACGCCGACGACCTCGGCCCCAAGACGCGCGACGACGTCCAGGAAACGTCCCGCGCCGCATCCGACGTCGAGCACGCGCTTGCCGGGCCACCACTGGCGCGGCAGCCGCGTCTCGCGCAGCAGCCGGCGCTCGGAGATGCGCGTGCCGTTCACCCGGTCCACCTGCTCGCGCCCGAACAGGTTCCACTGGTAGCCGAACGGCGCGGCATATCCCTCCGAGGGGACGAAGCGGGGAACGGCCCGGACGATCGGATACCGCCGCGCGCACCCGGCGCACTCGAGCTCGCCGCTGGTGACCTCGCCGCCCGCGTCTTCGGTCGCGCCGGTGAGGATGAGGGACCGCCGGCACGCAGGGCAGCACAGAAGAGGGATGAGGCTCCGCTTCACGGGGGATCCAACGATACCATCGGCGTCCTGCTGGCTCTTGAGAAGCGATTCGAGCGGATCGGCCTCTGGTGGAGCACGCCGCGGGGCCGGCTCATCTCTCGGCTGTTCATCGCGGCCTTGCTCCTGGGCGGACTGCGGATCACGCTGCTGGAAGGGCTGATCTTCTCGTGGCACCGCGCGTTCTTCGGCGACTTCTACGCCGTCATGTTCCACCCCTACTGGTGGGACGGAAGCGGGATCGTGTACGGGCCGGTCTTCGTCTTCGAGCGTTGGCTGGTGAACGCCTTGCCCGGCGTGATGACGATCTACGTCTTCGCCATCCTCAACATCCCCCTCGCCGCGATCGCGTTCAGCGCGTGCGCGCTCGCGTGCGGCCTCGACCGTGGCCGGATGGTGGCCGCGCTCGCCCTATGGCTCGCGTCCTGGCCGCTCACGTTCGCGCTCAGCGTGAGCGCCAATCCGGAGTTCGTGGAGCTCGCCTTCCTCTCCCTCGCATGGCTGGCCGCCGCCCGCGGCCGGCGCGCGACCGAGGGCGGTCTCGTGGCCCTGGCCGCGTTGACGAAGGTGATCCCCGGGATCTTCCTCGTCCCGGGGCTCGTGCGGCCGGGAGCGCGGCGCTTCGTGCTCGGCGGAGCGCTCGTGTCGGCGGTCGTGCTCGTCGCGGTCGCGGCGGGGCAGCGCCTGTCGCCCGCGGAGCTCCTGAGGGAGCTTCTCGTTCCGTCGGGAAAGAGCGGCGGGCAGTCCGTCCCGATCTCGAGCATCGCCCTCGGCAGCCAGAGCAGCCCGGAGATCACGGGCCTCCACGCGGCGCTGACACGGTTCGCGTTCGGGCTCGGCCTCGGGTCGCCGCAGACGACCGGCGATGCCTCCCCGCTGAACATCACGGTCCAGGCCATCGCCCTCGCGACGCTCGCGCTCATGCTCGTTGCGTCGGCCGTCGTCGTCATCGGTCTCGCGCGCCGCGGCGGCGGGCCCCGCGCCCTGACCGCCGCGTACGGGCTCTTCTTCGCCCTGCTCCCGCACGCGACGCACAACTCGCACCCGCACACCTGGGTCTTCCTCATGCCGACATGGACGGCGATCGTCCATCTGCTCTCCACGGACCACCAGGTCGCCCGTCGGACGCGCTACGCGCTCGCGTTCGGCGTCGCGTACGCGTACGTCTCGCTCCGGGTCATCCCCGCCGTCGCCGACCGCGTCCTGGGCACGAAGCTCTCGACCCTCATCGGGCAGGAGCCGGTCTGGGGCGGCCTGGCGATCGTCGCGCTGCTCATCCTCTACATGAGGCCGCGAGGCCCGGAGCGCGGGGCCGCGGCGGGCGGGGCTAGTCCGGGAAGTGCGAGTCGATGATCGGCTTCCATCCGCGGCAGAAGACGTCCTCGCAGAGCAGGTCCCGCAGCACCGGGACCTCCGTCGACAGCATCTCCACGACGCCGTTCGCACCGAACCGCCGCAGCGGGGCGTACTTGAACTCGTAGTTCAGGAAGCCCGCGGCGATCATGCAGCGCGTGAGCTCCCAGCGCGTCGTCAGACCGATGTGGTCCGGATGATCGTGGCCCTCGGTCATCGGGATCACGATCCGCCGGGGATCGCGAAGCCGGGCGATGGCCCGGAGGCGCTTGTACCAGAGGGAGATCTGCAGGTACCGCAGGTTCGGTGTCTTGATCACGATCGGCGCGCCGGGGCGCAGGACGCGGCGCACCTCGCGCAGGACGGCGATCTTCTCGGCCACGTCGATGTGCTCGAAGAAGTCGTTCGAGATCACGCCGTCGAAATGCTCGTCCGGGAAGGGCATCGCCTTCGCATCCGCGACGCGAGCCTCGCCACGCAGGCCGAAGCGCGCGACGCGCGCGTTCGCCTTCGCGACCTGGGCCGCGTCGAGGTCCACGCCGTTCACCTCCGCGCCCTGGAGGCCGCAATAGACCATGCTCGCGCCGTCGGCGCAGCCGAGGTCGAGGATGCGCCTGCCGGGAAGCGGGCCGAGCATCGTGAGCGCGTGGTCCTTCAGGCGCAGGAAGTCGCGGTTCTTCCAGACCAGGTCGCGAGGCCTCGCGGTCCCGAGCGTGTCGTACTCCGGCATCACGTAGAAGTACCCGTTGAGCCCCCAGTCCTCGGGAGCCTCGTTCGCGGGCAGCGTCCGCCGTTCCACCACTCGAGGGCGATACTAGGTCAGTGTCTCCGGTAGACTCATCGCCTCTCGCAGTGCGATCAACGACCGCTCGACCATCTTCCGGGGGGGATCCGTTCGTGGGCTCGCCGCGCACGCTGCTCTTCATCCCGACGTACAACGAGCGCGAGAACGTGGCGAACATCCACGCTCAGATCCGGGCGCTCGGGATCGATATGGACATCCTGTTCATCGACGATGCCTCGCCCGACGGCACCGGGGACATCCTCGATGCGATCGCCCGGTCCGACCCGCGGCTCACGGTCGTCCATCGCACCGGCAAGCAGGGCATCGGCACGGCGCACCTCGCGGGGATCCGCCATGCGTACGCGAAGGGGTACACGACCCTCATCTCGATGGACTGCGACCTGACGCACGACCCGGACCGCATCCCCGAGTTCATCGCCGCGGCATCCCGCGCCGAGCTCGTGGTGGGGTCGCGCTTCGCGCTCCGCGACGGCGTCGCCGACTGGAACCTCCTGCGGAAGTCGCTCACGAGGATCGGTCACTTCCTCACGACGGTCGTCCTCCGCGTGCCGTACGACGCCACCGGCGCCTTCCGCCTGTACCGCCTCGACCGGATCGACCCCGCCGTCTTCGACCTCGTCACCTCGAAGAGCTACTCGTTCTTCTTCGAGAGCATGTACCTCCTCTGCCGGACCGGCGTGCACGTGACGGAGATCCCCATGCGACTGCCGAAGCGGACGTACGGTCACTCCAAGATGACCGTGCGCGACGTCCTCAAGAGCGTGGAGATGCTCGTCGCCCTCTACATCAGGTCGTTCCGCCAGGGCGGTGCCATCGACGCGCAGGGCAGGAGACAGCGCGCCCGCCGCGCCGCCGACGAGCTTGGAGCGGGGCCCGTCTGAAGCGGGGCGATCGGCCGACCGGCTCGAAGGGCTGGGACGACTACTGGCAGGAGAGCGCGCAGGAGCGGGGACTCTTCCCGGTCCTCGCGCGGCTCTACCGCAGGGTGCTCATCGCGCGCGCCGTCCGCCACTGGTTCCGCCGCTACTTCGCGGACGAGGCGGGCAAGGTCTACCTGCACGCGGGCTGCGGCAGCGGCGAGTCGGACGGGCGCATCGGCTTCGAGCGCGCCACTTTCGTGCTCATGGACATCGCGCCGGACGCGCTGCGGATCGCGCGCGCGAGGACGAACCTGCCGAACGCGGTCTTCGTCGTCGGCGACATCTTCCGGCCGCCGTTCCGGCCGGGGACGATCGATGGCGTCTGGAATCTCGGTGTCATGGAGCACTTCCACGAGCCTGGGATCGAGCGCGCCTTCGCCGCGCTCGCGCCCGTGATGCGTCCGGGCTCTCGCGGGTTGATCTTCTGGCCGCCGCGCTACGGGTCGTCGGTCATCGGCCTTGGCCTCGTGCTCTTCGTCCTGAACCAGGTCTTGCGACGCCGCGTGCAGTTCTTCCCCGACGAGGTCTCGCGCTTCTGGACGAGGTCGTGGGCCCAGCGGCTCCTCCGCCCTTCGGGGCTGATCGCGGAGCGTACGCACTTCTCGGTCCGCGACCTGTTCACCTACGTCGTGCTCGTCATCCGCCGCCCGGCCGACTGACCCCGTCGCGGCCCCGCGCCCACCGGTCGAACCCCAGGATCGCGAGGCCCAGCACGATCGGCAGGGCGACGGTGATCATCCGGGCGCCGTAGTTGGACGGATAGCTCAACGCGATCACAGGTCCCAGATACGTGACGATCACGAGCAGCGCGAACGTCTCGGGCGGGTCGAGCCTGGGCCGGCGCACGCGCCAGATCAGCCAGGCGAGCGCCCCCGACCACAGCAGGAGCCAGTGCGGGCGCCAGCGGTAACCGGGCTCCTGCGCCGTCGTGAACCCGATGGTGAAGAGCACGCGCCGGACGTAGTGCTCGACGAGCTCGCCGATCGACCCGGTCGGGGGCGGATACAGGTCGCCGGGATTGGGCTTGAGGAGGATGAGGTCCGGTGCGCCGGTCGCAGCGAGCTCGCGCAGCGGCAGCGGAAGCATCCCGACCGCGAACCCGATGCCCAGCATCGCCGGGATCGCGACTCCCGCCGCGCGGATGCGCGCGTACGCGGCCGCCGCGGCGAGCAGGCAGAGTCCCGCGACGAGGAAGTTCGTCCGGCTCAGGACGGCGAGACCGAGGAGGATCCCGGCGCCCGTCGCGAGCCACGCGCTTCGGCGCCAGTGCGCCTCCACGTACGCCGCGAACGTCGCAGCGAGGAGGAAGACGAAGAGGTTCTCGCTCAGCAGTCGGAAGCCGATGCTGCGATAGATGTCGGCGAAGGCGAGGAGCGCCGCGCCGAGGAGGACGGCGAGCGCGGCGAGGGGCGATAGGACGCGACGCCAGCCGAGGTGGACCAGCGACGCGGCGGCCCCGATGAGCGCCGACTGGACGACGTATACGAACGAGCTGTTCTCGCCGAAGACCGCGAACACGCCGGCGACGAAGTAGATGTAGAGGAACCCGTGGACCGTGCCCTCCTGAGCGCCGTACGCGCCGGCCATGACCGGCATCGAGAGGCCGTCCCTGTAGACGCTGTGCGCGAACAGCTTGTACGAGACCCAGTCGTCCCCCTCTCGCGAGTCGAGCGGGACGTCGTCGACGAACGGCGCCGCCTGGACGAGCGCCGCGAGCAGGAACAGGATCGGCAGCGCCGCCGCGAGCACGGCGGTGACCGCGCGGATGCGATCCTCGTGGGCGTTCGCCCAGGCCCACGGACGGCGGAGCGTTCTCAATGCAGCCCCGCCTCCCGCAGGGTCGGTGCCGCCGCGTCGGCCGGCGAGAGCCGCGGCATGGCGCCGTCCAGGGGCCACGGGATCGCGAGGTCGGGGTCGTCCCAGCGAAGTCGTCGCGCGTGCTCGGAGCTGTACTCGTGCGTGTGCTTGTACTGGACCTCGACCACCTTCGACAGCGTGAGGAAGCCGTGCGCCAGGCCGGGCGGGATCCACAACATCCGCGGCTCGGCCGCGCTCAGGACGAGCGTCGCCGAGCGCCCGAACGTCGAGGCCTCGGGACGCACGTCGACGACGGCGTCGAAGATCTCGCCCAGCGTGCAGCGGACCAGCTTGCCCTGCGCCGCGGGCGCGGCCTGCCAGTGCAGGCCCCGCAGGATGAGCCGGCCGTCCGAGCGCGAGTGGTCGTCCTGGACGAAATCGGCCGTGATGCCGTGCCGCTCGAAGTCGCTGCGACGGAAGGACTCCATGAACCAGCCGCGCTGATCGGCGAACACGTGGGGCGTGATCAGCACGACCTCCGGCAGATCAGGGTGTGGGGCGAACGTGAACGGCATCGCGTCGAACGATAGCCGGACGCTCGCGGACGGAGCCGGCGGCCGTGACCGCGCCGCAGGCGGCGAGCGCCGCAATGGCGGCCTCGAGGATGAGCCGGTGACGGCCCTCGACGTAGAACACGGTCTGCGACGCGGCGATGAGCGCCATGAGCGTCAGAAGGAGAACGAGCCCCCTCTCCACCCCCGCCGCCAGACGACGACGATGCCCGCGGCGGCCAGCGCGAGCTCGATCCCGTAGAGGATCCTGTACGCGTCGATCCAGCCGGCCGGGTAGAGGGTCCCGGCGACCGGGGAGAACCACCAGAAGTAGAAGTACTTCGTGGCCTGCCACCCGACGGCGGCCGGGATGTCGCTCGCCCACCATGCGAGCACGGTGTCGCAGAAGATCCGACCCTGCTCGCGTTCGGTCTTCGATAAGGCGTCGCGCGAGGTCGGTGCTGCCGACACGGGAGGTCACGATGCTCCGCACCTCGGGCCGCCGCTCCGGCCGGAGCGAGGATCCCGTCAGTTCCAGGAGGAGGTCGGCGACCTCGTTCAGCGTCGTGCCGATACCGGTGCCGACGTTCAGCGGGACGTCCGCCGCGTCGGAGAGCATCGCGAGCACGTTGGCGCGCGCGGCGTCGGCCACGTAGATGAAGTCATGCGTCTGTGTGCCGTCGCCGTAGATGACCGGGGGGCGGCCGCTGAGGATGTCGTCGAGCATCCGGACGATGACGCCGACGTAGACGCCCCGGCGATCCATGCGCGGGCCGTACACGTTCATGCACCGCAGCGCGACGTAGGCGAGCCCGTACTGCTCGTACGCCGCCCGGCACATCTGCTCGCACGCGATCTTCGTGGCGCCGTAGGTGGTACGGTTCGCGAACGGGTGCTCCTCCGTCATCGGCAGCGTGACGGCGTTGCCGTACACGGACGCCGAGGACGATTACACGACTCGTCGAATGCCGAGGTCGCGGCAGGCCTCGATGACATTCCACGTGCCGAGGACGTTGACTGACCATGCCCGCCGCTGGTCTTCGAGGCGCTCCGTGAGCCAGAGCGAGGCCAGCAAGAAGACGCCGTCGACGCCCTCGAGCGTCTCGCGCAACACCTCCGGCTCGGCCATGGACGCGGAGACCACGCGGATCCGCTCGCGCCGCGCGGCCTCGCCGAGGTTCTCGCGGGTCCCTCGCGCGAAGTCGTCGAGGACCACGACCTCCTCCACGGGCTCGTTTAGGAGCGCATCGACTACGTGCGAGCCCACCAGTCCGGCGCCGCCGATGACGGCGAACCGCTTTCCTTTCAGTTCCACCGCGGCGTCCATCCGACCGCGAGGTAGGTGAGGCCCGCCGCCTCGGCCGTCGCGGGGTCGAACACGCGCCGGCCGTCAACGAGCACCGGCGTGCGCATGGTGCGGCGAAGCGAGGCCGGCTCGATCGACCGGTACGCGGAGTGGGCCACCATCAGCACCGCGGCATCGGCCCCCTCCGTGACGTCGGCGAGCGGGCTCTGGTGATCGGGCACGTGCGGGTCGTGCAGCCGGACCGTCGCGCCCTCAGAGCGGAGCTCGCGCGCGAGCGCAGCCGTCGGGCTGTTCCGGTCGTCCTTCGTATCCTCGCGGTACGCGACGCCGAGCACGGCGACGATGGCTCCTTCGAGCCGCCGGCCGTGTCTCGCGAGCCCGGCGCGGGTCAGATCCGCGACATGACGCGGCATCCCGTCGTTCACCCGCCTGGCCGCCGCGATGAGCGGCCCGCGAACGCGTCCTGGCACGGCAGCGAGCAGCCAAGGATCCTTCGGGATGCACGCGCCGCCGACCCCGGCGCCGGGCAGGAGCATGTTCCGGCCGGGTGACTTGTTCACGAGCGCGCGCACCCGCGACACGTCGGCACCGACCTCTTCGCAGATGAGGGCGACCTCATTGGCGAACGCGATGTTGAGGTCGTAGTACGCGTTCTCCGCGGTCTTCACCAGCTCGGCGGTCACGAGGTCGACCGGGTCGAGGTCGGCACGCACCACGTGCCGATAGAGGGCGACGACGAGATCCGCCGTCGCGGCTGACGAACCGCCGCAGACGCGCGGGAGCGTGCGGACGTTCGAGAGCAGCTTTCCCGGCATGAGCCGCTCGGGGCAGTGACCCAGATAGAAGTCCCGCTCGCAGACCATGCCCGAGGCGCTCTCGATCTCCTGCCGCACGAGCCCGCCCGTCGTGCCCGGCGGCACGGTGGACTCCACGACCACGAGCGTGCCGCGGCGCAGGGCCCCGCCGACGGACCGCGACGCCGCTCGCAGCGCGCTGAGGTCGGCGAGGTGGTCGTCCCCGACAGGTGTCTCGACGGCCACGAGGATGGCATCCGCGTTCCGGAGCGCGGCGGCGTCCGTCGTTGCCACGAGCGTGCCGTTCGCCGTCGTGGTCCGGATGAGCTCAGAGAGACCCGGTTCGTCCTCATCGAGAGGGTTCGAGCCGGACGCGATCGCGCCGACGCGCCGCTCGTCGATGTCCACGCCGACGACCCGGCATCCTCCGGAGGCGAACGATGCCGCGACCGGCAGCCCGACGAACCCGAGCCCTACCACGCCGACGGTGATGTCCGATCCCTCGATGCGGGCGCGGAGGCCCGCGCGCAGGTCCTTCACCCGGTCCGGATCATATCGTCGCGGTCCGCGCGCGATCCTGTGAGACTTGACCTCATGACCCCGGTCGCGCGCACGGCTCAGATCGCCGGCAAGCGGATCCTGCTCACAGGCGGTGCGGGCTTCATCGCCTCGCATCTCGTCGGGCTGCTGGCGGGTGCCAACGAGCTCACGCTCCTCGACAACCTGCGCCGGAACGCGCTCGATCATCTCGGCCCGCTGCCGCCCGGGGTCGTGTTCATCCACGGGGACATCCTCAAGCCGGACACGCTCGAGTCGGCGGTCCGCGACCAGGACATCGTGGTCCACCTCGCCGCGATCGCCGGGACCCGATCGGTCGGACTCGACGTCATCCGCACCATGGAGGTCAACTTCGTGGGCACGCGCATGTGCCTCGAGGCGAGCGCGCGCGCCGGCGTGACGCGCTTCGTGTGCCTCTCGACCTCGGAGGTCTACGGGATCCACGCCTCCGACGCGTCAGAGGATCGAGCGACGCCCATCCCCCCCGCGACCGAAGGCCGCTGGGCGTATGCCGCGAGCAAGCTCGCCGCCGAGCACCTCGCCCTCGCGTACGACCGCGCCGGTCTCGTTCCCTCCGTCGTCATCAGGCCGTTCAACGTCTACGGGCCCCGGCAGGTCGGCGAAGGCGCGATCCACGACATGGTCGCGGCCGCCGTCGCTGGCCGCCCGATCACCGTCCGCGGCACGGGGCACCAGGTGCGCTCGTGGTGCTTCGTCGAGGACTTCGTCGACGCGGTCGCGAGCGCGCTGGCCGTGCCGGACGCGCGAGGGGAGATCATCAACGTGGGGAACCCGCGCGCGTCCGCGACCACGATGGAGCTTGCCGAGACGGTCGCGCGCCTCGCCGGATCGGGGATCGCGATCTCGCGCGAGCCGGCGCTCGGGCCCGACGTCGAGAGTCGGACGCCGTCGATAGCGAAGGCGCGGCGGGTCCTCGGGTTCGAGCCGAAGGTGGACCTCGAAGAAGGCGTGGGACGCACGATCGAGTGGCAGCGCTCGCTCGCGAGTGGTCGCCCCGCGCTGGCCTGATCCGACCCGACCGCGATGTCCGACCGGCCCGGTAGGCGGGTCGCATTCATCGGCAGCAAGTCGATGGGTCTTCGCGTGCTGGAAACGCTCGTCTCCGAAGTCCGTCCGCCCCATGCCCTCGAGTGCGCGATCACCCCTGACGACCGCGACGATCCCCGCTCACGCCTTGCGGAGCTCCGTGAGATGGCGGCAGGATGGTCGGTCCCCTTGATCGTCACGCACGATGCCCGCCGGGGGGCATGCGTTGCTCCAGGAGCGGCGACCCGGCGTCGCGATCGTCTGCGGCTGGTACGCGATGATCCCCGTGCGAGGGTCGACCACCGAGCTCCTCGGATTCCATGCGGGGCCTCTCCCGCGCTATCGGGGTGGCGCACCGGTCGTGTGGCAGATCATCGAGGGTGAGCGCACCATCGGACTGACCCTGTTCCGGCTGGACGCGCGTCCAGATGCAGGCGACATCGTGGCCCAGTCGAGCGTGCCGCTCGATCCGAGCGAGGACGTGGCCGTCGCGCTGGACCGGCTGGACGACCCGGCCGTCCGCCTGCTACGGACGTCCTTGCCGGGCATCCTCGGCGGTACGGCGCGGACGTTCCCTCAAGACCATTCGCGGGCAACGACGTACCCACAGCGTTCGCCTGACGATGGAGAGGTGGACCTGACCCGCGGCGCGTTTCGCGTCCACGACTTCGTACGAGCCCAAGCGGCTCCGTATCCCGGCGCCCTCGTCCGGTCCGTGGATAGGCGGATACTGCGGCTCTGGATGACTGAGCCCATGCCGGATCGAGACGCAGCGCCGGGAGACGTCTCGTTGACGGCGGACGGGCCGGCGATCGGCTGCGGACGCGGATCCGTGAGAGTGGTGGCTGCGTCCATCGACGGAGAGCCGGAGCGCCCGCTCGTCGACACGCTTCGAGGGATGCGGCTGCGGCCGTCTAGAGAGTGATGGCTGCTCGCGTCAGGGTCGGCATCGTCGGCGTTGGAAGCATGGGTGCGAACCACGCCCGTGTGTACTCGATGCTCCGGACGGCCGATCTCGTCGGCGTCGTCGATCCCGATGCCGCCGCGCGCGACCGGATCGCCTCGGGCTTCGGTGTACAGGCATTCGCGCATCATCGCGACCTGATCGGCAAGGTCGATGCGGTCTCGGTCGCCACTCCGACGGCGCTCCACGTCCCCATCGCTCTGGATCTCCTCGCCGCCGGCGTGCACGTTCTCGTCGAGAAGCCGATCTCCCTCGACCTCGATGACGCCTGGGGGCTCACCGCCGCTGCTGAGCGGCGCGGTCTGGTCCTGCAGGTGGGTCACGTGGAGCGATTCAACCCGGCGGTGCTGGAGGCCTCCTCGATCGTTGCCTCGGAGCGCGTTCTCGCCATCACGGCGCGGCGGCTGAGCCCGCCAACGCCACGTGTCCACGAGGACGTCGTGCTCGACCTCATGATCCATGACATCGACATCGCGCTCTCCATCGCCCGCTCCAGGGTGCGAAGCATCGGCGCCCTTGGCGCGACGGATGAGCGCGGCGAGCTCGAGATCGTCATGGCACACCTCGGGTTCGAGAACGGCATCCTCGCGGACCTCATCGCGAGCAAGGTCACACAGCAGCGCGTGCGCGACCTTGAGTTGACCACCGATCGCTCGCTCGTGGTCGTGAACTACCGACAGAGAGACCTGTCCGTGTACAGGAACGCTCGGGTGGATCCAGTCGGCACCACGGATCAGCAGCGCTATCGGCAGGAGGCGGTCATCGAGAAGCCGATCGTCCCGACCTCCGAGCCGCTGTACCTCGAACTCGAGCACTTCCTCGACTGTGTGCGCGGACTCGCTCCGCGCCTACATCCGCGCGAAGCGATCGAGGCTCTCGACATCGCCATGCGCGTTCGGGCAGCCGCACGCTCAGTGGCGGCGGAGCCCGCGTGACAGCGGCGGTCGCCGGCGGTCCGGCACTCACGGTCGCCATGCCGGCGTTCGACGAGGCGGGCAACCTCGAGCGCGTGGTGCGCGACGTTCTCGCATCGCTACGGTCAACGGACCTTTCGACCGAGATCCTCATCGTCGATGACGGCAGCACGGACGGCACGGCGGTGATCGCCGACCAACTCGCCGCCGAGCTCGCGGAAGTCCGAGCGGTGCACCATGGCCGCAACCGCGGGCTCGGAGCCGGCTGGCGGACCTGCATCGCGGAGTCGCGGGGCGACTGGGTGTTCATCCAGCCGGCCGACGGTCAGATGGAATCGTCAACGGCGCGCCGGTTCTACGACGTTCGTGGCGCATCGGACATCGTCGTCGGGATCCGAACGCGCTGGCAACGTCCGCTTCATCGTCGGCTTCTCACGACCGGCTTCCACCTCGTGACGCGCTTGGCGCTCGGCGTCTCACTGCCAGGTGACTACGGCGTGTGCTTCCTCTTCCGGGGCGACCTCGTGCGCGCGCTGCCGGTCGTGTCCGGCGACCTAGGCGTCGCTGTGATCGTCGAGTGGCTATTCCTTGCGCGCCAGCGCGGCGCGCGGATCTCCCTGGAGCAGGCTGAGGTGCTGCCGCGCCTGTCGGGCACGTCGAAGAGCGGGCGTCTCGGTGACAGCCTGGCGACGCTCATGCACATCCTGCGTGCCGCGGTGGCACACCGCCTGCTGCGGCGCGGCTGAACCCACCGCTCGTCAGCGGCCGGCTCCTACGCATCCCCTCGCTGCGCCGCGAGATAGCGGATCCTCCAGGTGGCGCCTCCGGCCAGCGACGCGACGACATCGCGGAAGAGCGTCGCAGGGCCGGGTCCGTGCCTGAGGCGTGCCGCCGTCTGCGAGTGGTCGAGGTCGGCGCGGCGGCCGAGATCCTTCAAGGCCCGGTACGCCTAGGGACCTGATGAAGAACGGCACATACAGGCCGCCTTCATGAATGATCCTGAGGCGCTCATTCGACCGCGCGACCCTTGGAAGGATCGACCATCGCCGTTCCGCGCTCATCGATGCGCTCCGCGCGCCCTCGCTCCATCGTGGTGTGCGATCCGATCACGCCGCACTTCCGAGGAGGCGTCGGAGGCGCACCAGGTCGTACACCGCGAGCGCGAAGACGAACATCCAGTCGACGCGCGGCCGTCCGCGCAGGTGGGTCTGGCGCTGGAGGGCGATGGCCTTGATCCAGCCGTTGACGCCCTCGCCGATGCGGCGGGCGTACTGGCTCATGGCATAGCCCACGTGGCGGGTGGTGCGGCCATCGATGGCCGAGCGGCGGCCGGTGGTGTTCTGGCAGACGTGCGGCGTGACCCCGCGCTCGCGGCAGGCGGCGACGAAGTCGGCGGTGTCGTAGGCCTTGTCGGCGCCGAGGGTGCGGTGAGGCGGAGCGCCCTTCTGCTGGGGTGGTCCGAGGAGGGTGAGCGCAGCGTCGCGCTCGGCCGTGCCCGAGGCGACCGCCACGCATCCGCCGACGGCGAGGCCGGATCGGTGCTCGATCATGACGTTGCCGATGTACGCCAGACGCGCCTCCTGCCCGGGACCCTTGCGATAGAGGCGCGCGTCCGGGTCGGTGGTGCTCTGGTGGGTGTCGTTGCCCCGGCGTTGCCCCTTGAAGTCGCCTTCGCCGCCGGCCCCGCCGGCGCGGCCCGGTCCGCCGGTCTCGTCCTTGGGTCGGAAGCTCGCCTGCGAGGCCCAGGCCTGGATGAGCGTGCCGTCCACGCTGAAGTGCTCGTCGCTGGTGAGCCCCTTCTCCGTGGCCTGGGTGACCACCGCGGCCAGGAAGCGCCGAGCGACCTCGCGGTCCACGAACTTGTCGCGGTTCTGGCTGAAGGTACTGGGGTCCCAGACCGGGGTGTCGATGTCGAGCCCGACGAACCAGCGGAAGAGCAGGTCGTGATCGAGACGCTCCATGAGGAGGCGCTCGCTGCGGACGCTGTACAGCAGCTGCAGCACGAGGGCACGCAGCAGCCATTCGGGTGGGATGCTGGGGCGCCCGGTCTTCTTGTACATGCGCTCGAAGACGGGATCGAGCTCGGCCAAGGCCTTGTCCGTGAAGCGCCGGATGGCGCGCAGGGGATGATCCTTGGGGACGCGTTCCTCGAGACGGATGTACGTCCACATCGCTGCCGGCCGCTCGTCCTCACCGCGCATCGCCGTACCCTCCGGTCGTTGATGCGCTCCCTTGAGCTCATGATCGCACGTCCGGCCGTTCGTGGGAAGATCCTGCGAACGAGTTTTTCAGCAGGTCCCTAGAAGGAGCTCGAGTTGAGAAGCACGTGCATCGGATGGAAGTTGAGGATCTTCAGCCCACGAGGGGCCAGGAGCGTCGCGGCATCCCAGCAGGGAGCCTCCTCCAGCATCGCCTGGTCGTCCTGCCAGTACGTCGGGAAGCGGTGAAGAGCGCGGCCCGCGCTCCGGAACGTGACCGGCGTGAGGCCTGGTGCGCGATGAAGGTACAGGGAGAGGTCCGCTCGGATCGGGGTCTGTTCGAGCAAGACATCGAACAGTGGCGTCATCTGGAACAGGCGATGCGTCCGCATGGTGGTGGCTCCGGGCACGAGGTCCATGCAGCGGGCGAGAACGGCCGCGAAGTCCGAGCCATGCGTCGAGGACGCGGCGAAGTTCTGGTGGATGCCGAGCTCGAAGTCATCGACCGCCCGCAGACGCTCCACGGCGGCACTCGCAGGGGTCACGAGCCAGGTCGCTCTCACGCCACAGCCGCGGAGGGATCTCGGCGGCATGATCGATGGCGTGATCGGGAGCCCAGTCGATGTCGAGCGTGATCACGGTGACGTCCGTCCCGGCGCGCGTCATCGCCATCCGCTCGGCAGGGTACCGTACGCCTTCGCATGGCTGACCTCGGGCTGTTGCGCCCGTGAGGATCGTCCTCCTCGGGACACGCCGCCTCGGTTACGAGGGCCTGCAGCTCCTCGTGTCCGAGGGGCACGACGTCCTCGCGGCGTTCACGACCGAGCACGAGATCACGGAAGGCCGGGGGGCGGCGGCATTCGCGGCGCTCTGCGCCGAGCACCGGATCCCATTCCATCTCACCGCCGACCTGGACGCACGGCGGGACGAGCTCGCGGGGTGGGGGATCGATCTCTTCGTCAGCCTCTTGTGGGAACGGATCGTGAGCTCACGCGTGCTCGACACCGCCAGGCTAGGTGGGATGAACGTTCACCAGTCGGCCTTTCCGCTGTACCGCGGCGACGCGCCGCAGAACTGGGCCATCCTCCGTGGCGACCGGACGGCTGGCGTGACGCTGCACTGGATGGTCCCGGAGGCGGATGCTGGCGACATCATCGATCAACGCACGTACGAGATAGGTCCCGACGACACGATCGCCGACCTCGGTGACCGCGCGCGCATCCTTGCTCTCGCGATGCTGCGCGAGCGACTCCCCGAGATCGCCGCGGGCACCGCGCCTCGCCGTCCTCAGTCACACGCGGACACGGTCTTGTCGATGCCGCGCGTACCGGGCGATGGTTGGATCGAGTGGTCCGCGCCGGGCCACGCGATCCACGACCTCGTCCTCGCCGTCACGCATCCGTATCCGGGCGCCTTCACGATCCGCGGTCGCACACCGATCTTCGTCTGGCGCGCGCGGCTGGCTGATCCGCCCGTCCGATCCGTCGCGGTCCCCGGGACCGTCATCCGCCGCTCCGCGTCCGGCGGCGGCGCATGGGTGAGCACCGGGGATGGGGTCCAGGTCGCCGGCGAGGCCGAGGGTCCCGCGGCCGGTGTGCTCAGGGCCGGTGACCGCATCGGTGCCGACATCCCCGCGCTCCTGGCGATGATCCGCGCACGATGACGCGGTCGACGGGCGGGGAGCGCACCTCGGCCGAGCTCCTCGAGGCGTACTCGCTCGTCGCGTACCTGGACTCGGCGGCGGCGGAGAGCGAACGCTCGGCTCTGCTGGCCCGGCTGTGCCCTTCGTTCGGTCGGAACGTGCGGGTCGGCGTGGGCGTCCTCGTCCTGCACCCCGAGACGTTCGCGATCGGGGACGACGTCACCATCGGCTCCGGCACATTCCTCCAGGGTCGCTTCGACGGCCGGCTCGTCATCGGAGCCGGGACGACCATCGGCGCGCACTCCTACCTGCACTGCGTCGACGCCTGGATCGGCCGCGAAGTGCGCTGGGGAGCGGGAGCGAAGCTCCTCGGGGGGATGCACACCGGCGTCCCTCTCGACGTCCCGATCATCGGATCCGAGATCGTCATCCGACCCGTTCGGATCGGCGACGGCGCGACCATCGGCGGTGGTGCGGTGATCCTTCCCGGTGTGATCGTCGGCGAGCGGGCCGTCATCCGGCCCGGCGCGGTCGTGACCAGGGACGTGGCGGACGGGGCGTGCGTCGCGGGGGCGCCCGCTCGTCCTGAAGCGGGCTGACGCTCGCGTCGCGAGCGCGCATGTGACACTGCTCACGGTTGCGAAGCCATCGACTCGCGTGGAACTTGCGCTGGCTGTTCGCGGCGTTCGTGGCCCAGAAAGCCGCGACGCTGCTCGGCCTCTTCTTCCTTGCGCGGTACCTCGGTGAGTTCGATTTCGGTCGGTTCGCGATCGCCCTCTCCATCCCCACCGCCCTGGAGGCGCTCACCGACCTCGGTCTGAGCTGGGCCCTCATCCGCGAGGGAGCGGGTCGACCGGCCCTGGCGCGCGCTCTCGCCGTTGCGACCCTGGTGCCGAAGCTCGTGCTGGCGGCTCTCACGGTCGCGGTCACGTTCTTCGTGTGCTGGTCGCTGTCGTTCCCTCCGGAGCTCGTCGAGGTGGCCGTGCTCGTGGCGATCGCCAAGGCGTTCGACTCGCTCACATACCTCGCGCGCGCGGTCTTCCAAGCCCACGAGCGGATGGAGTTCGATGCCGCGGCCCAGTCGTTGGATGCCGTGGTCCGCCTCGCCCTCACGCTGTTCACCCTCATCGGCGGCTTCGGCCTGGTCGGTCTCGCAAAGGCGCTCGTGGTCGCCGCCGCGATCGTGTTCGCGGGCACCGCGGCAGAGGCGCTCCGTCACTTCCTCCTCCCTGTCCGCCCGGCGTGGGGGATGGTCCCCGCGTTGTTCTGGACCGGACTGCCGCTGGCGGTCGTGTGGCTCCTCGAGAGCATCAATCTCCGGTCCGGCATCGTGGTCACGGGAATGAGCCTTGGCAGCGTGGCCGCCGGCAACGTCGCCGCCGCGTTCCGGCTCATCGAGCCGCTCGTCGCGATCCCCGCCGTGATAGCCACCGTCTTGCTGCCCCTCACGAGCCGATACGTCTTCGAGGAGCGGCCGACGATCCCGTGGCTGTTCCGCTCCAGCGTGAAGACCGGGGTCCTCCTGGGTCTCGTCGTCGCGCTCATCCTGCTCGGAGCCGGCCCGCTCCTTGTCGGCGCGGTGTTCGGCGCGGAGTTCGACGAGGCGCGCCAGATCATCAGGTTCCTCGCTCTGGCGATCGTCGTCCTGTACGTGCACATGCTCTTGGTGCCTCTCGTGCTCGCGCTGCGGCAGCAGAGGGCTCTCATCGTGGCGCAACTCCTCGGTGTCACGGTGAACGTGGCCGTGGTGTCGCTCGCGACGCCGCTCGGCACGGCCGCAGCTGCGGTCGGCCTCGCGCTCGGGGAGGTCGTCGTCGTCGCGGTCCTCGCGTTCGCCGTCAGGCAGCTCCGGGCCTTCGGGGCCGTCGCCGCGCTACGTACGGCCGTCCTCGGTGTAGCGCCGGCCGCGATCGCGCTGACGGCGGCGCCGCTGGGCGAAGTGGTGGCCACCTCGCTCGCGCTGATCCTGCTCCTGGTCCTGATCCGGTCGCTTCGGATCATGGAGCCGCGTGAGATGAGCTACCTCGAAGGGATCGGCCCGGGGTTCGGTCGCGTCAGCCGGCTGCTCCTGGCGCCGATAGGATGACGGCTCAAGGGCTCGACCACGTCTGCATCTCGAGCATCGACTGGGGATACCTCTGGCAGGGGCCGCAGGAGGTGATGACGCGGCTATCGCACGCGGGCGGCCGCGTCGTGTATGTCGACCACATGGGTGTCCGTGCCCCCTACCTCGAGGACTGGCGCCGGATAGTCGCACGCGCGATCGCATGGATCCGGGCCCCACGCGGGCGGCCGATCGGCCGATCGGCGCAGGATCGGATCTTCGTGATCTCACCGGTCGTACTCCCGTTCCCGTGGTCACGGGTCGCGCGCGCGGTGAACCGTGCCGTGTTCGCCCGCCGGCTCCCCTTGCGGGCGAGGGCTCTCGGCCTCGGTGATCCGGTGGTCTGGTCGTTCGTGCCGACGCCGGTCGCCGTCGACGCGGTGAGGGCGTTCCGCGGACGTCGCGTGTGCAGCGTGTACTACTGCGTCGCGGACTTCGAAGAGGTGACCGACCGCCCGAGCGAGATGCGGCGCAGCGAAGACGAGATGCTGAAGGAGGTCGACGTCGTCTTCGCAGGCGGTCGCGTCCTGCAACGCCGTCTCGCTCAGCGTCATCCGCGGGTCGTGCTCGCACCATTCTCCGTCGGAGACGGCTTCTTCGGGGCGCCGCATCCCCTGCCGGCCGACCTGGGAGCGATCCCGGGCCCGCGAGTCGGCTATGTCGGTGGGCTCCACAGTCACGTCGACGTGGAGCTGCTGCACGAGGTCGTCCGAGCCATGCCGGCAGTGCAGTTCGTCTTCATCGGCCCCAAGGTCTCCGGTGACTGGCCGATCGAGCGGGAGCCGAACGCGCACTTCGTAGGACGGCGCTCGTACGGCGACCTGCCTGCCTACATCGACGGATTCGACGTCTGCCTGATCCCGTACCGGCGCTCCGCGTTCACCGAGACCGTCTGGCCGACGAAGCTGCACGAGTACCTGGCGCGCGACAAGCCGGTCGTCTCGACCTCGCTGCCCGAGGTCCGGCTGCTCGGCTATCCCGACGCCGCGGTGCGCGTCGCGGACGATCCGTCCGGGATGGCCGCGGCGATCCGGGCGGCGATCGCCGAGCGAGGCGCCGCGGTCGACCGCCGTGCTCTCGCCGAGCGGTACAGCTGGGCTCGGACCCTCGAGCACATGACATCGCAGATCGACCGCGCGATCGAGGCCCGCGGCGGATGACGGCGGCGCCGCCGCTGCCGCCGTGGCTGCGGCTGCGATGCCCCGAGTGCGGCGAGGGCCTCGCGTGCGGCCCCGCGGCCTGCGAATGCGCGCGCGGGCATCGGTACGAGGTGCGGAGCGGGATCCCGCACCTGCTACGGGGCGACCTCGGGGCGCCGGACGCGTCGTACGTCACGTGGATCCGCGACTACTACCGCGTCCCGTTCTCGGCCCGTCAGCGGCGCCTCAACGCACGGCTATTCGAGCGGTTCCTCGTGCTCGCCGATCCGCGTCCGCCGGTGCTCGACGTGGGGGCCGGGCGCGCGGAGAAGTCGGCCGCGTTCCCAGCGGGACAGTACGTCGGCGCCGACCCCATCGACCCCGTCGCGGCAGGGATGGTCGACCACGTCCCGGCACCGCTCGTCGTCGCGCGTGGCGAGCGCCTTCCGTTCGGCGACGCGCAGTTCGGCTCGGTCATGCTCTGGGCGGTGCTCGACCACGTGGCGGACCGTGGCGCCCTCGTCCGCGAGTGCGCCCGCGTCCTGCGCGACGGCGGACGGCTCTGCGTGATGACGCAGGTCATCGGCGAGCGAGGCAGCGGGCTCCGTGGGCTCATCGGCTGGATCCTGTCCCGCATCCGAACGGGCGACCTCGCCGGCATGATCGCCGTGGCGCGCTTCACCTACGCCAACCCGGGCGTCCGCCAGCGGCTGTCGCCGCTCACGGTCGACCTCGTGCGGACCGAGGTCGCGAGGGCGTTCGGCGAGGTCCGGAGCGAACTCGTCGACGGCCACAGCCTCATCCTGTGGGCGACGCGGTGAGCGTGCGCGGCGCCCTGCGGGCCCGCGTCAACGGGGTGTTCGGGCTCGTGCGCCGGCGGCCGACGCGGGGTCGCATCCTCCTCTATCACGAGGTGCGGCGCGGCGCGGATCCGATCGGCGCCGTCGACCCCGAGGCCTTCCGCGCGCATCAGGGATGGCTGCGGTCGCGCGGGCTGCGCGGCACGACGATCGCCGCGATGCGGGGTGACGGCTCCCCCGACGGGGTCGTCGCGCTGTCGTTCGACGACGGCCACGCGTCCGTCGTCGACGCGTGCGCCGTCCTCGTGGCGATGGGATACGCGGCGACGCTCTTCGTCGTCCCCGCGTGGGTCGAGCGCGGGGGGACGGGGACGTGCAGCTGGACCGAGCTCGCCGCCCTGGCGCGCGAAGGGTTCGAGGTGGGCTCCCACGATCTCGCGCACGAACGGCCGTGCGGCGTCCAAGCCGCCGTGCTCGCGGAGCGCTACCGCGCGTCGAAGATCCTCATCGAGGACCGTCTCGGGGTCGAGGTCACGGGGCTCGCGTATCCGTACGGCCTCGCGCCGGCGCACGCTCGCCGGGCGGCCGCGCTCGCAGGGTACGCGTATGCGGTGACGAGCGAGCCCGGCGCGAATCGCGAGGGCGCGGACCCCCTGCGTCTGCGGCGAAACGAGATCCACGGGACCGACCGGGAAAGTGGCCTGATCGGGAAGCTCGCGGGGACCGACGACTGGTTCGCGCCGATCCGCCGCCTCGAGCATCGGCTCACATGCGGCTGAGCCGGCTCGCACGACGTGTCCTGCCTGCCCCCGCGTTCGATGCGCTCGTGCGCATCGGCCAGCGCGTCGCGCGGTCGCGTCCGCGGGAGCCGATGGGCATCCGGCCCGTCAGCGACATCTGGGGCCTCGACCGCGGCACGCCCATCGAGATCTACTGGATCCGCGAGTTCCTGCGCGCGCACCGCGCGGACATCCGGGGACGCGTTCTCGAGGTCGGCGATCGGCGCTACACGAACGAGCTCGGCCAGGGCGTCGATCGCTCGGACGTGCTCGACCTCATGGAGGGCAACCCCGAGGCGACCATCGTCGGTGACCTCGTGAGCGGGCGCGGCATCCCGGACGCGTCGTTCGACTGCCTGCTGATCGTCAACACGTTCTTGCTGATCTACGAGATCGGCGCCGCGATCCGGACGTGCCATCGCGCGCTCCGGCCGGGTGGGGTCCTCCTCGCGAACTTCACCGGGATCGCGCGGCGCGCCGAGGATCCCGGCTACGGCCCGCCGGGCTGGCACGGAGCGGGCGACTTCTGGCGGTACACGTCCGTCTCCGCGCGCAGGCTGTGCGAGGAGGCATTCCAAGCGGACCACGTCGCGATCAGCGTCCGCGGCAGCGTGCGGACCGCCGCGGCTTCCCTGTACGGTCTCGCCGCGGAGGAGCTCACCCTGGCGGAGCTGGACCTCGTCGACCCCCGCTTCGAGGTGGCGATCTTCGCGCGCGCCGTCCGCCCGCGGTGACGGCGTGGCGGCGCGCCGGTCCCGGTACGGACTGGGATGCCGTCGTGCAGCGGCACGCCGGCGCATCGCTCTTCCAGTCGGCGGCGTGGGCCGCGCATCGCGGCGAGCACGGCTGGCAGGCCGAACGCTTCGTCGTGGACGGGGACCTCGCGGCGGCGCAGGTGCTCCTGCGGCGGCGGCTCGGGGTCACGCTGGCCTGGGCGCCGGGGGCGCCGCTCGCGAGCGGGTCGGTCGCCGACGCCGCGCTCGCCGCCGATCTCGTGCGCGGTCTGCTGACCGCGCTCCGCGAGCGCTACGGCCGCGTGTACGTCCGCTTCGACCCCACCGCGCCGCCGGGCTCCGCTCTCGCGACAGGCGTCGCGCGCGCATGCTGTCGGCCGCTCGTCCGCCTCAACAGCGGGCTCACCGTCGTCGTCGACCTCACGGCGGACGCGGACGCGCTCACGGCGCGCATGTCGAAGCACCATCGCTACGAGCTGAAGCGCGCGTCGGCGTCGCCGCTCCGGTGGACCGCGGGCCGCGACGCCGAGCACATCGAGGCGCTCGTGGCGCTCCACGGCACGATGACGCGCCGGAAGCGGATCCCGACCGCGCCGCAGGCCGAGCGGGGCGCGCTCGCGTCGCTCTGCCGGCACTTCGGGGACGGCGCGGTCGTCCTCATCGGCTGGGCGGACGGCGTCCCGATCACGGCGTGCTTCGCGCTCGTCTTCGGCGATCGAGCGTTCTTCCATACCGCCGCGACGGGACCGGATGGGCTTCGCCGCGCCGCGTCCTACGCCGCGGTCCGCGAGCTGGCGCTCGCCCTCGCGCGGCGCGGCGTCACCGAGCTCGATCTCGGTGGGCTCGACCCGAGCGCACGCATGGCCGGTGTCGCGCGATTCAAGGAGGGCTTCGGCGGACGCCTGGAGCGGCGCACCGGCGAGTGGCACTGGGGCAGCCTTCCCGGCCTCGTCCTCATAGCGGACGCCGCGCTCGCCGTGCGACGCGGCGCGCTGGGAGCATGAGCGGATGCGCCTGGTCGCCGCGGTCGGATCGGTCGCGCTCCGCGTCACCATCGTCGTCGTCGCGACGCTCTTGCTCTGCGAGCTCGTCGTGGCGTCGTCTGGCCTCAGCAGCTCATCGAGGTCGACGGGCCCGCGCTGCTCCGGCCCGATCCGCTCTTCGGGTGGCGGCACCAGGAGGGCATCGACACGCGCGTGAACACCGGTGAGGGCTTCCACCGGATCGTCACCGACGAGCGTTGATACCGCGTCGCATCCGTTAGCGGCCCGGCGTCACCCGGGCCCGCGGTCCTCGCGATCGCGATTCGTTCGTCGAGGCGCTCCAGGCCGACCACGGCGAGGTCCTCACGACACAGCTCGAGCGGATGCTTTCGGACGGCTGCGCCCGGCCGGTCCGCGTCGACAACGCGGGCGTGAGCGCGTGGGAACCCGACCACCATCTCTTCGAGGCGCGCCGCGCACTGGAGCGAGAGCGATACGACATGGGGATCGTCTTCATCCTCATGGCGAACGACGTCTTCGCCGAGCGCCGCGCCGCGTTCAGCTCGGCCATCCTCGAGCCGGCGCGCGTCCGCCGGCCGCGGTCCTTCGATCGGACCGAGATCGTGCTCGCGGTCCTCGAGCCGATCAACGACGAGCTGAACGCGCGGTCGCACCTGTGGCTTCTCGAGAAGTCCCGGACGCAGGGGCTCCTCACGACGCTCGGACCGTCGCGGATCTCCCTGCCCGAGGTGTGACTCCGGAGCGAACGCGGCTCGGGCCGCTGGAGGATCACGACTGAGGCGGCACTCGAGATCCGCGACGCCTTCGCGCGCCGCGGCATCCCCGTGCTCTTCGTCCTGCTCCCCGTCTCGTACCAGGTCCACGAGGACGTCACGAGCTTCTGCCTTCGCGCGCTGCGGATCGACCCCACGACCGTGGACCTCGGTCAGCCGAACGAGCTCCTCGCGCACTCGTTCGCGGCGAGCGGGCTCGACGTCATCGACCTCTTGCCCGCGCTCCGCGCGCGCGCGTCGGCCGGGGCCCGTGTCAACGGTGCGGTCGTGCTCATCGCGAGCGACGCCTGGGGACCGTATGCGGCAGCGGTCGGCCTGTTCGCCGGCCAGGTCGTCGCGATCGCGATGGTCGTTGCGCTCGTGCCGGAGACACGCGAGTTCGGGGTGCTCGGCTCCCTCGGCGTCAGTTGGCTCGCGGCACCGGCGGCGGTGCCGCTCCTCCTGGCCGGCGCGATCGGGGGCGTCGCGGCGACAAGCCTCGCGCTCCTCGTCCTCCTGGCCGCGGTGCGCTCCTTCCGCGTCGTCGCGCCGCGCGAGGTCACGTACCTCGAAGGCGTCGGTCCCCGGTTCGGCCGCCTCAGCCGCCTCTTGCTCGCTCCGATCCGCTGAGGCCGAACGGCCTACAGGCAAGGGGCGGATGCCCCACGACGCGCCGTCCGCTCGCCGATGCACTGGACGGCGAACGGAGGTGTCGTGACGGAGGCCGGGATCGTCGAGCGGGTCGCGGAGACCAGGCGTGTCGAGCCGAGCATGGCGGTCGAGCGGCCGCCGTTCCCCACGAAGCTGAAGATCGAGGTCACCGGCCGCTGCGACCTCCGGTGCTCCTTCTGCACGCTCACGTACAAGCCACGGAGCGCGAAGGGGGACATCGAGCCTGCTCTGGCCTTCCGCGTCATCCGCGAGGCGCGTGACCTCGGCGTCCGCGACCTCGGCCTCTTCTGGCTCGGCGAGCCGCTCCTGAACGCGCGCCTCACGGAGTACGTGGCGTACGCGAAGGCGATCGGGACGCCCTACGTCTTCATCACGACGAACGGGCGCCTCGCGAGCACGACGCGGCTGCGTGACCTGTACGACGCTGGGATCGACAGCATCAAGTTCTCGGTCAACGCCGTCGACGCGCAGGAGTACAGACGGGTGACCGCCGTCGACGCGTTCGACCGGGTCATCTCGAACGTGCGCGGAGCGTGGGAGCTGCGCGGTGCCCGTGCCCAGCCGAAGCTCTACGCGAGCACGGTGGTCCTCGACGAGCCAGACGGCGAGCGGCGCTTCGAAGCGGCGCACCGTCTCATCGGCGCCTACGTCGACCAGCATTACGCGCTGCGCCAGTACGGGATCCAGGCGGCCGCGAAGCATCGGGCGGCGGTGCTCCTCGCGATGCTGCCCTGCTGGTCGCTCTTCACGGAGCCGCACATCAGCTACACGGGGTGGATGAGCGCGTGCTTCTACGACCACGATCCGAAGTACTACCTCGGCGACCTCACGGTCTCGACGCTCATCGCAGCATGGCACTCCGAGCGCGCCGCAGCGCTCCGCCGGGCGCACCTCGCGAAGGACGTCGCCGGGACCCCCTGCGCGGACTGCCTCGCGTACGCGCACGCCTGAACGCCATTCGCGCCGCGCCGCTCGTGCCGTGAGAATGGCGGTGTGACCGGATCCTCCTTTCGCCGAGTCGATCGCTGCCGCGTGTGCCGCTCAGGCGACCTGTCGCTCGTCCTCGACCTCGGCAGCACCCCGCTGGCGAACGCTTTCGTGAGCCCGGAGCGCGCCGCCGAGCCGGAGCAGCGCTTCGCGCTCGAGACCCTCCGCTGCGCCCGCTGCGGATTGCTCCAGCTCTCGGTCGTGGTCCGTCCCGACATCCTCTTCCGCCACTACCTGTACGCGTCCTCGGCGTCCGCGCCGCTCCTCGAACACTTCGCGGGCCTCGCCCAGGAGGTCCGCGACCGCTTCGCTCGAGCCGGGTCGGTCGTCGTCGAGTTCGGGAGCAACGACGGCGTCCTGCTGCGCGCCCTGCGCGACCGTGGCCTGCGGCCGCTCGGCGTCGAGCCGGCGACGAACCTCGCGAGCGTCGCGAACGCCACGGGCCTCGAGACCTGGAACGAGTTCTTCGGGCCCGATGTCGCGCAGCGGATCGCGGCTGATCGTGGCCGCGCCGCGGTTGTGCTCGCGAACAACGTCCTCGCGCACATCGACGACGTCCGAGCGATCGCGGCCGCGCTTGACGCGCTGCTCGAGACCGACGGCGTGTTCGTGGCTGAGGTGCCATACCTGGGCGACCTCATCGCCCACGTCGAGTACGACACCATCTACCACGAGCACCTCTCGTACTTCGCGGTCCATCCGCTCACGGAGCTGTTCGCTTCCGCGGGGCTCGAGCTCTTCGACGTCCGGCGGATCCCGATCCACGGCGGGTCGATCCGGATGTTCGTCGGACGCGCCGCGCGGCGCCCGCGGAGCGCGGATCTCGAGCGCCTCCTCGAGGACGAGGCCCGCACCGGGCTGCTCGATGCGAGCACCTACGCCGACTTCGCCACACAGGTCGCGCGCTCGCGCGATGCACTGCGTGAGATGCTCGGCCGGCTCCGATCCGAGAGGCGCCGCGTCGCCGCGCTGGGCGCGACAGCGAAGGGCAACACGCTGCTGAACTACTGCGGGATCGGGACCGAGCTCGTCGAGTTCGTCGCCGACACCACGCCGTTCAAGCAGGGGCTCCTCACCCCGGGTATGCACATCCCGGTGCGGCCTGAGGGCGCGCTCCTCGAAGAACGGCCCGACTACGCGGTCATGCTCGCGTGGAACTACGCCGACGCGATCGTCCGGAAGCACGCGCCCTACCTCAGCGCGGGCGGCCACTTCATCCACCCGATCCCGACCGCGCGGGTGTACGCGTGATCCGCGGGATCATCCTCGCCGGTGGGTCTGGCCAGCGGCTCGACCCGCTCACGCGGATCACGAACAAGCATCTGCTCCCCGTGTACGACCGTCCGATGATCTACTTCGCCGTCGAGCAGATGGTGCTCGCCGGGATCGACCGGATCATGATCGTGACAGGCGGGAATCACGCGGGGGAGTTCCTGCGGCTGCTCGGGAACGGCCGGGCGTTCGGACTGCGGCACCTTGACTACGCGTACCAGGAGCGCGCGGGAGGGATCGCGGAGGCGCTGGGTCTCGCGGAGCACTTCGCGGACGGGGGCCCCGTCGCCGTCCTTCTCGCCGACAACATCTTCGAGCGTTCCGTCGCACCGATCGTCGATCGGTTCAGGGCACGTCCTGTTGGCGCACGGATCGTCCTCGCCGAGGTCGAGCACCCCGAGGCGTACGGGGTCCCGGAGTTCGAAGGCGACCGGCTCGTGCGCATCGTCGAGAAGCCGTCACGGCCCGCATCGCGTTACGCGGTCACCGGTCTCTACCTCTATGACGCGCGGGTCTTCGATCTGGCGCGCGGCCTCGTCCCGTCGGCTCGTGGCGAGCTCGAGATCACCGATGTGAACAACCACTACCTTGCGCTCGGGCAGCTCTCCCACGAGGTCGCGGAGGGGTACTGGGCGGACTGCGGCGAGTCGCTCGACGCGCTGTTCCGCGCGGGCCAGCTCGTGGCCACGCGAGGCGCCAACCGGACCGTGGAGCCACCCGCCCGCTAGACGTGACCCATCTCAGACAAGTAGGCCGCGAGCGCCTCCGTCCAGGGTCGTACGGGACGGCGCAGGAGCGACGCGAGACGATCGACGCACAGAGCGGTGTTAGCCGGGCGCGCGGCTCCGGCCGATCGCTCGGCGGCGCCGATCCTTTCGACCTCGAGTCGTGCTTCCACTTGAGCGACGCACCGTGATGCGAACTCGTGCCACGTGCATGCCCCGGCGGCGGCGACGTGCACGATCCCCGTCGCGCCGAGGTCGATCAGGGCGATGATCGCCTGTGCCGCGTCGAGGGTATAGGTGGGCGTGACGTACTGATCATCCACCACCCGGAGCGGAGCGCCGATGCGCACCTGTCGGAGCACCTGCTCGACGAAGTTGGTGCCCTTCTTCCCGCGCGAGCCGGTGCGACCGAAGAGGCCCGCCGTTCGGACGATGAGCGCGCCATCGTCCGCCTGCCGGACCAACATCTCCCCCGCCAGCTTGCTCACGCCGTACGCGTTGACCGGGCCGGTCGGCTCGTCCTCCGTGTACGCGTCCACGGGCGATGCCGGGCCGGTCGGCCCGCTGAACGGCTTCGTGCCGCTGAACACGTAGTCGGTGCTGACGAAGACCGTCCGAGCCCCACGGCGCCGGGCCGCTCGTGCGATGGAAGCCGCGCCGATCGAGTTCACGGCGAACGCGGTGGCAGGATCGCGTTCGCACTCGTCCACCTGGTGGAAGGCCGCGCAGTCGATCACGACCTCCGCCGTCGCGGCCTCGAGCGCCGCTTCGATCGAGCGGGCATCGGTGACCTCGACGTCGTCGTGCGTCAGGGAAACGACCTCGTATCCGCTCTCGCGGCCACAGCGGACGAGGTCGGAGCCGAGCTGGCCCGAGGCTCCGACGACCGCCAGCCGTCTAGAGGATCGCGCCATTCATAGCGACCTCGCGGGTCATCGTGTGCCACCGGATGAGCTCGCGGTACCACTCGACCGTTCGCGTCTCCGGCCCGTCTCTCAGAGTACCCGCGCGCAGTCCGGCCGCCACCTCGCGCGCTCCGTCCTCCGGAGTGCGAGTCGTCCGGTAGCCCAACCGGTCCGCGATCTTCGAGAAGCTCGCTCGGTACGAGCGGTGATCCGGGTCCCCGTACCAGTCGGCCACGAAAGGCACGCCGATAGCGGCCGCCACCCGCTCCGCGAGCGGGAGGATCTGCAAGTTCTGGTCGTCTGACCCGACGTTGAAGATCTCGCCGTTCACCGTCTCGCTCTCGGCATCGAGTGCGCACAGGAACGCCCGCGACGTGTCATGCACGTGGACCATCGGCCGCCACTGCGTGCCGTCGCGCAAGATGCGCACACGTCCCGTCCGATGCGCAGCCAGCGTCATCCCATTGATGGCCAGATCGAAGCGCATCCGTCGGCTTGCTCCGTAGACGGTCGCTTGGCGCAGCGCGGTGACGCAGAACCGAGAGCTCGCTTCTCCGAGCACCGCCTCCTCCGCACGCGCGTTCGCGTGTGCGTATGTCGTCAGCGGCTGCGTCGGCCCGGTCTCATCGACCACGTCGTCCTGGAATCCATAGATGCTGCATGAGCTCGCGAGCACATACCGTCGCACGCCTGCGCGCTTCGCGAGCCGGCAGATCCTCGCTCGGCCCTCGAAGTTGATTTCCATCGTCTTGCGCGGATCGAGCTCACCCGCCGGATCGTTGCTGAGCGCGGCTAGGTCGCAGACGGCGTCTGCGCCTTCCAGG
The DNA here is from genome assembly GCA_016875795.1 of Chloroflexota bacterium. GTDB lineage: Bacteria > Chloroflexota > Limnocylindria > P2-11E > P2-11E > JACPOT01. The sequence goes on along the minus strand of VGOU01000001.1, from coordinate 22,248 downwards.
AGCGCCGGGTCGCAAGCGCGGATGTCATCCCGCACGACTCGCAGCCGGTCCCGTCTCATGAGGTCAGCGAGCGTGTCCCCGAAGAAGAGGCGGTCGAGGACCGTGACGCGAGCGCCGGCGGCAAGCAGCATCTCGGTGAGCACCGAGCCGATGTAGCCGGCACCACCGGTCACGACGACGTGTCCGTTCACGGGCTTCCGAAGCGTAACTCTCCTATCCTCGCCATCATCGCGTCCATCGAGGAGGGATCCGGGACGAGGCCTCTGCGCGTGCTCGCGCTCGTGACCCATCCTACGCTCGGGGGCGGCAATCGGCTGCGGATCGAGCAGTACGCCGGTCTGCTCCGACAGCACGGGATCGAGCTCGATGTCTCTGCTTTCTTCGACGACGCGACCTATCGCGTGCTGTACCAGTCGGGATCCGTCGGCGCCAGGATCGCGGGCGTCCTCCGTGGGATCGCTCGGCGACTGGCCGACCTGACGAGGATGCGGCGTTACGAGCTGATCATCGTGTACCGGGAGTCCGCCCCCATCGGCCCGCCCCTTCTCGAGCGGGCGATCGGGGCATCGGGAATCCCCTACGTGTTCGACTTCGACGACGCGATCTGGCTCGCTCCGATCCACCCTGTGAACCGGCGCTGGTCGTGGCTGCGACATCCGTCACGGGTCGAGAAGACCGCGAGGATGGCGCGCGCCGTGATCGTGGGGAACGAGTACCTCGCGGAGCGTGCTCGGCGATGGAACGCGGACGTCACGATCATCCCGACGGCGGTCGATACGGACCGCCACAGGCCCGGGCTCGCCGCGCGGCCGCCGTCCCCGAAGGTCATCGGGTGGGTCGGATCGAGCACGACGGCGCTGTATCTCCGCCTGCTCGACAGCCCACTCGAGCGGCTCGCCGTCTCTCATCCGTCGATCACGCTCCGGGTCGTTGGTGGTAGCCACGAGCATCCGTCGGTGCCCGTGGACATCCGGCGGTACCGGCTCGACCGCGAGCCCGAGGACGTCGCGGGATTCCACGTCGGTGTCCTCCCGGAGCCGGACGATCCGTGGACGCGCGGCAAAGGCGCTTTCAAGGCGCTCCTGTACATGGCCGCCGCGCTTCCGGTCGTCGCTTCCCGCGTCGGGGTCAACCCGGTGGTGATCGAGCACGAGCGCACCGGCTACTGCGTCGACACCGACGATGAGTGGGTGACGGCGCTGGCCCGCCTGCTCGACGACGACGCGCTCCGGCGCGAGATGGGTGAGCGCGGGCGCGAGCGCGTGGAGCGGCTGTATTCGGTGAGGCACCAAGGTCCGCGCCTGGCCGAGGTGCTGCTCCGGGCGGCTGGTCGCTGACGATGCTCCTCTCCATCCTCGCCGCCGCCGCCGCGGCCGGCGCCATCTATGGCCTCGCGATCGAGCCGCGTCGCGTCGAACGCACGTTCCTGCGGATCGTCGTCTCCGGGCTGCCCCGGTCGGTGCGTCTGCTCGCCGTCGGTGACCTCCATTTGCGCGAGGGCTCGCGCATGACGCTTCAGAAGCTGCGCGAGGCGGCCGAGTGGTCCATCGCGCACGGCGCGACCGCCGCGGTCCTGCTCGGCGACCTCATCGAGCGCGATGACGAGGTCGAAGCGGTCGCCCGAGGCCTCGCGGCATCTCTCGCTCCGCTGCATGCGATGTACGTCTCGGGGAACCACGAGCTCGACCGGTCATCGCGGGTCCACTGGCCCTTGAAGCGGAACGACGGGTCGCTCATCCGTGGTGCGCTGGCGGGCCAGGGGATCGAGTGCCTCGACGATCGCAGCGTCGACCTCGGCGGCGTCCTCCTTCACGGCATTCCATGGCAGGGCTGGCGCGTGGGTCATGACCGGTCGGCCGTGGGGCCGGCACGTCCCCTGCCGACGGTGCTCGTCACGCACTCGCCGGACCACGTCGGCCCCCTTGATGGAGCGGAAGTCGTCCTCGCGCTCTGCGGGCACACGCACGGCGGTCAGATCCGCATACCCGGCCTTGCCGCATGGTGGACTCCCGTGATCCGCAGGCTCGACGCTCTCGCGGGGCCGCAGGTCGTGGCTGGCGTGCGCACCTATGTGACCCGCGGCCTCTCCGCGACGTTCCCGATCCGCATCGCCGCCCGTCCCGAAGTGGTGCTCGTCGACCTGGCGCCTCGATCCGGCGGCGGCGCACCGCCGGGTGCCACCGTGCTCGAGATCCCGAGCTGAAGCGAGTGCCGATCGCCATCTTCGACCTCGACGGGGTCATCCACGTCGGTCCCACGCTGCTTCCGCACGTTCACGCGACCCTTGACCGGCTTCGGCGCGGCGGCTGGGAGGTGGTCTTCGCCACGAATGGGACGACCCGGACGCGAGATGGCTATCGCGACCGGCTGTCGGGTCTGGGTCTCACCATCGGATCAGACAGGATCGTCACCGGCGCCTCGGTGACCGCCGATCACCTCCGCGATCGTCGGCCCGCGCCTCGGGATGTGCTCGTTGTCGGCACGGACGGGTTCCGCGCCGAGCTACGCAGCGGCGGGCTCAGCGTGCGCCCGCGAAGCCGCGACGCCGAAGCCGACATGGAACAGCCACGGCCCGATGTCGTCGTGGTCGGACTGGATCCCGAGTTCGACTACGCGACGCTCGCGGAGGCGCAGCTCGCGGTCGTGGCAGGCGCCGATCTCGTGGCGGGCAATCGTGACTCCTCCTATCCGGACCAGCGAAGGTCGTGGCCGGGCGCGGGCGCGATGGTCGCCGCCATCGAGGCGGCGACCGGCCGGGCAGCGACCTGCGTCGGGAAGCCGGAACCCCATCTCTTCATCGCGGCGGCCCGCATCGCGCGGTCCGAAGGACCGGTCATCGTGGTGGGCGACTCCCTCGGCTCGGACATGGTGGCGGCGCACCGAGCGGGATTCACGGCAGTCCTGGTCCTCACCGGGCTCACGACCGCCGCTGACGTCCGGAGCGCCGCTGGTGAGGCCGCGCCTGACCGCGTCATCTCCTCTCTCGAGGACCTCTTCGGGATCCCGGAGCTCTCGGGCACGTGAACGCCCCGCCTCATCGGCGGGGCGTCCCGTTGGGGGTGGGGGATATGGGGGGGTTACTTCACGGCCTGCCGGGGACGGCGCTCGGCCTGCCGCCGGGACGGTCGGCGGGCTTGCCCGCGTCGGCCGGCTTGCGCTCCTCGGCCTTGCCGGGCGACGTGATCTGCGCGAGCGTGTCCTGGAGCTCGGGCGAGGTGGTCATGACGCTGACCGTCGTGGCGCCGGAGACGATCGTCGCGGCGGCCAGACCGCCGCCCTGGCCGGCGATGAGCAGCGAAAGGAGCTTCGTGAACATCGGTACCTCCTGAGTGGAGCGGTCTCGTCCGCCCGTCATCCGGCCAACGACCGACCGCCTCCGCTGCGTTGGGTGGCAGCACGTTCGGCGGCCGACACCGCGCTGAGACCGCGGGATATGGCCTAAACTCGGCGTCCCCGATGACGAGTGCCGCTCCGCCTCTTCCCGGGCGCCCGTCAGTCCCCGGCTTGGACCGAGATCGGGCGGCCGTGCGCTCGCTCGTCCGCCCGGTACCGCTCCGCGCCGCCGCGGCAGCGATCGCCGTCCTCCTCGTCGCCTACCTCGGGATCTGCTTCAAGTACGCCGACACGCTCACGCGGGTCGAGCGGAAGGCGCCGGCGCGCACGGCCGCGTACGTGGCGCCGGCGCACGAGGACGTGAGCTTCCGCGCGGACGACGGCGTCACTCTGCGCGGCTGGTGGTTCACCGCCCCGTCGCCGCGCGGTCGCGCCGTCGTCCTCGTCCACGGCAAGGACCAGACGCGGATCGACAGCTCGTTCCCGACGGGGCGCATCGCCCGCACGCTCCTCGAGCGCGGCTACTCCGCGCTCCTCTTCGACCTGCGCGGCCACGGGGAGAGCGAGGGGCTGCGCTGGGGCCTCGGCCGGTACGAGGCCCTCGACATCGCCGCGGCGGTGGACCTCGCGGCGCAGAAGGCGGCCGTGCCGCGCTCGCGCGTCGCCGTCGTCGCGGAGTCCATGGGCGCCGGGAGCGCCGCGATGGCGCTGCCGCTCGTCCCGGACGTCGGCCCCATGGTGCTCGACTCCGTGTACACCGCCGCCGTGCCGCTCGTGGATGAGGTCGGTCCCTCGTACTCGGGCCTGCCGTCGTGGTTCACGCCGGGCATGGTCCTCATGGCCCGCATCTTCTTCGACATCGACCTCGCGACCGTGGTGCCGGTCGAGCAGGTCCGCTCCCGTACCGACCGGCCGTTCCTGTTCATCGCCTGCGAGCGCGACTCGACCGTGGCGGTGCACCATGCACTGCAGATGAAGGCGGCGAGCGCGCACCCCGCGACGCAGCTATGGGTCGCTCCCGACTGCGGGCACGTGAAGGCGTACGCGATGTACCCGGCCGAGTGGGAGCGGCGCGTCCTCGCCTTCCTCGAGGAGCAAATGAAGTGACGCTCCGCCACCGCTACCTCATCGCCACCTCCTTCGCCGTGCTCCTCGTCGTCCTGCTCGTCGGCGGCATCGTGAACACGACGGACGCGCGCGCCCGCATCGTCGACGACCTCACCGACCTCGCCGTGAAGGACGCGCGGATCACCCACGGGTCGCGGGCGGTCACGACGGACGCGAACGGCGAGTTCGTCCTCACGAGCGTCCCGCGCACCTCGAAGTACCAGGTGGACGCGCTCGGGTACCTGCGCACGAGCGCGCCGACGGTCGCCGAGGAGATCCGCCTGAAGGCGCTCTCCGTGACGATCTACGCGTACGACCAGACGAAGACGAAGGAAGAGCGCGTGAGGTCGCCGCAGGCGTGGGGCACCGCGGCGACGAAGACGCTCGCGACGGGGAACGACAGCGGTCAGGTCATCATCGCGCCGCACCCCGGCAAGGACGCCGAGGTGATGCTGTGCGCCGCCGGCTTCGAGCGGAAGGTCGTGAAGGTGGTCGGGGTGCTCATGGAGGTCGGACTCCAGCCCGGTGGCGCCGGCTGCCCGGTCTTGCCGACGCCTTCGCCGGCCCCGGCGCCGTCGCCCTCGCCGGCCGCGCCGACGCCGAGCCCGACGGCGGCTCCCTCGCCCTCGCCGGCCCGCTCGCCGTAGCCGGCCGCGAATAGGATTCCGCCCGTAGTGCGGACGCTCTTCGCGGTCGTCCTCTCCGTCTCCTTCACGCTGCCGGTCGCGTCACCCGCAGCCGCGGCCGCGTTCGACAGCGCCTTCGCCGGCGAGAGCGCCTTCCTGACCCTCGCTCCGGGACAGACCGGCTCGTTCACCGTCTTCTTCCAGAACACCGGGACGATGGCGTGGGTCCGCGGGACGGATGCGCAGGTGGACCTCGCGGCTTGCCGCGACGACCAGGTGACGTGCGACGCTCAGGACCCGGCCGAAGCGACGTTCAACCCCGGGACGTGGAAGAGCGCGAGCCGATACGCGACGCACACGCAGTCGACCGTCGCGGCGGGCGGCATCGCGACGTTCACGTACGACGTTCGCGTGCCGCTCACGGCCGCCGCCGGCGTGCGCCGCTTCGGCGGCGATCTCGTCATCGCGGCGACCGGCCGCCCCATCCGCCAGGAGGGCTACTACCACGACCTCCGTGTGACAGGGACGAGCTGCGGGTCCGTCGTCGGCATCGGCGGAGCGCCGGCCTTCGCCGAGGTGCAGGTCGGACTGACGGCGAGCATGAGCTTCACCGCGACGTGCTCGAACGGCTCGCGGGCGGTCGGCGCAACGGTGAACGCGGCGATCCGTTCCGGGACGGAGGTGGCGGGCAACGCCCCGCTCGATCTGACCGCCACCACGGACGCGAACGGGGTCGCGACGTTCACCTGGACGCGGTCGAACCCGGGCCGCGAGGTCGCGAGCGCTTCCGTGTTCGCGACGCAGGGCGTGCAGACGAGCACGACCGTGCGCTGGGTCGTCCCCGCTCGCGTCATCACGTGCAGCCCGACGGACGCCACGACCCTTCCGCGTGGCCAGTTCCGCAGCTTCGCGCTCACCGTCCGCGATCCGACCACGGGCCAGCCGCTCGCGTCCCAGGCGATCGACATCGCCGTCACGACGTATATCCCGAACGGGACAGGGACCGTGAACGGCGTATCGGCCGTCGACCGCACTCCCGGCTCGACCGTCACGACCATGACGACGAACGCGAGCGGCGTGATCAACTTCGTCGTCGGCGGTCGCGGGACGACGGTGATCCCAAGCGCGTTCTGGGACGAGAACTCGTCGGACACCCTCGACACGACCGAGTTCCGCGGAGACTGCGGGGCGACGACGTTCGAGAGCTGATCCGGCGTCGCGGACTGCTCGTCGACCTCGCGCTCCGCGACCTGCGCGCCCGCTACAAGGGCTCTGCCCTCGGCTTCGCGTGGCACTTCGTCATGCCGCTCGCTCAGCTCGCGGTCTTCTGGGTGCTGTTCGGCGTGCTGTTCGGTGTTCGCCCCCGGACCGCGACGGGGGAGCAGGCCTACGCGATCTTCCTGTTCGTCGGACTGCTGCCGTGGACGTACTTCGCGACCGCGCTCACCGGCGGGGCGACATCGATCGTGGCGAACGCGGCGATCGTGAAGAAGGTACGCCTGCCGATGGAGCTGCTCCCGGCGTCCGCGGTCCTTTCCGCCATGGTGAACTTCCTGCTCAGTCTCGCGGTGCTCTTCGTCGTGCTGGCGGCGCTCGGGCCGCGACATCCCCAGGGTCTGATCTACCTGCCGGCGCTCGTGGCCGTTCAGACGCTGATGTCCGTCGGTCTGGCGTACCTGCTGGCGGCCCTGAACGTCTTCTACCGCGACGTCCAGCACATCCTTTCGGTCCTGCTGATGGCGTGGTACTTCCTCACGCCGGTCCTGTTCCCGGTATCGATCGTCAGCGACCCCGAGCAGGCCGCGCTGCTGCATGTCAACCCCATGACGGGAGTGATCGTCGGGTATCAGCGCGTGCTCCTGGACGGGCTGGCGCCCGAGTGGGGATCCCTAGCATGGCCGTTGGCATTCGGCGGAGTGATGTTCGCGCTCGGCTATCGGTACTTCCAGCGCGCGCAGTGGTCGTTCGAGGAGTGGCTGTGACCGAAGGCGGCCGGGGGCCGACCACCCCCGCTCCATCGGGGATCGTCCAGATGCTCCGCAGTGTGCGGCAGATCCGTCAGTACGCGCCCGACCCCGTGCCCGCGGAGATCGTCGAGCAGATCCTCGACGTCGCGCGCTGGACAGGAAGCGCCGTCAACTCGCAGCCGTGGCACTTCATCGTCGTTCGGGACAGGGTCAGCCTTGTCCGGCTGAGCGCACTGCGGGCCCCGATCGAGTGGCTCGCGACCGCGCCGCTGGGGATCGCGATCGTGCTGAGTGGCGCCAGCCCGATCGCTGAGGCCTACGACGAGGGGCGCGTCACGGAGCGCATCCTCACCGCCGCGAACGCTCTCGGCCTTGGCGCCGGCGTCGCCTGGTTCGGGACAGAGGAGCACCAGACCGCGGCGAAGCGGATCCTCGGGGTCCCCGCGGACCGCACCGCCCGCTCGATAGTGATGATCGGGAGAGCCCTTTCGCGCCGCGATCCGCGCCCGGGTGCCAGAGCTCGAGGCCGCAAGGCGCGCGCCGAGGTCGTCAGCTACGACCGCTGGGGCTCTCGGACCTGAGGTAGTGGTGTCGCCGTCCTACGTACGTGGGAGTCGGGCGAGCGCGTCGCGTGCGCGCTGCATCTGCGGGTCGATCGCGATCGCGCGGGCGTACCAGGCGCGTGCCTGCGCGTACTGCCGCGCGATGTCGTACTGCTGACCGACGAGGAACGCCGGGAACGCGTAGTCACTGAGGATCGCCTGCTCCCACGGCCGCCCGCGGACGTCGGCCGCGCTCGGGATGCGGTAGCGGAACATCACCCGGTCGTTCTCGCGCGCGAGATCCTCAACGCTCCCCGCGGCGGGTAGCGGTCTGAGGATCGCCACGAGGCCGCGCGTGTAGAGCCAGTGGCTCTCGCGCAGGCTGTCGTCGACGGGCCCGCCGACGACGGCGAACGTCCGATCCGGGTTCGCCTCGACGAGGCGGCGGAGGTCGCCGTCCATGCCGAGACGCTCGAACGGGATCGCGAGACCGGGATGCCGCGCCCGCAGCTGGCGCGTATACCAGTCGGCTCGCAGGAGCGGTGCCGCGACGTGGACCACATCGCGCCGCGTGCCTTCCACGAGCTGCAGGTACGCCACCCCTGTGGATGAGTCGTCGCCGTTCGTGAGCAGGATCGTGCCGGGCTCGACGCTCTCGAGGATGTCGAGCGAGTACCCGCGGGCGACGCGGTCGGTGCGTCGATCGACCAGGGGATACGTCATCACGGCCAGCACGAGCACCAGCGCCCCTGCGGCACCGAGCACGGCAGGTGCGGTCATCGGTCGCCGCAGCCGCTCGGCGGCCGCGCCGGCGAGGCCGGTGAGGCCGAGCGCCACGAGCGGCGCGGTGAGCGTGTGCGGGAGGAGGAAGAACCGCTCGAGGACCACGCGGTTCACCGGTCCGTTCGGGTCGATGTTGGCGTACGCGACGAAGGCGGGACCGGCGAGCACGAACGCGGGCACCGTCCGCGCGAGCCACCACCGCTCGCGCTCCCACGCGACCGCGAGGCCCGCCATGACCGCAAGCCCGGCGGGCCAGTACGAGACGAGAAGGAGCCATACGCGCCGCAGCGGATCCCCTCCGGCGACGGCCGCCTCCGAGACGAGCTGGGCGCCGCCGTACGCGTCGCGCGTGACCAGCCGCCACAGGTCGGCGGCACCCGTCATGGGACCCCAGCTCCAGGCGGGTTGCGCTGCTGCGACGGCGAACACGTATGCGTACGGCAGAAGCCCGACGGCGAACGCGAGCGCCCCCAGGGCGATCAGGACAGGTCTCCTTCCCAGCGCGCCACGCTGCTGCCAGAGGGCTACCGCTGCCGCCGGCGCGATGAGCGCGGCGGTGTGGTGGTTCGCCAGCGCGAGCCCACCGAGCAGGCCCCCCGCGATCACCGGTGTCGCGCTCGCGGGCCGCTGGTGCCACACGACGAGCGCGAGCGCGATCGCCGCGACGACGAGGTCGTTCAGCGCGAACGCTTCCGGGACGACCGACCACCGCCACACCACCGGGGTGGTCGCGAAGGCGACGGCGCCGCTCACCGCGGCCAGCCCCGCCGCGCCGAGACGCACCGCCGTCACCGCGACGATCCCCGTGGCCGCCGCGCCGGCCACCACGGAGACGAGGCTGATGCGGAACGGTGCGGGATCGAGCGGCAACGCGCCGAAGGCGCGGCCGAGAATGCTGAGGAGGGGGTAGCCGGGCGGGTGCGCGATCCCGCCGGTGAGCGACACGATGACGAACTCGGTCGGGTCGCCGACCACGATGTCGCGCGCCGCGGTCGCGAGGTACAGGGTGACCGTGATCAGGGCGCTGACGGCACCCGCGACGAGGGGATGGTCGAGCGCACGCAGGGGCCCGGGCGAGCGCGACGGATCCGCGGCTGCTGCTCGGGGCGCGGGTACGCGAGGTCGTCGGGCGCGTCTAGTCGTCGTTGCTCGTGCCGCCCGCGTACGGCTGTGGATCGGGCTCGCTGCCCTCGCCCGTGCCGCTGCCCGCGATCTCAGCCATGGCCTCGTCGAACTCGTCGCCCAGGTCCTCGCCCATCTCGCGGCCGAGCCGCTTCGCCCAGCGCGCGACCGACGCCGGGTCGTTCTCGTCGACGTCGCCGAGCGCCGATGGATCGCTCAGCCGGTCGAAACGCGCGTCCTCGCCCACGAGCTGCGCCACCCGCGGCGCGAGCTTCGCGACGTCGTCGCTGCCGCAGTGCTGGCAGCGCACCGGGCCGATCTCCGAGAACGAGCGGAAGAAGACGGCGAAGCGCTTGCGGCAGGCGGCGCAGCGGTAGTCGTAGATCGGCATCGCGAAAAGGCTACCGGCGCGCGGTCGCGCGCATCCAGGCGACGGCGGCGAAGGCGACGGACGCGCCGAGCGCGACGCCGCCGAGCGAGTCGCTGATCCAGTGGTCCCCGATGTAGACGCGCGCGAACAGGCTGAGCGCGATGGCGACGGCCGCGAGGCCGAAGGCGGCCCGCGTCGGGAACAGGGCTGCCAGCGTGATCGACAGGAAGGTGATCCGCGCCATGTGCCCGCTCGGGAACGCGTACGGCGGCTTCCACTCGGAAGGCAGGCCGAGAGGGTTGCCGAACGCGCGGATGAGCTCCTTCGGCGGGCCGGGGTGGGCGGCGACGTACTTGAAGACGAGCTCGATGGCGCCGGTCGCGAGGATGAGCAGCGGCCCGATCCAGGCGTACCCGCCGAGCCGCCGCTGGGCGACGAGCGCGACGACGACCGACGCGGTGAGCGTCACCGGCAGCTGGCCGACGAGCGTGTGGGCGTTCACCGCGACGTCGATCGGATACGACGCGATCGATTGGAACGCGCTGGTCACCGCGAGATCGACCGCGCGCGTGGCCCCGACCGCGACGAGCAGCGCGAGGGCGAGGAAGGCCGCGGCGAGGCTCGCGCACGCGGCGAGAGCGCGCGGCGGCGCGCTCCGCAGCGCCACGGACAAGGAAGCGAGCGTCATCGAAGGCCGATCCTGCCACACACTTGGGTCATGCGCAGGTGGTTCGCGGCGGTGTCCCTCGTGGCCGCGCTCCTCGTCCCGGCCGGCGCCCAGGCGCAGACGGCGTGCGCGTTCCCGCGGGTCCGAAGTCGACGGCGTACCTCCCGAACGCGACGGAGACGCTCGGCGGCGCCGACGGGTGGACCACGCCGTTCATCGTCCAGGACGTCGACACGGTCACGGGCCTCCTGGGGATCGAGCTGTACCGCTTCAGCGACGGCGCGCTCGCCATGACACGCGACGTCCGCTCCATCGCGCCCGGGACCTCGTACGCGTGCAGCCCGCAGGCGGAAGCGGCGCTCCCCGGCGAGACCCAGTACTCCGTCGTCATCCGCGCGTACCTCATCGACGCCATCGCCGTCGTGAACGAGCACGCCGGGAGCGGTATGACGCTGCAGCCGGCCGCGTACGTGGGCGCGACGCGCGGCGCGACGAGCGTGTCGCTGCCGAACGCCACGAAGCGCTTCTTCGGGTTCGTCGCGCCGTTCATCATCCAGAACCTCGGCACCGCCGCGACGACCGCGACCGCGTCGCTCGTCTCGTTCGACGGTACGCGGCACGCCGTCGCGGTGAACACGCACGGCTACGCCGCGCCGCGCCGCGCCCCGATCCCATCGCCGGCGGACCCGTGGTCTACGCGGCGAACGGGATCGCCGAGGGGTCGTCGCCCGTGCTCATGCCGTACCTCGTGAAGAACGTGAGCGGGGTGGGGAAGGGCGTCTCGACCGTGGTCGTCCAGAACGTGGGAGCCACACCGGTCGCGCCGACCCTCGTCGTGCGGCCGCTCGGCGTGGACACGCCGACGTTCTTCCCCGGCCCGCTCGTCCAGCCCGGCCGCTCGTGGGCGTTCGACCCGCGCTACGTGAACGGCGGCACGAGCCGTGTCCTGTGCGGCTCGGCCGCGTCCGCCGGCTGCCTGGCCGACGGCGAGCACTCGGCGACCGTCGTTGCCGACAACGACGCGGTGGCGAGCGCGGTGAACATCATCGGCACGACCGCGGGCGGCTACGCCGGGATCCTGAACGGGGGCGGGCGCGTGTTCCTGCCCAACGTCACGCGGCGCCTCGGGGGCGCCTCCGGCTGGACCACGCCGCTCGTCGTGCAGGGGAACACCGCGACGATCGCCACGGTGCGGTGGTACCGCTTCTCGGACCGCACGCTCGTCACGACGCAGGCGCTCACGCTGGGCACAGGCCTCTCGCGCTGGGTCGACCCGCGCGACGTGCCGGGGCTGGCGGACGGCACGCAGCACCCCGTCGTCATCGGAGGGAACGGCTCGCTCGGCGCGATCGTCATCCAGATGAACTTCAGCGGCGGCGACGGCGCGATGATCTGCGAGGGCGCGTTCCGGTAGGTGCGTAGCGCGTTGTGATACGCTGCGCTACGTGGCCGCGAAGCCCTACTCCCTGAGGCTCGACGAGGGCACGATCCGCCGGCTGGCCGAGGAGGCCGCGCGGCGCCACGTCCCCGCGCGCACGCTGGCGCAAGAGCTCGTGGAGGAGGGCCTTCGCATGCGGCGGCACCCCGGCATCGTCTTTCGTGACGGACCGGCGGGGCGCCGGCCCGGGCTGCGGCGCGGTCCCGACGTGTGGGAGGTCGTGGCGGCGCTGAGAGCCAACGACGGCTCCGTGCCGGCCGTGGCCGAGGTGCTCGCTGTGCCGGAGCGTGAGGTCCGCCTGGCGCTGGCGTACCACGGCGACCACGGGAGTGAGATCGACGACTGGATCCGCGCGAACGATGAGGAGGCGGCACGCGCCGAGACCGCCTGGCGCCGCCAGCAGGCTGTTGCGCGCGCTTGAGGCTGCTCCTCGACGAGCATCACGACCCCGAGGTCGCGCGGCGCCTTCGAGAGCGCGGCCACGATGTCGCCGCCGTCGCCGAGCGTGACGACCTGCGGGGCCGCCCCGATCGCGAGATCTTCGATGTCGCTGCCGACGAGGGGCGCGCTGCGGTCACGGAGAACGCCAGGGACTTCGTCCCCCTCGCCGCCCGCGCGGCCGACGACGATCGCCCGCACCACGGACTGATCGTCACCGCGGCGTCGCGGAGCCCGCGTCGGCCCGACTCGCGCGGGCGTCTCATCGACGCGCTCGCGCGTCTCCTGGAGCGGCATCGCGGCGACGATGCGCTTCGTGACCAGGTGGTCTGGCTGGACGGCGAGTGATGAGACGTGTGAGCATCCCGCGCTTCGTCGTCGCGCAGGCGATCGCCGTCGCCGCGGCGGGCTGGGCCTACACGGTCATGTCGCTCGGCGACGTGGACCGCGACCTGCGCGGCGTCTTCCTCGTCGCCATCGTCGCGGTCCTGCTCGCGCCGGCCGCGCTCGTTGTCGTGCGCGGAGCCCCGGCGTGGGTCGCGCTCCCGGTCGCGGCGATCGGATACGGCGCGGCGGCGGCGTGGCTCCCGGTGGCGTCGCTGCCGTTCGGCGACCAGGCGCACTACCTGCTCCTCGCCGACAGCCTCGCGCACGGCCGCCTCGACTTCGCCATCGACGAGCGGCTCTTCTTCGACATGATCGGCGCGCAGCCGAACAGCGACGACGTCGCGACGCACGTGGCGCAGACACCGGCCGGCCCCCGCCCGATCCAGGGGTATGCGCTCGCGCTGGCGATCCTTCCCGGATGGGTGCTCGGCGAGCGGCTCGGCGCCGGCCTCGTTCTGGCCCTCATCGGGGCGTGGACCAGCTACCAGATGCTCCTGATCCTTCGCGACGTAGGGGGGGCTCTGCCCCCCCTACGACCCCCCCGGCATGTGGTTGGGTGGACGTGGCTCATCGCGAGCGCGTGCGCGCCGCTCGCGCTCCTCGCGACGCACGTGTACCCGAACGTCCTCGGCGCGGCCCTCATCGCCACCGGCTACCGCCTCGGCTTCAGGAGCGCGCGGCCGCGCCCCGCGCTCGCCGCGGGCTTCCTCGCGGCGACGCTCTTCCTCACGCCGCGCGACGCGGTCCCGCTCGCGGTCCTCCTGCCGTTCCTCCTGCGCGACCGCCTCACGCGGACGCGCAGCGCCGCCGCCGCGGCGGGCGTGGCGCTCGCGGTCGTCGCGGTGAACGCGCTCCTCTACGGCCTCCCCGTCCCGTACGCGGGATACGTCTTCGGCACGGGCCAGGCGCAGCAGGTGACGCAGCAGGGCTCGATCACCGCGCAGCTCTGGGTGACGCTGCCGGCGATCCTCTTCGACCGCACGTTCGGCCTCCTCGGCGTCGCGCCGTGGCTCTTCGTCGGCCTCCTCGGGCTCGCCCCGGCCCTCCGCGCGGACCGCGCGCGCCTCCTCCCCGCCGCGCTCGCCGTTGGCGCGAGCGTCCTCGCCCTCTCGTTCTTCCGCCTGTGGGAAGGCGGCTACGCGCCGCCCGCGCGCTACTTCGTGGACGTGCTGCCGCTGTGGGCGCCGTTCGTCGCCTACGGCCTCCTGCGGGCGCGCGCCTGGCCCGAGCGCGCGGTCGCCGCGGTCCTCGTCGCGGTGAGCGCGGTGACGAGCCTCATCCTGAGCGCCGTCCCGTCGCTCGCGCTGAACAGCGCCTTCGACGACAAGATCCGCGGCGCGGTCGCGCGCGTCGGCCTCGACCCGCTCGCGTGGCTCCCGTCGTTCCAGCCCGTCTCAGCGGACTGGCACGCGCCCGCGTACGGCGCGCTCGTGCCGGCGCTCGCGCTCGCAGGGTGGTTGATCGTGCGGGGTGCTCGCTCGGGGCCCGATGTGTATCCGTGCCAGATCGGCACGGATCCGTGCCAAGTTGGCACGGAAACACATACGCCGCCCCACGAAGCGCAGCACACCGGGCGGTGGTCGCTGGCCACATTCCTCGTCCTGAACGCCCTCCTCATCGGCGCCACCCTCGTGGCGGCGTACCAGCCGTGGGTCGCGCAGGGGACCGGCGACCGCATCCCCGAGACGCTCCTGCGGAAGTGGCTGCCGCTCGCGCTCGCGCTCGCCGCCGCCGGCACCGCGCTCGTCTCGCGCGCGGTCGCGCCGGAACGGCGCGCGGCGGTCCTCGCGCGCCACTTCTGGCTGTACCTGGCGCCGCTCGCGCTCATGCTCATGGCCGCGTTCGGCGGTCCCGCCGTCCTGAACGGCCAGCTTGGCGCGGTCTACCTCGCCGTCGCCGTCGCGTTCGCGGGGCACGCGCTCGCCGCGCTGTGGCCCGCGCTCGGCCGCCTCAGCGACCGCGGCGCGGCGCTCCACCTCGCCGCGATCGGCCTCGTCGCGATGCTCGTGCTCCTCCCGTACCACCGCGCGGTGATGCCGACGGCGTCGGACGAGCCGCACTACCTCATCGTCACGCAGAGCCTGCTGTACGACCGCGACCTCGACGTCCGCAACGACTACGCCGGTGACCGCTACCTCGCGTTCTACCCCGAGCGCCTGCCGGACATGCACGCGGTCCCGGTGGGCGAGAGCGTGTTCTCCATCCGCGACCCCGCGCTGCCGATCCTGTCGGTGCTCCCGTACGCGGCCAGCGGCCGGCTCGGCGTGCTCGCGCTCATGTGCCTCGTCGGCGCGGCGCTCGTCGCGCAGCTGTACCTCCTGCTGCGCGACCTGCGCTTCGCGCCGCGCGTCGCGTTCCTCACGGCCGCGACGACCGCGCTCGTCCACCCGCTCCTCACGTACACGACTCAGGTGTATCCCGAGCTCCTCGCCGTCCTCGCGTTCGTCACCGCGGTGCGCCTGCTGCGCAGCGGCCGCGCGACCACGCTCGAGCAGCTCGCGCTGGCGAGCGCCCTCGCCGGCACGCTCCCCTGGCTCTCCACGCGCGCGTGGCCCACGGTCGTCGGCCTCGGCGTCGCCATCGCGTGGTGCGCGGTCGCGCCGTACCGCGAGCGCGTCGCGTGGGACCTGCGCCGCATCGCCGCGGGGGCCGGGCCGTTCCTCGGGCTCGTCCTCGCGCTCGCGCTCCTCAACCTCGTCACGTTCGGCCTCTTCATGCCGAGCGCGGGCTACTTCCTCATCCGCGAGAACCAGCCGGTGCTCGTGTACCAGCCGTGGATCGGCGCGCCGGGGCTCCTCTTCGACCGCGCCTTCGGCCTCATCCCGCGCGCGCCCGTGTACCTCCTCGCGTTCCTCGGCCTCGTTCCGCTCATCCGCCGCGCCCGCGCCGGCGGCGTGACGCAGCTCGGCGCCCTCGCGCTCGGGTCGCTCTTCTCGTTCGTCTACATCGCCGACATCCACTACTGGTGGGCCGACGGCTCGCCGCCGTCGCGCTACGCGCTCGGGTCGCTGCCGCTCCTCGTCGCCGCGGTCGCCGCGGGGTGGGAGATCGCCCTCGCGCGGCCGTGGCTGCGCGCGGTCGCGGCCGGTGCGGTCGTCGCGTCGGCGCTCGTCACGTACGTGTACGCGGTCCTGCCGAACCTGCGCTACGACCTCGCGGTCGTCATCCGCGGCAACCCTTCATCGGGCGCGCTCTTCGACTTCCTCGCGGGCGTGAGCGGGGTGGACGCCGGTCTCCTCTTCCCCTCGCTCGTTCGCGCGGATCCGCTGAGCGTGGCGCTCGCCCTCGCGTGGACCGCGCTCGCCGCCGCGCTCGTCGTCCTCGGCGCGCGCGCCGGGACGGACCGCGAGGGAGGGAGCGCTGCCGCCCCCTCCCTCGCTGCGCAGGGTCGCGCTACGTAGCGGTGGCCGGCGGGCTACGGCAGGTCGCCGTGACCGCTCGCGGTCGGGCGCCGAACGCGTCGGTCGATCGACGGATGGATGAAGGCGAGCGGCGAGGCCCCTCCCTGGACGAGGAGCGACGTTGGCTACGCTCACGCGGATGGCGCACGACCACGCGCACGGCCACGCGCACGACGTCCGCGAGCGCCGCTTCGCCGAGGGTGACCGCGAGGCGTGGGAGCGCGAGGTCGACCCGCGCGAGCTGTACGAGCCGGGGCGGCGCGACATCTACAACTTCATCGACGAGACGAAGATCCGCCACCTGCGGCCGCTCCTGCCGGCGTCGGGCAGCGCGGTGGAGATCGGGGCGGGGTCGGGGCGCCTCCTCATCCGCGCGGGGCTCGAGCGGCCGTACCGGCTCGTCGCGCTCGACTACGCCGCGTACGCGATGCGCGCGGCGAGCGAGAACGCGCGGCGCGCGGGGCGCACGGTCGCGCGCGTGCTCGGCGACGCGCGCCGCCTGCCGTTCCCCGACGCGAGCTTCGACCTCGTCCTCTCGGGCGGGCTCCTCGAGCACTTCCGCGACCCCGCCCCGGTGCTGCGCGAGATGGCGCGCATCCTCAGCCCCCGCGGCCTCTTCTACGCCGACATCGTCCCGCGCAAGGTGTCGCTCTACCGCTGGGCCGAGCGCGACCGCATGCAGCGCGCCGAGCACATGGCCGAGGGCATCTACGAGAGCGACCTGCCGAAGGGCGCGTGGGCGCGCCTCATCCGCGACAGCGGCCTCGCCGACGTGCGCGTGATCTCCGCCGGCGTGTACCCGCCGTACACGTTCCGCGGGTACGACCGCCTCGCATGGAAGTACGCGGACCTCGTCCGCGCGCTCGACGGCACCGCCGTCGCCGACGTCCTCGGCTGGTTCTACATGGCGACCGCGAGGAAGCCGTAGCGGGTCCGGGGTCTGCCACCGAGCGGTGGCAGGGGCGTCTTGACACCGTTCGGTGTCATCGGTATCATGCCACCGAGCGGTGTCATGCCGCGGAGGTGCTCCGGATGCGCGTCCGATCGACGCGGGACGTCGCCGCGATGATCCGCGGCCTGCGGGCCGAGCGCGGTCTCAGCCAGGCCGAGCTCGCGCGGCGCGCCGGTGTGTCGCGCAAGTGGATCTACGAGTTCGAGGCAGGCAAGCCCACCGCCGAGCTCGGCCTCGTCATCCGCGTGCTCGAGCGCCTTGGCCACGAGCTCGAGCTCAGCCCCGGCCGGCGCAGGCGAGCGCGCGGCGCCGCGCTGCGGTTCGACTACGACGACGGCTACCTTCGCGCCGCCGCCGCGGCGGGGCCCATGGGGGGTGCCGAGCGGCGCGCTCGCGACGAGCCGCATCCTGAAGCCCGCGGTCGCCGGCCTGGACGATCACGACCTCGACGAGCACCTGTGCCTTGACGCCGCGCGGCGGGCGGGGCTCGTGACGGCGCGCACGCGCGCCGTCCGGTTCGGTGACCGGTCGGCGATCGTCGTGGATCTTTGCGTCAGGAGGGAGACACGCGGTCGGCTGGTGCGCATCCACCAGGAGGATCTGTGCCAGGCGCTCGGCGTGCATCCCTCGCGGAAGTGCCAGAACGAGGGCGGGCCCGGCCCGGCACTGGGGGGCACCGACGCGCACGCGAAGGACCACGCGCTCCTGCTCGCCGGCCGGGACGTGCGGCTCGCGCCCCTGTACGACGTCGCATCCGCCCTTCCGCACGCGCGCGACGAGCGCGAGCTGCGCATCGATCCCGACGCGACGCCCGAGCGGGTCCGCCGCCCTCTCGCGCGCCGCCTGCCGGATCTCGTCGCGGAACGGTCGGCGCGGCTCCTCGCGGTGATGGGATGACCGCCGCGATCCGCGCCGAGGGCGTGACGAAGACGTACGTGCTGCGCCGCGAGGCGCGCCGCACGCTGAAGGAGGTCGTCCTCCGCCAGTACGCCCCCGCGGAGACGGTGACGGCGCTCGCCGACGTGTCGTTCGAGGTCGCGAAGGGCGAGGCGTTCGGGGTCATCGGATCGAACGGGTCGGGGAAGTCGACGCTCCTCAAGCTCATGGCCGGCACGTCGAAGCCGACGACCGGGAGGCTCGAGGTGGGCGGCCGCGTGAGCGCGCTCCTCGAGCTCGGCGCGGGGTTCCACCCCGACTTCACCGGCCGCGAGAACGCGTACCTGAACGGCTCGCTCCTCGGCCTCTCGCGCAAGGAGATGGACGCGGCGATGCCGCAGGTGGAGGCGTTCGCCGACATCGGGCGCTTCTTCGACGCCGCGGTGAAGACGTACTCGAGCGGCATGTACGCGCGCCTCGGCTTCGCGGTCGCGATCCACCTCGACCCCGACGTCCTCCTCGTCGACGAGGTCCTCGCCGTGGGAGACGAGTACTTCCAGCACAAGTGCTTCGCGAAGATCGCCGAGTTCCGCCGCCAGGGCCGCACCATCGTCCTCGTCACGCACGACCTGAGCGCGGTCGCGCGCCTGTGCGAGCGCGCGCTGTGGCTCGACGGCGGCCGCGTCAGCGCGATCGGCACGGTGCGGGACGTCGTGAACGCGTACCAGCGCACGGTGGGGGAGCGCGAGCAGCGCGAGCGCGCCGCGCGCGGGCACGGCGAGCGCTGGGGCTCGAAGGAGATCGAGATCACCGCGGTGCGCGTCCTCGGCGCGGACGGCGGCGAGCGCGCGGTGCTCGACTCCGGCGAGCCCGCGTCGATCGAGATCGCGTACCGGAGCGGCGCCGCTGTGAGCGACGCGGTGTTCGGCGTGTACGTGTACCGCGACGACGGCGTGGGCGTGTACGGGACGAACACGATGATCGACGGGTGCGAGGCGCCCGTGCGCGGCGAGGGCGTCGCGCGCTTCCGGGTGGACTCGCTCGACCTCCTCCCCGGCGCGTACGACATCGACGTGGGGATCATCGACCCGCAGGACCGCTACTACGACTACCTGCAGAAGGGGCTGACGGTGCGGGTCATCGGGCGCTCGCGCGAGGTGGGCGTCGCGCGGCTGCGGCACCGCTGGGAGTTCGAGGCTTAGCGGACCCAGCCGAGGCGGCAGAGGTCGGGGCAGCCGAGGGCCACGCGGGCGCGGTGCGTGAGGTCGAACTCCCGCCCGGGGACGTGCGGGCCGTTGTCGACGACGGGCATCGTCAGGGTCGCGCCGCCGTGCCGGAGGGTCACGAGGGTGCCGCACGGGAGGGTCCGGTGGGCCACCCCGAGTAGCGCCGGGGTGAGGATCTGGCCGCAGGCGGTGCGGTTCTCCCAGAACCCGGGGCCGTACCAGGACGCCAGGACGGCGGTCTCGGCCCGCCAGGCGGGCGCCGCGGCCGGGGCGGGCTCGGGCTCGCTCGGGCTGGCCGGGAGCATCGCGATGCGGGACTCGGCGGCCTCGAGGGGCGCCGCGGGCTCGACGGCGGCGACCCGGGCGTCCACGAGCGGCGCCCCGAGCTGCATCGGGGCGACCAGGAGCGCGGCGGACAGGGCGATCGGAAGGGCTCTCATGTGGGGGACCTCAATGGTAACGGGGCCCGTCCATGAGAATGGGCCGATGCGGATCGGCGACGCGTACCGCGGCGGCAGGCCCGTCTTCTCGTTCGAGCTCATGCCGCCGCGCAGCGAGAAGGAGTTCGACGCGCTCCACCGGACGATCGCGGCGCTGAAGCCGCTGCACCCGGACTTCGTCTCGGTCACGTACCCCTCGCTCTCGCGCCCCGGCGACGCCGAGCGGCGCGAGTGGACGGTCCGGCTCGTCACCGACATCAAGCGCGACATCGGCATCGAGGCGATGGCCCACCTCACCGCGTCGGACAACACGGCCGAGACGCTCGCCGCCACGCTCGACCGCCTCGAGGCGAGAGGCATCGAGAACGTCATCGCGCTGCGCGGCGACCCCGCGCTCGGGCACGGGACGTTCACCCCCACGCCCGGGGGCTTCGCGCACGGCGTCGAGCTCGCGTCGTTCGTGCGCTCGCGGTGGTCCTTCTGCGTCGCGGGAGCGGCATACCCGGAGGGTCACCCCGAGTCGGCCGACCCGCTCGACGACGTCCGGTACGCGAAGGCGAAGCAGGACGCGGGCGTGGAGGTGCTCATCACGAACATGCACTTCCAGACCGACGACTACTTCCGCTTCGTGCGCCGCGCGCGCGCGGCGGGCGTGACGGTGCCGATCGTCCCGGGGGTCATGCCGATCACGAGCGCGAAGCAGCTCCGGCCGACGGGCATGTTCGCCCGCTCGGGCGCGACCGTGGCGCCGCGGCTGCGCGCTCTCGTCGAGGCGGCGCGCGACGAGGACACCGTGCAGGCCATCGGGATCTCGTGGGCGCTCGCGCAGTGCCGGGAGCTCCTCGAGGGGGGCGCGCCGGGGATCCACTTCTACACGCTGAACCGCTCCCGGGCGGCCTACGCCGTCTATCGCGGCCTGACCGCCTCCGTGCCGGCGGTGACCGCCCGCTGACGCAACTTCCAGGCCCCTGCGGCGTTCCAGGGAGCGGCGCCGTTACGACCCGGGACTAGGCTGGTGGCGGCCCCCGGACTGGGAAAGGGGAGCAGGAAGTGGAGCTCATCAGGGTCGTTCCGACCCGCGCGAGCGAGCGCCAGCGGGCCGCCGACGAGGTGACCGCGCTGGCGAGCGAGGTGAAGCCGCGGGACGCCGCCATGGCCATCGTCCTCGAGCGGCTCGCCGACGCGGTCAAGCTCGGTCGCCAGGAGGACGCGCGCGCGTACGCCGCGGGGATCGACCCGCGGGCGCTCGCCGACACCATCACCGTCCGCCGCTCGGGCATCTGGAACGTCCTCGAGGTCGCGCGCAACGTCCTCGTCTTCGCGCCGATCGCGGTCACCTGGTACGGCCTCGCGACGGCGACGGAGGCGTACGCGAAGCTCCTCGCCGCCCGCCCCGAGCTCTCGGACCGCCCGTTCCTCCTCCTCTGGGAGCAGGGGTTCCACGGCACGGGCACGATCGTGTTCAGCGTCCTCGCGACGATCGACGCCGCGCTCATCGGCCTCCTCATCGTGCTGTCGCTCCTCGTGCACTTCCGCGCCGACATCAGCGACGCGGGGTCGCGCGCGGCGTCGCTCCTGAAGGAGTCGCAGATCCGCGCGACGATCGCGCACGCCACGAGCGTGGCCGCGAGCGGCCTCGGCAGCGACGAGGCCGACCAGGTCCTCGACCAGATGGCCGCGGAGGAGCGCCGCGTCTTCGAGCGCGCGCTCGAGCGCGAGCAGCAGCTCGTGGACCTCCAGGGCGCGATCGCCGAGCTGCGCAAGGCGTCCGCCGACCTCGCCAAGGCCGCGGAGGCGCTCGGGTATCGCGGGGATGTTCGGACTTAGCCGCGGCGTCACCTTCGCGCTCGTCGGCTGGCTCTGGGCGGACATCCTCCTCGGACTGTTCGTGATCTTCCTCGCCGCCGCGAGCCCGCCGGTGAAGCTGAACGCGCCGACGGGGCCCGCGATCGACCCGAAGCCGATCGAGATCCGCGTCGCCGTCGACGGCGCGAAGCTCCTCGGCGCCGACCAGGCCGCGGTCACCGCGGAGCAGACGCGCTTCGCCGACGCGGTCAGGCAGCAGCTCTTCGCCGCCGCCGAGTCGCGCAAGGTCGCGATCGTGTTCGCGTACGGATCGCACCAGGACCCCGTGCAGGGCGAGCGCCTCGCGCGCACCGCGACGAGCGCGCTCGCCGCGGGACCGTTCCAGGGCGCGGTCGTGAAGGACCTCCACGACATCGTCGCCGGAGACAGCGGCAGCGCGGTGGCGCTCGAGATCTATGTCTATCGGTGATCCGGTCCGCGAAGCGCTCCTGCGCCGCTGGCCGGCGCGCGCGCGCATCGGCCGCGCGCTGCGCGAGGCGCGCTGGCGTCGCGAGCACGACGGCGACCGCTTCGGCTTCGCGTACCCCGACCGCGTGGCGCCGCGGCCGTTCCCCCTCGGGCGCCCCTCGCGCCGGGGCATCCAGGTCCTCAGCGCGCTCGGCCTGACGCTCCTCGCGGTCGTGCTCTTCCGGTTCCCTCCGGCGATCCCCGGCGGGCTCCCCGCCGCGGCGCCGCAGCCGCAGGCGACCCAGGCGCCGACCTCGAGC